>NZ_JBKEWJ010000021.1:0-60080 GCF_056357555.1 Bifidobacterium sp. LH_230
AGGAGTCTGGGCCGTATCTCAGTCCCAATGTGGCCGGTCGCCCTCTCAGGCCGGCTACCCGTCGAAGCCACGGTAGGCCGTTACCCCACCGTCAAGCTGATAGGACGCGACCCCATCCCATACCGGTAAACCCTTTCCCGACACGCCATGCAGCATATCGGAGCATTCGGCATTACCACCCGTTTCCAGGAGCTATTCCAAAGTACGGGGCAGGTCGGTCACGCATTACTCACCCGTTCGCCACTCTCACCCCCAGCAAGCTGAGGGATCCCGTTCGACTTGCATGTGTTAAGCACGCCGCCAGCGTTCATCCTGAGCCAGAATCGAACCCTCCACAAAAAACCATGCAGAAGACATCCGAAAAGATGACTCACAAAACAAAATTGACAAAACATCCTATAAGGAAGGACGTTCGCACAAAAACCTCACCCCTCATTACCCACTCTCATGGACTCCCCAAAACAGGAAGCGAGGAATGAACTGGCAATCATTGACTATAAAGAAGTAGTACAAACACGCTCTTGAGTTCTCAAACCACCACCACGTCAACGAGGCAACACCCTTCAGGAGAAGAACCCCGCCGCGCTGAGCAGCAAGAGATAAACATACACACCAACCACCAACCACGCAAATCGACAACCGACCACCAACCGCAAAACCCTAGAAAACACACGCCTCCCTCGGCGTGTCGCGCGCCAGCAAACCACGTCCAACAAACCCCACACTAAACCCCATAACCAAACACAAGGCAAACAACACACCAACCTGCAGCTACGGACGCATATACAACAAAGCGGCGTATCAAACGCGCATAACGTTCGATACGCCGCTCCGGTCAACCATCATGCACAGAACGCGCACTCACTGCCCGCACAACGCACTGACGATCATGCGGGAATAGGCTTCGGCGCCCAGCCCCTCGCCTTGCGTCAGATGCGTGCCGTCGTCAGCGAAGTACTCGTCGTGTCCCTCGCTCAGCCCATGCCAATCCATGATACCGACGTTGTCGTGCTTCGCCGCCACCGAGCGCAGGTTCTCGTTCACCCAATCCTGACTGATCATCGGAGAGCGGACCGTGATGAAATACAGCGGCTTGCCCTGCACGGACGCCACCACATTCTCCAGAATCTCCGGCCGATCGACGCTCGCACTGTTGGCGCCGAGCGCGGCGATCACCACCCGCTTGTCCTCGCCAGCGGCCACATGCTGCTGATACAGGTCGGGGAACGCGGTGATCGGACGGCTCACTTCGTTGTCCTGCACAGCGTTCGGCATGACGACATCCATTACGCTGCGCGCGCCCAGCTCGATCGAATCGCTGATGATCAGCGGATCGGCAGTGCAGACACCGGTGGTCGCATCGTACGTCCAGCCGGTCGTGTCGAGATTCTTCGGCACCTTCTCGGCCACCGGCACCAGCTTGCCCGACGAATCCTTGCCCTGGTCATCGGCAGAACCGTCAGCCGAACCGGAACCGTTATCGGCAGCGGATTGACCGGCATCATTCCCCGAAGCCGTCTTTGACCGCGCCGTTCCCGCCGACGGGGTCTTTGGGGTCTTCGGCTTCGCGGTCTGCGCCACGACCGGACGCAGATACGCGGCACGGGCCGACGCGATCACACCCCAGTTGAGCGGCAGCACGCACAGCAACGCCACGGCGACCGCGCTCAGCATGACGATCGCACGCCGCGCAACCGATTGCGCCCACCGCACGGCAGCCGCACGACCCGCACCGTCGAAACCACCCGCGTTGCCGAGGCCGCGCACGGCATCGGCACCAGCGGCACTGGCCACACGCACCACGGACGCAACACCGGCCGGCACATGCTCGATCAGCCGATAGAACACCTCGGCAGCGATCAGCAATGCGATCGCCTGCACGATCCACTCCCACCATGCCAGGTCGGTGGCGCGCGTCGCCGGATTCATCATTTCGAGCATCGGATAATGCACGAGATACAGCGAGAACGACCGCGAACCGAGGTAACGCATCGGAGCCGCGGACAGCACGCGGCCGGCCAGATTGCCGGGCACCATCACCAGCGCGAGCAGCAGCGCGGCCAGCAGAGCCGCGATCAGATAGCCGCCGCGGTACAGGAACGTCGAATCCGACCGGATGACGACGAACGCGACGATCATCGCAACCAGCAGCGTCAGGCCGGCGAGATCGCCGACGCCGAGATGCCGCGAACGGGCGGATGCGGCGACGGGACCGACGGCATGTGCCCTCCGACGCCGGGCCGTGTCGGGCTTGCGCGACGGGATCAGCATCGCCAGTGCCGCGCCGCACAACAGTTCGGCGGCGCGCGTATCCAATCCGTAGTAGACGCGACTGCCGGCCGCGGTCGGGTCGAACAGCACCGCCATCAGCACGGCGGACAGTACCGTCAGCGCGGCGACGGCCGCGATTCGCATCGTACGGGACAGTCCGCTGCGATACAGCGCGAGCAGCACGATCGGCCACAGCAGGTAGAACTGCATGAGCAGACTCAGGAACCACAGGTGCGTCAGCGGCGACGGGAGACCGGCGGCCGCGAAATAGGACACGTGGCGGAAGATGTAGACCCAGTTGCTGACGAACAGCATGGACGGCAGGGCGTCGGACTGGGCTTTGGCGAAGAGGCTCGGCGCGATGAGGTAACTGGCCAGCGCGGTAACCGCGATGATGACCGCGACCGGCGGAATCAGTCGTCTGAAGCGCTTCATCAGATATGTGCCGTAGGACAGTGTGCCGGTGCGTGCCAGTTGCGCGGCCAGGCTGCGGGTGATGAGGAAACCGCTGATGACGAAGAAGACGGTGACGCCGAGGAAGCCGCCGGCGAGCAACGACGGGCGCGTGTGGTAGGCGACCACGCCGATGATGGCGAGTGCGCGCAGACCGTCGATGGCGGTGATATGCGACCGTGTGCGACGGTTTGCACTGGTGCGACCGTTCGCACTGATGCTTGCGTTTGCAGCCGTATTCGCATCCGTGCTCGTCGATACGGCACGACGCATATCGTCGGTGATGCGTCGGGACGAGGCCGCGCGTGACTGGCGGGGGTTCTCCATGCTCTGAACTTCCTTGATGGCGATTCCGGTAATCCCCCCGATTATATCCGTCCGGGCATGGCCGGGAACGTTCAGCGAGCCGCCATATGGCAAACGTTGTCAGCCGTGATCGCAGCCATGCCGATATGACGAGGTCCCGACAGGAACGCTCCTACCGGGACCTGTACTTATGTCAGCGGCAACATCGCACGACGGGTTTCCTCGCCGCACGGCCCGCGAAGCGGCGGTCAGAGAAACTCGTCGCCCATGCGTTCTTCGCGGCCGTCAGTGCGCGGACGGCAACAGCCCGATCGTGAACGAGAACTGTTCCGCATCCAGCCGGTACTGCTTGGCCAAGGCCGGTCCGCAGCTGTTCGACCCGATGCCGGACTGCGCGTAATCCACGTTCACCACGGTGGAATCCGCCTGTTCGAGCTCGCTGTTGTGCATCTTGCGCGTCAGCTCCTCGGCGGTGTACGGCAGCGCCTGGAAGTCGAACGTCTGCTCGCCGAAGAACGTGAGCGTCACGCCGTCGCCGGCCACGGACGCCCAGTCGCAGTCATGGTGGTTGCCATTCTCCTGCGGCTTGATGTACGGCTCGAACAGCGAGGCCGGCGTACCGGAGAAGACGCCGTGCCAGCTGGCGCGACGCTTGTCGGCGTAGCTTTCGACCGGGCCGAGACCGCAGTACGTCACGTCGCGCATCGCCTTGGGCACGAACAGACGCAGACCGAAGCGCGGCATGAACGGGAACGCGGTGTCGCGCGTCACGTCCATCGTCAGTTCGACCGCACCGTTGACGTGGATCGTCCACGTCGCGTCGATGTCGGCGATGCGCTGGACGATCGGCGCGACCAGACCGAGTCGCGCGTGGATCGTCACGTCGCCGGCGACGGATACCGCGTTCGTATCGACGACGGGCGCGCCACCGCGATCGTTCGCACCGCCGAACGATGCAACGAACGTCGGTTCGCCTTCGGACTGCGCGGCGATGTCCGGCGCGACCATATCCATGTCGGATACCGAATCGGGCGTCGGCTCGATCACATCGTCCTCGTCGACCAGCACACCGACCTCGTAGGCGCGAACGGTTGCACGATCATACTGCGCACGTTCCCATTCGTGACGAACATTGCGATCGTTGTCGGTGGGTGCGCGCCAGATGCTGACCTCCATCGGACGGTCGAGCAGCGAACGGTTCGCGAACGTCATCGACGAGAACAGACCGGTGCGCTTGTCGAGTTCGTACCGGAAGTCCGGCGATTCGACGGTGATCGTGCGGGACGTTTCGGACACGGTGAGCAGCGGCGGGATGACGGTGCCGGATTCGCCGGAGAACAGCGGCGACGTTCCGGTGGCGGCAGCCGGCTCGCCATCGGCCTTGCCGCATGCACAGTCACCGCACGCGCACTGCGCGGAGTCGCGGTCGCCGTCGCATGCGCAGCCGGTCTCAGAAGACTCCACAGCCTCCGTGGCCTCGTCCTCGGCCGCCGGGTCGTCGTCACGAACCGCTTCCAGCAGCGCGACGACGGTCTGGTTGCGCGGATCGGCGGTCGGCACAGCGACCTCGTCGAAGCCGAGCGGGAATCCGGCGAGCAGCACGCCATCATCGGTCAGACGATACGTGCGCACGAGCAGCGTCACCTTGCCGGCCGACTCGCCCAGCTTCGCAATCGCAGAACGGATCGCAGTCGGCAGTTCCACGGTCGTCTCGCCGTGCGGCTCGATCGCCGGCATGGAAGGCGCGTAGTTGCCCGGATGTTTCACGCGAAACACATCGCCGGCCTGAGCATCGTCTTCCCACACGGCGTTCACGGTCGGCCGTCCGTCGACCACGAGCGTGAAGTCGAGGAACAGGCCCGCGTCCGCGGTGTTGAGGAAGTCGTAGTAGTTGTGCAGCGTGACCGTTCCGGCGGCCGGGTCGAATCCGGCGACGCGCACCGGGCGGTACACGTTCTTGAACTCGAGCAGGCCGGTGTGCGGCGTGCGGTCGGGGTACACGAGACCGTCCATGCAGAAGTTGCCGTCGTGCGGATACTCGCCCGAATCACCGCCGTACGCGTACTCGCGCTTGCCGGCCGCATTCGTGCCGCGGTCGATCGCATGGTCGCACCACTCCCAGATGCAGCCGCCGACCAGGCCGTCGTAACGCTGGATGCGGTCGAAGTACTCCTCGAGATCGCCCGGGCCGTTGCCCATCGCATGGCAGAACTCGCACATGAAGTACGGCTTGACACCGTTGTCACCATCGTCTCCGCCGAAGGTGCCGTCGTGCTTGCCGTCCGGCGTGCGCGGGCCTTCCTCGGAGAAGTACTGGTCGATGTCCTCCAGCGGCGGATACATGCGGCTGTGGATGTCGAGATGGCTGAAATCATACTCGCGATCGGCCGTCACATACCGCGCGGACTCGTAGTGCGTGAGTCGGCTCGGGTCGAACGCCTGCGTCCACGCGAGCGCGGCCTCGAACGTGCAACCGTATGCACATTCGTTGCCCATCGACCAGAAGATGATGCTCGGGCGGTTCTTGTCGCGCTCGACGCAGCGCTGCACGCGGTCGACGGTGGGCGCGGTGAACGCCGGGTTGTCCGCGATCATGCGCGGCCAGCGGGCGCACGACGCCTCCCAGCTCGTATCCTCGGCGATCTCCTGATCGGTGCCGTGGCTCTCGTCGTCGGCCTCGCCGATCACGTAAAAGCCGAGTCGGTCGTACAGATCGTAGAAGTGCGGCGCGTTCGGGTAGTGGCTGGTGCGAATCGCGTTGACGTTGTGCTCCTTCATCAGCGTCAGGTCGCGCATGATCTGCGCCTCGCTGATGACCGGGCCGGTGACGGGGTCGGAGTCGTGGCGGTTGACGCCGTGGATCTTGATCGGCTTGCCGTTGACCTTGACGACGTTGCCGTCGACGCTGATCTCGCGGATGCCGACGTGATCGGTGATCGTCTCGTTCGCCGTGGTGTAGACGATGGTGTACAGGTATGGGGTTTCGGCGGTCCACAGCTTGGGGTCGTTGACGACGAGCTGCGCGTGCGCGGTCGGCAGGAACGCGCTGTCGCCGGCGGCGGTGTCCGTGTCGATGATCATCGGCGACGCGGTGCCGGTTTCGATGGCGATGTGCAGCGCGGATTCCGCGTCGGTCGGCTCAGATTCGTCCGCGATCTCGTCGATGGATTCGACGGTGCCTTCTTCCAGATCGTCGGCGGACTCGTCATCGGCGGCGGCACCATCGGCCGTGTCGTCGCCGTCCAGCAGTCCCTTGTCGGCCGCGTCGGCATTGTCGAGCAGCACATCCTCGGCCTCGTCGATCAGATCATCCGCATCATCTTCGTCGTCAGACAGGTCATCGCCATCGTTCGCAGCCGCGCCAACGTTCGCAAGATCGATCGGCTCGGCCTGCGTTTCGGCCACCAGCTCGCCGTCCGCATCGAACAGCTGCACGGTCACCGGAACGTCCACGTTGTCGTAGAACGCGAAGTCGACGTCCACGGTCGCATGATCGACCGGCGACGCGTCGTACTCGGCGTCGGTCAGATCGTCCAGCTTGTCGGGATCGACGTTGCGCCAGATCGACGTGTGCGCGAAGTAGTCGCGGATCGCGTCCTCCGGCCGGTCGAGCAGGTAGACGTCGCGGAAGATGCCGGACATGCGGAACTTGTCCTGATCCTCCTGATAGCTGCCGTCACACCACTTGAGCACGAGCACGGCGAGCATGTTCATGCCGTCGACGAGCGCGTCGGTCACGTCGAACTCGCTGGTGGAGTGCGAGACCTGCGAGTAGCCGATGAACGTGCCGTTGAGCCACACGTAGAAGCACGAGTCCACGCCTTCGAAGTTGAGGAAGGTACGCGGGGCGGCATCGTTCGGCGTGTGCTCGAACTCGTGGATGTAGACGCCGCACGGGTTGTCGTGCGGGACGAACGGCGGGTCGAGCGGGAACGGGTAGTTGACGTTCGTGTACTGGTGGCCGTCGAAGCCGTGGTTCTGCCACACGCTCGGCACCGGGATCGCGGTGAAGCCGGCGGCCTCGCGACCGTGGCTGACGGCGGCGCGATGCTCCCAGACCTCGGCGTCGGCGTCCGTGCCGACACCGTCGAAACCGTCGTCGAAGAATGCGGGAAGGCCGGCCGCGTGGGCGGCGCGAACGTCGTCATCCAGATCGTAGATGCTGGCGTAGTACTTGAAATCCCAGTCGCCGTTGAGCAGCGTGAACCGGTCGGAGTTCGCGCGGCGTTCGCCGACGGTGTCCATGCGGCGTGAAGCGGGGATGTAGTAGGCGCGGTTCGGCTCGGTGCCGACGTGCGAGGTGTCTAGGTTTTCGTAATACCGTGGGATGAACATGGGTTCGGCGCTCCTTCGGGCTGGTTGGCCGGTATCGATGATAACGCTACCATTACGGTTTGTCCGGCGTGCCTGAATACGACGAAGCCGCCGCTTCCAAAGAGACGGAAACGGCGGCTGTCATCTAGGCGCTCTTGCCCGGTACCTGTATGTACCCGTGTCATTTCGACCGAGGCATAGCCGAGTGGAGAGATCTTTTACCGGGCAATACTTCCTGGGAAATTTCTCCGCTCGCTACGCTCGGTCGAAATGACAGAAGAACACGCGACTCGGTCAGTCGACGAAGGGAACGTCACTGAACCTGGGCGCGGGCGATCTTGCCTGTGAAGGAGTTGGCCTCGTCGGCGTCCTTCACGCCATCCTTGTTCCAGGAGAACATGGCGCGCAGCTTCGGACCGACGGTCTCGATGCGCTCGTTGGAGTACTTCTCCTGCAGCTCCTTGAAGTGCGGGGCGCCGGCATCCTGGTCGTCGATGAACTCCTTGGCGAAGGAGCCATCCTGGATGCGCTTGAGGTGGTACTCCATGCGCTTGCGGCAGTCCTCGTTGATGACGGTGTTGGTGTAGTCGCCGTACTGGGCGGTGTCGGAGCAGGACCAACGGGCCTTGTTCAGACCACCCTCGTTCATCAGGTCGACGAGCATCTTCAGCTCGTGGCAGACCTCGAAGTAGGCGATCTCCGGCTGGTAGCCGGCGTCGGTGAGGACCTCGAAGCCCATCTCGACGAGCTTGTTCACGCCGCCCATGAGGACGTTCTGCTCGCCGAAGAGATCGGTCTCGGTCTCCTCCTTGAAGGTGGTCTTGATGGCGCCGGCGCGCAGGGCACCGAGGGCCTTCGCGTAGGCCAGGGTCAGCGCCCAGCCGTCGCCGCGCGGGTCCTGCTCGACGGCCACGACGACCGGGACACCACGGCCGGCGGCGTACTCACGACGCACGATGTGGCCCGGGCCCTTCGGCGCGACCATGAACACCGGGTGATCCTCGGACGGCTTGATGTAGCCGTAGTGAATGTTGAAACCGTGGGCGAACGCGACGGCCGCGCCCGGCTTGATGTTGGGCTCGATGTCGTTGGCCCAGATGGTGCGCTGGTACTGATCCGGGGCGAGGATCATGATGACGTCGGCCTCGGCGGCGGCTTCCGGAACGGACTTCACTTCGAGGCCCTGCTCCTTGGCGAACTCGACCGACTTGGAGGTCGGGCGCAGGCCGACGACTACGTCGACGCCGGAATCGCGCAGGTTCAGCGCGTGGGCGTGGCCCTGCGAGCCGTAACCGATGATCGCGACCTTCTTGCCTTCGAGCACGGACAGATCGCCATCGTTCTCATACCAGATTTGTGCAGCCATGTAAGCACTCCTTGTACTTGCGTGCCGCCGCACACGGGGACGTGGCACGGCACACGGTGTTGTGTGGTTGCGCATTATGTGTTGTGTACATCATTCTGCGCGTTTGGGTATTCGGGCGGCTGGCCCGAACGTCTCAAGCGTGAGGATTTTGTCCTCGGAACTGCTCCCCATCCTACCGATAACCCCGTCGCCATCCGGTCATCGTCCACAACGTGAGCCACGTCACGTTCCAAACGTGGACAGTCTACCGCACTCTCCTTCCCCCTTTGCGTCGCGGAGCGTGACCGGGAGCGGGGCGACGCATCGTCGCTATCATAAAAAACGTTGAAAAATCAACCTTTTTGAAACATACCCCAATGATTGCGCCCCGCTCCCGGTCACGCTCCGCGTCATAACGGGGGAATTATCGGATATCACATATCGATTGTTGACGCAAGCGAAAACGAGGTATGTGGTCGAAACGTACCTTTCGACCACATACCTCGTTTTTCACTCGGCAATCGCCAAATAGTATCTACGCTACTGCCATGAACACATACAACAACGCGCCGCCGCATCAACCAGCACCAGCACCGTCATCGACCCCGACCGACACCACCGTTCCACGCGACTATCTGGCCCAATCACTGGTCCGTACGCAAACGGCCACTATCATCCAATGCGCCGCGCACACCTCCCGGTCGCATACGACTCCCGTATACACCGGTCTGACCGCATTGAAACTTTGCTGCATTGAGATCCCGTTCAACGTCACGCTTAAGGCCTGCATGTTCCACGTCCTGTACGAAGCGAGGACGCGACGGCCAGACCGAGTCGACACGCGGTATCTGCGATGGTCGTCTCTTAATCCGACCCCGGGCAATCTGGCTTGCCAACACAACGGACAACGGATCGTCTTCACCCATCCATTGATTACATGGGCGATCCTGTCTCGACATCTCAGTCAAATCGAAGTCATCGTGCTCGCCGATGCCATACTGAGGGCCGCCACACGGTGCGTATCCATCTGCATCGACGACATACGCCAGTTTCTCAGTCAGACTCCCGCATTCCCCGGAAAAATACAGTGCCTAGCCGCGCTACCGTTTTTGGAAACCGTCACGGATTCGCCGATGGAGGCACGCGCTATTTTGGGACTGTTGCGATACGGACTGCCCCGTCCGCAAACCCAGTGGCCAATATATATCCGATCGTTGGGACGGACCGTATCCGTGGACTTGGCTTATCCGCAACAGCGGGTGGTCATCGAATACGACGGCGACGCTCACAGGATCGACAAACGGCAGTATCGTCGGGACGAACGCACAAGGCGCGCCTTACGCGAAGAACGATACCAAGTCATCGTGGTTTTCGCCGACGACGTTCTGACCGCGGAGGGATGCCGATCAATGGCGGAACAGGTTGCACGGGCGCTAGGCAGGACGCTGAGCGAGCAACCATTGCCGCAGTATCGTGCATTACTTGATGACGAGCGACGTAGAGCGAACCGCGCACGCCAGCGTCGGCGTCGACATGCGCAACGCGGAGCGTGACCGGGAGCGACACACAATTATTGCGGCATCGTTAAAAAGGTTGATTTTTCAACGTTTCCATGATGACGGCCACTCGCAGCCCCGCTCCCGGTCACGCTCCGCGTGCATGGTGATACCCGTGAAACGTACAAAGCCGCCGGCCCCGACGGGATGAACGGAGACGGCGGCTTAGGGGTATTATGCAGTCACGCGATCAGCGCGGCCGCAACGGCACGATAAAGGTCACTGAACCTGGGTACGAGCGATCTTGCCGTTGAAGGACTCGGCCTCGTCCTGATCCTTGGCCGGGCCGTTGTTCCAGGAGAACATGGCGCGCAGCTTCGGGCCGACGGTCTCGAGGTGCGGGTGCGAGTACTCCTCCTGCAGCTTCTTGAACTTCGGAGCGCCGGCGGCCTGATCGTCCATGAACTCCTTGGCGAAGGAGCCGTCCTGAATGCGCTTGAGCTGGTACTGCATGCGCTTCTTGGTCTCCTCGGTGATGACCGTGGAGGTGTAGTCGCCGTACTGGGCGGTGTCGGAGCAGGACCAACGGGCCTTGTTCAGACCACCCTCGTTGGCGAGGTCGACCAGCATCTTCAGCTCGTGGAACACCTCGAAGTAGGCGATCTCCGGCTGGTAGCCAGCCTCGGTCAGCACGTCGAAGCCCATGTCGCACAGGTGGTTGATGCCGCCCATCAGCACGTCCTGCTCGCCGAACAGATCGGTCTCGGTCTCCTCGGTGAAGGTCGTCTTGATGGCACCTGCACGCAGCGCGCCCAGAGCCTTGGCGTAGGCGAGGCACAGAGGCCAGGTCTTGCCATCCGGGTCCTGCTCGACGGCCACGACGACCGGGACGCCACGGCCGGCGGCGTACTCACGACGAACGATGTGGCCCGGGCCCTTCGGGGCAACCATGAAGACCGGGTGATCCTCGGACGGCTTGATGTAGCCGTAGTGAATGTTGAAACCATGAGCGAACGCCAGCGCGGCACCCGGCTTCAGGTTCGGCTCGACGTCCTCCTTGTAGACCTTGGCCTGGTACTGGTCAGGCAGCAGGATCATCACGACGTCGGCCTCGGCGACCGCTTCCGGCACCGGCTTGACCTCGAGGCCCTGCTCCTTGGCGAACTCCACGGACTTGGAGGTAGGACGCAGGCCGACGACCACGTCGACGCCCGAGTCGCGCAGGTTCAGCGCGTGAGCGTGGCCCTGCGAGCCGTAACCGAGGATGGCGACCTTCTTGCCATCGAACACGGAGAGATCGGCGTCCTTTTCGTACCAGATAGTTGCTGCCATGATAGGCACTCCTTTATGTTGCTTGTGGGCGTTGGTAAGGCGCCCGACAATCGGTGAGATTGGTAGGGCTTTCGACGTTGGGATTGTGTCCCGTAGAGGAAAGTCATCGTCTCCTGCCGCACTGTTCTAGTCCGGTAGGGGTTGGCGTGGATGGTCACGTCCAAATATTGAATGATTGGTTGGGGATGTAATGTTTGGGTGGATTGATGACGGGGCGGTGATGCGGACGGGGGGAGTCTCTTGGTGACCCCACCCGTCAGCTTCGCTGCCACCCTCCCCTTATGTAGGGGAGGGAAAGGAAGAGGCTACTTCGTAAAGTCAACGTCCTTTGTCTCTTTGCAGGTGAGGACGGCGACGAGGCAGCAGACGGCCATCACGCCGAGGTAGAGGCCCACGGAGTGCACGCCCCAGTGGGAGCTGAGCCACGTGGCGATGGTCGGCACGAACGCCGCGCCGACGATCGCGGCGAGGTTGTAGCCGATGCCGGAGCCGGAGTAGCGCACGTTCGCATCGAACAGCTCGGGCAGGAACGCGCCGATCGGGCCGAACGCAGTGCCCATGAGCGCGAAGCCGACGCACAGGAACACCATGTTCGCAAAGAAGTTGCGCTGGCCGACGACCTGGCCGTTGAGCAGGAACGGGAACAGCAGCGCGAACACGACGAGCAGCACCGACGAGGTCACGATCACGCGACGACGGCCGAACTTGTCGGCGTTCACGCAGGAGATCACGATGAACGCGGCGAACACGCAGATCGCGATCATCAGCATGAGCAGGTACTCCTGATTGGTGAATCCGAGATCGCCGCCGCCTTCGGCGCCGGTCTTCGTGCCCCATGCGAGCGACCAGGTGGCGAGCGTGTAGAACAGCGTGTACGTGACGGCCACGAGGAACGTCGCCTGCAGCACCTGCTTCCACGACTTCTTAAACACCTCGACCACCGGGGCCTTGACGACCTGCTGCTTCTCCTGAGCCATGCGGAAGATCGGCGTCTCCTCCATCTGGACGCGCACGACGAGACCGACGACCACGAGCACCGCGCTCAGCAGGAACGGCACACGCCAGCCCCACGCGAGCATCGCATCGGAATCGTTGAACGACTCGAGCACGAAATACGTGCCGTTCGACAGGAAGAATCCGATCGGCGCGCCCAGCTCCGGGAACGAGCCGTACAGCGCGCGCTTGTCTTCCGGCGCATTCTCGGTGGCGACCAGCGCCGCGCCCGACCATTCGCCGCCGAGGCCGACGCCCTGCACGAACCGCAGCAGGCACAGCATCGCGACCGCGCCCACGCCGGCCGTCTTATAGGTCGGCAGGCAGCCGATCAGGAACGTACCGACGCCCATCGTCATCAGCGAGACGACCAGCGTGGCCTTGCGGCCGAGTCGGTCGCCGAAGTGGCCGAAAACGAGCGAGCCGAGCGGGCGGGCGATGAACGCGATCGCGAACGTGAGGAAGCTCGCCAGCATGGCGACGGTCGGATTGGTCTTGTCGGAGAAGAAGATGTGCGGGAAGTAGTTCGCCGCGGCGGTGCCGTAGGCGTAGAAGTCGTAGAATTCGATGGCCGTGCCGACCATCGAGGCTGCGATGACGGTTTTGACCGAATCGCGTGCGGCGGATTTCAGCTTGCCGGCCACGGCGGTGCGCGTCGTGGATTCCACTGCTGACATGTGATGCTCCTGTAGTCTGTGTGTTGTTCGTTACGTCGTATGTGATTGCGTTCGCTTGTTGGCTCCCTTTGGTTTGCGGGACTGTCCGTGACGCGGATTGGGGATAGGCGGAAGCCTTGGAGCGTTTCTTGGGTGGACGCTCCCCCAGTCAGCTTCGCTGACAGCCCCCTCAGCCGAGGGGGCCAAGATGTACAGCTTGTGATTTGACCGGTGACCTTGTGGGGCGTATCAAAAAAGCCCCGCCATTCAGGCAGGGCTTCTTGCGAAGATCGCGACTTCTCGCTTGCACCCTGCCTTCGTTGGCGGGGCTTCAAGCTGTATGCCGAATCAGTCCGCCAACGAAGACGGAATAATAATTCGTGCGGACAGCAGAGCGTTGAACTCAACGGTTGCAGTGTATCCAGTCATCGTGGCGAACCTCCTTTCGGTATCGAACGAAACCACCGAGCTGTGTGCTCGACTGGTTCCACACGATAGGAGCGGCCGCCGCGGCGAACCAGCGCATGTTCACTATGTGACCCGGACTTACGCGGCCTTGGGCGTGAGCGCGGCGGCGATGAGCACGGCCACGATCGCGACCATGAGCAGCGCGACGTATCCGGCCGACATCACGGCGATCACGCCAAGGCAGCACGCGATCACCGTGCCGTAGGTCGTCGCCACGTTGAGCACGGCGAGATAGCGCGCGTTGTCACGCGGATCGGGGATCGACTCGGCGACGACGTCCTGATTGAACACGTCGTACAGGCCGAACGCGCAACCGGTCAGCAGACCGTACACGAACAGTCCCACGTTGATGACCGTCGGCGCCAACAGAATGCCCAGCACGAGCGGAATCACGATCGCCGCGGCGTACACCGCGCACGCCACGATCACGACGACGCGCGTGGCCACGTTCTTCTCCTCGCACCACTCGCTGAGCCACTCGGACCAACCGGCCGCAAGGCCCGCGCCGATGCACACGCCAAGCGCGATCACCAGCATCGCCGAGCACACCGGCAGGATCGCCGGCGCGGACGTCGCGACGGAACGCGCGTCCATCAGCCACGCGGCGAGCACGTAGTGCCGCACGATCATCCACTGGAACACGGTCATCAGACCGACGCCGGTCATCATGCAGATGCGGGCGAAGTACGCACGGCGGAACGCGGCGTTCTCATCGCCGGCCGGCAGCTTGAACATCGCGGCGAGCGCCGGACGGGAGTTGAACTTGACGGACGCGATCGACTCGCTGGAGCCTTCCTTCGGCCACACGAGCAGCGTCACGACCGTGCACAGGATGAACGCGAGCGCGGTCAGGCCGAACGGCAGATCGCCACCCAGCGCGAGTCCGCCCGCGCCGAGCGCGACGCCGAGCATCTGACCGACCATGAGGCCGACGCCACGCCAGCGCATCGCATGTTCGCGGAACTTGTCGGGCAGTCGTTCGCCGAACGCGGCGGCGAGCGGCGCGGCGAGCATGGCGTAGGTGATTTGCAGCAGCAGCCAGAAGAACAGGATGGCACCGGCGGAACCGAGGGCGCCGAGCGGCAGCGTGAACAGCGCGCTGAGCAGACCGCCCGCGATGATCCACGGGGTGCGGCGGCCGAACTGCGTGCGCGTATGGTCGGAGTGGACGCCGATGACCACGTTGGCCAGCAGACCGACGATCGAGCCGAGCGCGACGATGAGCGCGAGCCACGGCAGCGGGGCGATGCCGGCGATGTGGGCGGATTCCGCGGCCGCGGCGCCGGTCGCGGCACGATGGTCGAACGGGCTGCCGTACAGACGGTCGATGAGGGCCGGCAGGGCAACCATGTTGAGCATCGCCCACGGCAGGGTGCGCAGCAGCGCGGCGAGCGTGAAGGCGACGGTGAGACGGTGGACTTCCGGCTTGCTGGGCTTGGTGCCGTCGGCGGCGACCATCGGGTCGCGCATGTCGAGGAACGCGGACGATGCGTCGGCGATCGGCGTGGGCGCGACGGCGGTGGCCACGGCGGGCGAGCCGGCGGTGGACATGCGCACGGCCTGCGTTTCGGCGTGGGCGGCGGAGTCGTCGGGCTTTTCGCGTTCGATGCGGACGGCGAGGCGGGCGATGGCCTTCTTGTCTTCGGGGGTGAGCGCCTTGTCGAGGTCCGGGCGGTCGTCGATGCCGGGGCGGATGTAGATCTGTCCGGGCAGCGGCTTGGGCTGCGGCGGGGTCTGCGGCTCCTGCGGCGTGGATTGCGGATTGGACTGACTGTCGGTCATGGTTCGTCTACCTCTCCCTGATGTCTTGCCGGACATAATGCGTTGGGTGTTTCACCCCCTCAGTCAGCTGCGCTGACAGCTCCCCCTTCAGGGGGAGCAGAGAAAAGGAACAGCCGCACCACGTCTGGTAAATGCCGTGTCTGTTTCGCAATGGTCCGGTCATTTCGAGCGAGGCATAGCCGAGCCTAGAAATCCTTCACAGCCACTGGCCGGCAAGAGATTTCTCCGCTCGCGGCTCTCGGTCGACATGACACATGCGTTGCGAACATCCGTTTACGTGTTTCTCTCTACGCAGATATGGTAGTGGTCAGCAGATACAGCCCGGCCAGGGCCAATCAGATCGCTCTCCCCCACTGAACTGTCCGAATCCGCCCACTTACACAAAAAGTGGGCATTTACCTACCACGAAAAAGCCAAAATCGAGGTTTTCGTGGTAGGTAAACACCCACTTACGAATATCTGGTAGGCGAGCACCCACTTATGGCGTCCGCGAACACCCACTTACGAGGCTGATCGAACCGATATTGTCCGCGTTTGCCCACTTAACTGTCCGCAATCGCCCGCTATCTCGTCCGCAATCACCCACTTACACGAAAGTGGGCGTTCACCTACCACAAGCGGCCATCCTCAACGGCCTGTTCGTGGTAGGCAAACACCCACTTACGGGATGGATGGGAGGAAAGGAAGGGAAGGGAAAGGAAGAATCGACCGACTACTTCACGTTCTTGATGCGCATGATGAGCCAGGCGGCGATCAGCACGATCACGATCGCGACGATGAACACCACCGAGTACGCGACCGGCGGGGTCTGGGTCACGCCGAGCACGGACTTGACGATGACGACGATGAGCGAGGTCATCGCGGTGCCGATCACGGTGGACAGCGTGTTGGCGAGGTTCAGGATGCCCAGATCCTTGCCGGCCTCCTCCGGGTTCGGCAGCACGGACACGTTGAGCGCCTGGTCGATCGCGTTGTAGGTGCCGTAGCCGAGGCCGGCGATGCCCGCGAACAGGTACATGCCCATTTCGGAGCGGAACAGCAACGGCATAAGCGCGCCGACCGCGAACAGGCAGCTGGCGAGCGCGACCGGGAGCTTGCGCATGCCGAGCTTGTCGGTGACCGGACCGGCGAACACGGCGGAGATCAGCGAGACGACGAGCGTGATGAGGGACATCGTGACGATCACGGATGCGGCCTTGTTCTTGGAGTCGGGGTCGCCGGCGAAGACGTAGTCCTGCGCGATGAACAGCTGGTAGGTGTTGATCATCCAGTAGCCGCCCATCATCAGGGTGCGGCCGGCGAGCGCATAGTAGAAGTCCGGCGCGTTCTTCGGCGGACGGAAGCTGAGCAGCACGGACTTGGCGGTGACGGCCTCGCGGGCCTCGTCCTGATTCGCCTTCTCGCGTGGCCAGATGATCACGACGACGATGCCGCACAGGCCGAAGATGACCAGACCCATCATCCAGCCGGTGAAGATGCCGGCGTCGCCGTTCCTGAGCAGCTGTGCGCCGACGAACGAACCGATGGTCTGACCGGCCACGATGCCGGCACCGTAGAAGCCGGCGACGGTGCCGCGGAACATGTCGGGCACGCGGTCGGACATGGTGGCGACGTACGGGGCGAGCATCATGTTGTAGCCAAGCTGGGCAAGGCTCCACAGCAGGATGATCATGACATGCGTGTGGACAAATGCGATCGCGCCGATCGACAGGCCTGTCACGATGCCGCCGGCGATGATCCACGGCGTGCGCTTGCCGAAGCGCGAGCGGGTCAGGTCGGAGAACGTGCCGAAGATGATGTTCGCGAACAGGGCGACGATCGAGCCGATGCCGTTGATGAGGCCGAGCATCGGTTCCTTGCTGGCTGCGTCGATGCCTTCGAGCACGGCCGGCAGGATGATGGAGCTCAGCGCGACCCACGGGATGGCGCAGGCGACTGCGGAGATGGTGAAGCCGACGCCGAGGCGGATGACTTCTGCTTTGGTTGGACGGTGACCGTCGGCGGATACCGCCGGGTCGTGCACGACTGCTGTGCTCGCCATAATTATCCCCTTTTTGATAACTACGTTGATAACTGCGTTGTTTGAGATTGTCTGGGGTTTGGTTGGGAGTCACATCACGTCGCTCGCCGTCCTCGCCGCACGGCTTATATTGTATCGAACCGGTTCGACTCGGTCAAACTCGAACAGGTTCGACACGCCGCCGCTGTTTCCCAGGCGCCTTCCCGCACATTCCCACCTGTAACACCCCTCCGCTCCCGGGCTTACGGCCGTTCCAGCCCCCGCAAACGGCCGTAAGCCCGGGGCCGGAAACCAACACACCCTCCGGGCATACACCCCGCCCGGGCTTACAGTCCACTCAGGCATACACTCCTCCCGGGCTTACGGCCGGTTTCCACGTCACAACCGGCCGTAAGCCCGGGGAGCCGAACCGGAAACCACACACCTTCCCGGGCTTACGGCCATTTCCCGCACCGCAAGCGGCCGTAAGCCCGGGAACGTTCCGAAAATCCGCGCGCCTTCCCGGGCTTACGGCCGGTTTGCGCCCCGGAACCGGCCGTAAGCCCGGGAGGAAAACGGTCAGCGCGTGGTATCGCCGACGTGCAGGCTCAGCGGGATCAGATCGGACGTAGCGCCGACCATGCCGGCAGCATCAGCCGCCCCATCGCCGCTTTCCTGCTCGATCAGACCGATCATGCGGTCGGCGACGGCCGTAGCGATCGCATCGAAATCCTGACGCACCGCAGTCAGCCGGATGCCCGCGGCCCCGGCCATATACGTACCGTCGTACGCGATGATCTGCACGTCGTCCGGCACGCGCAACCCGCAGCGCAACGCGGCCTGCACCGCATACGCCGCGCCCAGATCCGAACTGACGATCGCGTCCACCGCGCCTTCGCCGCGAACGCGAACCCTCTCCCGATCACCATCGCCGGACTCGCCGGCAGCCGTGTCGTCCCGCGCGTCGTCGGTCATCGCGAACCAGTCGACCACGTGCCACGCGGCCACCGCATACCCCTCGAAATCACTGACTTCACCGGCCTCCACGTAGTCGCAGCGCACGCCGGCCGCGGTCAGCTCGCGCTCCAGCGTCAGGTAGTACCGGACAGTCGGGAAGGTCATGTCCCGCACGCCGTCCCCCACGGTGTCCGCACCGCCCGCCGCGAGATCGTGGAACTGCGAGCGCGGCCCGCCAATCATCACGACGTGCTTCGCGCCGGATCGGATGAACTGTTCGGCGATCATGCGCCCGCCCTGCTCGTGGTCCGAGCCGACCGCCGGGATGCCCGGGCCGAGGTAACGGTCGAACGCGACGACCGGCCGGCCGATCGAAGTCCAGTAGTCGGCCGGATGCGCGGTATGCGAGGCCATGACCAGACCGTCCATCATGTGCCGGCGCAGCATGTCAACGTATTCGGACTCACCCTTGTCGGAGTCGGAGGTCGAGCACAGCATCGTACGCAGGCCGCGTTTGGAGAACTCGCGCTGCAGCACGGACGTGAACGTGGCGAAGAACGGGTGGCGGATGGTCGGCACGATCACGCCGATCATGTTCGTGCGGTCGCGGTACAGGTTGCGGGCCAGCTCGTTGGGGATGTAGTTGAGCGACTGCATCGCCTCGGTGACGCGCTCACGCATGTCGTCGGACACGTATCCGGTGCCGTTGACCACCAGCGACACCGTGCTCAGGGACACCCCGGCCTTTTTGGCCACGTCACGCATGCCTACCACGGCACACCGCCTTTCCGCATCGAAATCTCGCGCGGCTCCCCGACTTCGGGGGCCGCCTCAATGCACTCCTCGATTATTCTACTCGAATACATCGAACCGGTTCGCTGGTGGCGGGTGACGAGAGTGGAACGAAACGAAACAGATGCGTCACGCCTGCGTGGCCGCGATGCAGAACCAGCCGGCGGCCACGCACAGCAGCGGCACGACGATCGTCAGCGCGCAGTACAGCGCCGCCATGCCGAACCGCTCTTTGCGGGCGAGCGAGACCATCTCGTTGATCGCGGTCGAGAACGTCGAGAAGCCGCCAAGGAAGCCGGTGACGAACAGCAGGTACGTGGACTGGTCGACGGTCTGGTATGCGTAGGCCGCGGCCGCGATGCCTGCGCAGAACGTGGCGATCACGTTGATCACGAACGTGGACATCGGGAACGCGCGGTTCCACCAGCGCTGGATGGAGGTGTTCAGAATGAAGCGGGTCACCGCGCCCACGCCGCCGCACGCGGCCACTGCAAGGAACGTCAGCATTTCGGGTGGGCCTCCCCTCGCATCGGGTCCGCGACCATCTGGATTTCGTCGGTCACCGGGTCCGGTTCGAACGACGGGACGAACGTGGTGGCGGACGACGTGTCGATCGACTGGTTGTCGGCTGCGGATGCCGGGTCGACGGACGACTGGCCGATCGCAGATGCGACCGACGCGGCGGATGCCGACGAAACGGACCGTTCGCCGGACTGCGGCTGGCCGTAGTCGCCGGACGGTGCGGACGATCGTGCGATATGCGATCCGTCGCCGCGGTCGATCTGCTCGTGCAGCGCCTTGACGGCATGCTTGGCCGCGAGCGACAACGCCATCTTCGTGCCGATCCACGCGACCAGCAGACCGCACGCGAAACTCACGAGCGTGTAAAACAGGAACCCGCCGATCTGCGTGTTGTGGATCGAGGTCAGGTCTTCGATGGCCATTGCGGACAGCGTCGAGAAGCCGCCGCACATGCCCATGCCGACGCCGCGGCTGGTCAGCTCGCGGGCGCGTTTACGAATCCACGACGCCTGCGACATGTAGGCGCTGAGCGCGGCGAAGATGAAGCACGCGCACATGTTCGCGATGAACGTGGCCGGATGAAACGCATGGAAGAAGCCGCTCGGCGCGGCCGGATTCGGCAGCAGCAGGTTCAGTCCGTAGCGCATGCCGGTGCCGACGAAGCCGCCGACGAAGACGACGAGATACAGCATGCCGTCCGCAAGCGGATTGAAGCGGGCCTGCATGCGTTTCATCGGGGCGAGCGGGATCTGCGGGGGCGCGGGCTGGCCTTTGCCGAGGATCGCGACGATGGGGTGACCGGAGGACGCGTTGACGCGGGTCGACGCGAATTCCTGGGTCGTGGGGGCCGGGTCGGCGGACGCGGAAACGCCGGACGGATCGTTCGTTGTCTCGCCCGTAGTGGGCTGCGAGTTGACCTCGTCGGCCGGCGTTTCGGACGACTGCTGCGGCTCGGTGCTCTCCCCTGTCATTTCGAGCGAAGGCCGAAGGCCGGAGTCGAGAAATCTTTCTTCCGGGGCGGACGTAGCGCCATCGGGAGAGATCTCTCCGCTCGCTTCGCTCGGTCGAGATGACAGGGAAGAGTCAGCATCCGTCTCCCCCTCGGGCATGACCGGCTTGAAAATCGGCATCTCAAGCGACGGCAGTTCCTCGTCGGTCATGTCTCCCTCTCCATCTTCAAGTACTACGAACGCGTCGTCAGCACATCAATCAGATACGTACCGCATCGACCAGTAAGCGTCGGACGCAATGTGCATTGTATCGAACGCAACGTGCCGGACAGTAACCCCTTCAGCCAGCTTCACCGGCGGCTCCCCACGAGAGGGAGCCATACCGTGGCCAATCAGTCGATCAGCGAGTGCACGGAGATGATGTGGTCGCGCTGCGGGCCAGTGCCGATCGCGGAGATGCGGCAGTTCGACAGCTCCTCGAGACGCTTGACGTACGCCTGGCAGGTCGCCGGCAGGTCCTCAAACGAGTGGACGGCGGAGATGTCCTCGCTCCAGCCCGGCATCGTCTCGTAGATCGGCTTCGCGGCAGCGAACGCGGCCTGGTCGGTCGGCATGTCGTCGTACCGCTCGCCGTCCACGTCGTACGCGACGCAGATCGGGATCTCCTTGAGGCCGGTGAGCACGTCCAGCTTGGTCAGGACGATGTCGGTCAGGCCGTTGACCTGGCTCGCGTAACGGTTGACGACCGCATCGAACCAGCCGCAGCGGCGCGGACGGCCGGTCGTCACGCCGTACTCATGGCCCTGCGCGCGCAGCCAGTCGCCGGACTCGTCGAACAGTTCGGTCGGGAACGGGCCTTCGCCCACGCGGGTCACGTATGCCTTGGAGACGCCGATCACGCGGTTGATCTTGGTCGGGCCGACGCCGGTGCCGGTGCACGCGCCGCCCGCGGTCGGGTTGGAGGACGTGACGAACGGGTACGTGCCGTGGTCCACGTCGAGCATGGTGGCCTGCGCGCCCTCGAACAGAACGGTCTTGCCCTCGTCAAGCGCCTTGTTCAGAATGAGCCCGGTGTTGGCGACGTACGGCTTCAAACGCTCGCCAAGCGCGAGCAGCTCGTCGGTGGTCTGGTCGACGTCGATGGCGCGGCGGTTGTACAGCTTGACCAGGATCTGGTTCTTCTGGTGCAGGCTGGCCTCAACCTTGTCGTGCAGATGGTCGGCGTTGAACAGGTCGTGCACGCGGATGCCGACGCGGTTGATCTTGTCGGCGTAGGCCGGGCCGATGCCACGGCCGGTGGTGCCGATCTTGTGCTTGCCGAGGAAGCGTTCGGTGACCTTGTCGAGCACGCGGTGGTACGGCGCGATGACGTGCGCCGCCTCGGAGACGAGCAGGCGCGAGCAGTCGACGCCGCGCGACTGCAGGCCGTCGATCTCCTCGAAGAGGACTTCCGGATCGACGACGACGCCGTTGCCGATCACCGGGGTCACGTTCGGGCTGATGATGCCGGACGGCAGCAGGTGCAGCGCGTAGGACTCGTTGCCGACGACGACGCTGTGTCCCGCGTTGTTGCCGCCGTTGAAGCGCGCGACATAATCGACCTTCGTTCCGATCAGGTCGGTCGCCTTGCCCTTGCCTTCGTCGCCCCACTGAGCGCCGATCAACACGATTCCAGCCATAACGTACCTCCGCCACATCGCCTTATTCTGCCGACGAACAGGTTACCCTATCGCCTCTACCCGCCGTGTAAACGGCCCGCGCTGCGGACGGAGCATTGAACCTCTCGGCGCCCCCGGCCCGTCCACGCAAGGGCCTCGGGAGCCGTCCGCGTTCACCAAACCGGAATGTCGCCGCCTTTGAACAGCTTGTTGATGAGCTCCTTGACGTTGTCCTGATGATAGGCCTTGATGATCTTCTGGAAGTCGGGGTTGTCCTTGTCTTCCGTGCGGGCGACGATCAGGTTGATCCACGGCTTGTTCAGCGGGTCCTTGGGGTCCGGCTTGACGGTGAAGATCGCATCGGTGACGGGATTTTTGCCGTAGTCCACGACGGCGTCGGCGTTGGCGATGCCGATGGCCGCGCTGGACAGCGACGGCATGACCATGTTCTTGTCGACCGGCGTGATCTTGAGATGCTTCGGATTGGACGTGATGTCGTCCTCGTGGGCGTAGATGCCCTGCGTCGGCTTGTCCTTGGCCGGGTCGATCGTGATGAGTTTGGCAGCCTGCAGCGTCTCCAGCGCACGGCCGATGTTCACCGGGTCGTTGGGGATGAGCACCGTGTCGCCGTCCTTGATTTCGGAGACGTTCTTGAGTTTGTCGGAGAAGATGTTGAGCGGGCTGATGATGGTTTCGGCGATGGGCGTGAACTTGTAGCCCTTCTCCTTGATCTCGCCGTTGAGGAATGCATAGTTCTGCTGCGCGGACAGGTCGACCTCCTTCTGGTTGAGGGCCTGGTTGCCGTATATGCTCTTTTCGACGGACACCGTCTTGACCTGAATGCCGGCCTTCTCCTTCTTGAGGTTCTCGTTGATGAGCTTCCAGACCGGATCGAAACCGGTGCCGCTGATGCTCACCTTGATGATCGTGTTACCCTGCGCGTCCTTGCCGGCGTCGGCCGTTCCGCATCCTCCAGCCAGCAGCAGTCCCGCGACGGACAGCAGGGCCGCCGCCGTTGCCAGCGCACGGCGAATACCGTTGCTCCGCATATGTATCCCCTTCTTGTTCGTTGTATTCGCTGCGATCATTGCGTCCGCAGCGAGTGATTCCCCGTTCATGTCGTCGCATCCGTTACTTCTACTTCATATGGCCGTTTCGCGAGGTGTGTTCGTGCATGTGCCCGACTTCATTGGCACCGATGATGGACCGAACCGGCGTGACCCGATCGACGCGCCCCACTATATGCACCTCGTCACAGACGACACCCGCATAGATTATCGGTAATTCTTATATGCGGTTATATGTTCGAATATCGGTCTGAACAGAAGGTGAATTACAGGGATTATCGTTAGCTTCTTCGCACATGACAGCACCGTCCGATAGTGGCCTATAAAGAAAACATATATCGATGTAAACCGACGACGAATTTCGCTTGGTATGGTGTGGAACAGCCGACGGACGAGTAGTTGGGGACCCCGCCGGCCAACCGATCCGGTGATCGGCGCAGTCGCATCATTCATTCCGCCCATCACCCATCCCATCAATCTCCGCCGAAAGGACCATCATGGTTTCAGCCGACACTCTCACCGATCAGGAATTCGCGAACGAGTTCGAGACATGGCACAAGGAGAAGGACGACGCGGTCAATGCGCCGCTCGGGTTCCTGTCCATCGTCAGCATCGACTGGCTTGAGGACGGCGTCGAACGCCGACTCGACAACTTCCCCGGAACCTGGCTGGCCGAAGGCAACACCGTCACCTACACGCCCGAGGACGGCATCATCGTCAAGATCAACCTGCTCAAGCTCTCCAGCCCACGCATCTTCACGGTGCCCGGCGACGAGGACGCCAACGTGGTGAAGATCGACTTCGGCGACCTTCAGGCCGAACTCATCAAACGCGTCGGCGGTCTCAACAAGTATGCGGTGCGCGTACGCGACCCCAACTCCCCGCTGCGCCGCAACTTCCGCGGCACCCCGCACTACGCGCCAAGCCGCGCGTGGGTGGTGCCGGCGTCCTATAAGCCGTTCGACCGGTCCTACACCGAAACGGTGGGCGCATCCATGGCGAACCTGCAGCATATCGAGAAAGTGGTCGGCGAGCTCACCGTCACCATCGACGGCAAAGACTATGCGTTGAAGGTGTTCCAAGCCAACACGCATGGTCAGGGCCTAGTGATCTTCCGCGACGCCACGTCCGGCAAGGAGACCTACGGCGGCGGGCGTATCCTGCGATTCCCGATCACCGATTCCGCGAAGGTCACCGAAATCGACTTCAACCGCGCGACGCACTACTTCTGCGCGTACACGGATTTCTGCACCTGCGAGATGCCTCCGCTGGAGAACACGCTGCCCGTGGCCGTGACCGCCGGCGACAAGATTCCCTACGAGCGCCTGTAGCCGGCGCGCGAACGGTATCGTCCGTATTCACGAAACGCACTTACGAAAGGCGGGATCATGCTCAAGCTCATATCACCGGACGCCGGCACCGAGCAGGCGGTGATGGAGTTCCGCAGGGAATTCATCGACCGGGGCGAGCGCATCAGCGGCGGCGTCGGACTGGAACATGCCGAGGACTACGGGCGCTGGCTCGCCGGCGACTATCCGCCGCATTACGGTAAGGTCTGGGAGCAGGTGTTTCTGGCAGTGGACGCGGCCGACAATCCGTCGGATGGCAGGCCGCATATCGTCGGCATCTCCGACATCCGTCTGGAACCGAACGATTTCATCGATCATTTCGCCGGCCGGATCGGCTATAGCGTACGCCCGTCCGACCGCGGTCGCGGATACGCGAACGAGATCCTGCGACTCACCCTGCTCAAGGCGCGAGAGCTGGGATTCCCGCGCATCCTGGTCACCTGCAACCAGACGAATGTCGCCTCGGCGAAGGTGATCGAAAGGAATCACGGCGTGCTCGAAGCCGTCGTGCCGCACCCCGGATTCCCCGACGTACGCCGTTACTGGATCGATTTGGCCTGAATTGCGCGGACGGCATTGCGCCGATGGGCAATGCGATCATCTGCGTCTCCCTGCGATCGCTCTCGGCCCGGCGGTGCCGACCGCATGTCGCATGCGTGCGTCTCGGCGACGAGCGGGATAATGGTGACGGGATCCGCACGGTCGATACCGACTCGTGACGGCACCGACCGACGTCGCGTCAACCGGACCGCGTCGACCGAGGCAAGGGGGCATCATGACCGTTCCGCAACCGCCAGATCGGCAGACGAACCGGCAGCGCGGCGACGGCGACGCATCGCAGCCGCAGTCGTTTCCGCCGAAGCGAAATTCCGCACGACCGCAGTCATTCGCACCCGAGCGGTCGCGGGAACCGATCGAGGAGCTGTCGTTCGCGGGAGCCGCGCGGCCGTCGCGCGTGCCGTATTCGTCGCTGGACGACTTTGATGCGGGCAACGCGGGCAATCCGAACAATCCGCGCCGGTCGCGACTGTGGCTGCGCGTGCTGGTCGGCGGGCTCGTCGCGGCGCTGCTGATTTCGGGCGGTGGGGCGACGTGGTGGATGTGGGACACACGCTGGCGACCGATCGACGTGACCGTGGACAGCGGCACCGGTAACGAGAACGTTCGCACGCATATCGGCGCGACGGTGAACGTGCTGTTGGAGAACAACGGTTCCTTCGGACGTAAGCCGGGTCGTCTGCTCGCGATAGATGGCTCGGTGATTGACGAGACGGGCGGCAAACCGGTCGACGTCACGATCGGAGGGAAGGAGATTCCGGTCGGCGAACGATCGCAGATCACGGTTCCCGAGCACGCCGACATCACGGTCGCGGATGGCGACGACGTGACCGAATCGCACACCGTGCGTCACGATACGGTCGAATACAGTACCGACAACGTCAACCTGACCGGCGTCATCCAACGGTTCGCACAGGCCGGCAAGAACGGTACGCGCGAGGTCTGGGTCGGGTCGAAGTCCGGCATCGAAGTCGACAAGGGCGTGATCGAACAGCCGGTGGAGATGATCGTCGAATCGTTCAATCCGCGGCCGTCCGGTCGCAAGGTGATCGCGCTGACGTTCGACGACGGGCCGAGCCAGTACAGCGACAAGGTGCTCGACGTGCTCAAGGAGAAGAAGGCGAAGGCCACGTTCTTCGACCTCGGAGAGCAGGCGCTGGCATGGCCGGCCGTGGAAAAGCGCATGGCGGCCGAGGGGCATCAGGTGGCGAGCCACAGCAACACGCATCCGAACATGCCCGATTTGAGCGAGGACGAGATGCGGGCCGACATCACGGACGGGTTCGCGAACATCAAGGCCGCGTCGGGTGTGAACACGACGGTGTTCCGTTCGCCGTACGGCGCGTTCGGGGTGAAGCAGTGGGCGGCGGCCGGAGATCTGATCGGCATGAACGTGCTGTGGGACATCGATACCGAGGATTGGAAGCTGCCCGGCGCGAACGCGATTCACGACGCGGTGCTGGACAATGCGCACAACGGCGCGATCGTGTTGATGCATGACGGCGGCGGCGATCGTTCGCAGACCGTCGAGGCGCTGCCGAAGATCATCGACGACCTGCGCAAGGCCGGCTACGAGTTCGTCACCATCGACCAGCTCATCAAGCTCAGCGGCAAGTGATCGTGACCACGCCGTGACCACAGTGCGTTCACGCTAAGTCCGCAGTGCGCGCAATGTTGTCAAATTGTTCTCAAATCGCAGCATCCACGCCGCCTAAAACCAAAAGAACCGTTGGAATTCCAACGGTTCTCAGTGGAGCGAATGACGGGAGTCGAACCCGCCTCTACAGCTTGGGAAGCTGTCGTTCTACCGATGAACTACATTCGCGTTGCGTCACGTTTGCGCGAGACACAAGTGGTTAGTATAGCAGACACCAACGGCATGTTCTCGACCACTCCGTCATTTCGGCCGAGCGAATCTCCTCACCCTGTCATTTCGACCGAGCGAAGCGAGCGGAGAAATCTTTCTTACCGTTCATCACGAGAATTTGCCGACGGTTCACATGGAGTTGGACAGGTTGCCATATCGTTTTTCCACAATGGTATGGAATGTATTCCACGTCATAAGGAACAACGGAATGTCCAGCCATGACAGCACGCCCACCGGCACGACCGCCGCAGACGAACCCTCCGATATCATCCCGTTCGACCGCTGCCCCAATGCGCGCATCGCCGCACGCCGAACCGGCGGCGAACCGTGGCTGATCCGTTCCGCCGCACCCGACGACTTGACCGCAACGGACGAAACCAGTCTGCGCAACCTCGGCGTCTCCGCCATCGTGGACCTGCGAGAACCGGACGAAGGACACCCGCGCCGTTTCGACGGCATCACCACCGTTTCCGCGCCGATCTATCGTCTGCCGGACGGCGCGCCGCGCACCGGCACGCTCGAAGGCATCTACGAATTCATGCTCACCCATCGCAGCGCCCAACTCGCGCGTGCGGTCGCCGCCATCGCCGACACGCCAGGCGCCGCGCTCGTGCATTGCAGCATCGGCAAGGACCGCACCGGACTGGTCGTCGCGTTGGCACGGCTTGCCGCCGGCGATGCGAGAGACGAGATCATCGCAGACTACGCACGATCCGCCGCGCATCTCGGCGAACGCATCCGTCGACAAACCATCGCCGAGGTCGACCATGACGCGCCTCGCGAGCCCGAACATACGGCCACGTTGCGCATGCGGCTCGATAGCCCGGCAAGCATGATGGCCGAAATCTGCGACTGGCTCGACGCACGCGGCGGCGCGGCGCAATATCTGGAACGCAACGGTCTGACGGCGGCGCAACTGGCCGCGCTGCGCGGGAAAAACAGGCCCGGCGCAATGGTCTCACCACATCCCATCGCACTGTCGACTTCGGCCGCAACGACCCCAGCCACACGCACGGACGAGACCGCCCGCCCGCGCCTGACGATCCTGCATCTGTCGGACCTGCACGCGACGTTGCCCGACGATCCGCTGTTCGGGCATGTCGACTCGTTGCGAACGTTGCCGCTGGTGCCACGATATCTGCGATCGTTGGCAGTGCAGCCCGATGTAATCGTCGTGAGCGGCGATCTGGTACACCATGACGTGCGCGCGTACCGGCGCACGGCCGAGGCGTTGCAACGGCTGGCCGACGAGATCGGCGCGCCGCTGTGCGTGGTTCCGGGCAATCACGACGATGTGGCCGAGGCCGCGGATGCGCTGGAACAATACACTGCAGCCATGTTCGTGCCCGACGTGGCGCAGATCAACGGCTACGACCTGCATCTGCTGGACAGCAGCGAGGGATATGTGACGAACGCTGCGCTGACTGACTTGCGCGAACGGTTGCATCACAGGGACGCCGCACCGGCCGTGCTGGTACTGCATCACAGTCCGGTGGAGTCGCTGCTGCCGGGGCTGCGCAACGTCAACCTACGCAATCCCGGCGCGCTGGCCGATGCGGTCGCCGGCGCGGACGTGCGGCTGATCCTTGCCGGGCATTTCCATCACGCGATGCAGGCCACGTTCGCCGGAGTGCCGGTGTCGGTCGCGCCGTCGATGGCGTACGAGCAGCGGATGGATGTCGGGACCGGATTGGTGGAGGGACGGTCCGGTGCCGCGTTCAGCATCGAGGAGCTGGACGCGGATGGGCTGCGCGTGACGACCGTGCCGATCAGCCTGTCCGATGATGTACTGTTCTCCGTGCCGGCCGGCACGTCGACCCATCCGAGCCATCATCTTCGCTGACCGAACGTGAATGGCCGGTGGCGATGAGGCCGCTCACCGCCACCGGCCATCTTCTATGCCCGCTCGTCGGCCCCGTCGAGATAGAACCGGCCCTGCGATACATTCAACGACACGCTGTCTCCGGTCTTCGGCGCGATGCCAGGCACCGCGCACCGGAATTCCAGCCCGTTCCAGTCCACAACGACCGTGTTCATCACTTGCCCGTACAGCGACGCGGACACGACCGGAACGGACTGCCCACTAGCAGCATCGGAAACGTCCGTCGCCGCGCTCAGCGTCACCGCGTGCGGGGACACCGCCAGCACGCCGTGCCCCCACGCGCGCTGCACGTCGACATGGTCGATCGGCACGGTCAGCGGCAGTGCGTCCGCGCGGAACCCATGCTCGTCGCACACGCCCGGCACCAGCGTCGCATCGCCGAGGAACGCGGCGACCATCGGACACGACGGCCGCTCCAGCAGCTCACGCGGCGTGCCGATCTGCCGCACCCGACCGTGGTCGAGGATCACGATGCGGTCGGCCAGGGCGAGCGCCTCGCCGCGGTCGTGTGTCACGTGCACGGCGGTCAGATGCAGCTGCGAGGTCATATGCTTCAGCTCGATGCGCAGCGTTTCGCGCAGCGGTTCGTCCAGCGCGGACAATGCCTCGTCGAGCAGCAGCATGCGCGGCTCGGCCACCACGGCACGCGCGATCGCGACGCGTTGCCGCTGCCCGCCCGACAGCTCGCCGGGATCACGGTCCGCGAACCCGGCCAACCCGACCATCGCGAGCGCGTCCGCAACCCGTTTCGCGCGTTCAGCACGCGGCACACGCGCCTGTACGAGCGGATACGCCACGTTCTGCCCGACGCTCATATGCGGCCATATCGCGTGCTGCTGGAACACCATGCCCAAGTGCCGGCGTTCGGGCGGCACGTCGACGCGAGGCGAGGACGCGGAAACGGTCTCGCCGTTCATACGTATGCTGCCGGACGTCGGTTGCAGGAATCCTGCGATCGTACGCAACAGCGTCGTCTTGCCGGAGCCGGACGGTCCGATCAACACCATGAATTCGCCGGGACGTACGGCGAGGCTCACGTCGTCGAGACCGAGGTTGCCGTTGCCGTATCGCACGGTGACGTGGTCGACGTCGAGCGCGGCCGCGGTATCGGCAGCGGTACCATCATCCGCAATATCGGCGGAATCGACAGCGGTGTTGGCAGTAACGTTCGCAATATCAGTATTCGCAGCAACGTTCGCAGTCCTGACAGTCATAGTCATCGTCCTCTCATGACGTTCGTGACCGTACGCAGCGCGGCAAGCCCCACGACGGTGATGATCAGCGACAGCGCGGCCGCCGCATTGTATGAACCGGCCTGCTGCAGGCTGAACACGACCACGCCGAGCGTCTGCGCGTCCGGCGCAAGCAGCAGCGACGAGATCGTCAGCTCGCGCACGGCGGTGAGCACGACGAGCATCGCGCCGGTCACTGCGGCGGACGCGCCCATCCGCCAGATCACGTCGCGCATCGCAGTCAGCGGCGACGCCCCGCTGATGCGCGCCGCGTCCACGAGCGCGTCCGGAATCGCCTTGAGCGGAGCCTCGACGGTCTGCACCACGAGCCCGACGAACGCGGTCACGTACGCGGCGAGAATCACCCACGGCGTGTTGAACAAGCCGATATGCGGCGCGAGCAGCAGCCAGCCGACCGCGATGATCAGGCCGGGAATCGACTGCGGCAGCAACGCGACGCTGCCGAGCGCATGGTCGCCGCGACGATGCGAGCGCGCGGCGAGCGAGCCGATCGCCATGCCGACGATGCCGCAGACCACGCCCGCGCCGACCGACAGGAACAGCGACGTGGTCAGGCCGAGCATCGTGGTCGGGCTGGCGAACGCCTCACGGTAGCTGTCGAGCGTGAGGTTGGACCACGTGAGCGGGATGCCCGGCGCGGCCAGCAGCGACTGCGATGCGAGCGCGAACGTTGGCAGTACGGTGATCGCCAGTCCCGCCGCCCACAGGACGGCCGCGACCGGCAACCGTCCGCGCAGCCGCAGCGGCATCGCACCGGCCGCTCGCGGTGCGAACGTTACCGTCCGTTGCGGAATGCGTTTGACGGCGGTGAGCGCAAGCATGGTCACGGCGAGCATCATGATGCCGATGCCGGCGACGACCTGCAGCGGATTGTCGACCGAGCCGGACTGCACGTACCGGTAGATCAGCGTGGCGAGCGTGGTGTAGCGTTCCGGCGTGCCGACGATCGACGGGATGCCGAAATCGGCGAGATTGCCGACGACCTGCAGAATGAACGCGCTCAGCGCGGCCGGTGCGACGAGCGGCAGCGTGACCGTGCCGAGCACGTGGATCGGTCCGGCGCCGCTGATGCGCGCGGCCTCCTCCAGTTCGGCCGGAACGCGATCGAGCGCGACCGCGATCATCAGGTAGGCGACCGGGTAGCCGTGCAGCGCGAGCAGGAAGATGACGCCGTCCGCGCCGTACACGTTCCACAGCGCGTGGCCGAACCATTGCGTCCACTGCATGTTGATCGGGCTGGCCGGGCCGAACACGCCGGTCCATGCGATCGCGCCGATGAACGGCGGCACGAGCAGCGGCGTGAGCAGGATCAGCCGTAGCGCGCCGCGACCGGGCAGGTCGGTGTGTTCGACGAATACGGCGAGCGCGAGCGCGACGAGAGTGGCGATGACGGCGGCGGTCAGCGAGGAGACGGCGCTGTTGACGGCCGCGTCGAGCACGTCGCGGTTGAGCACTTCGGTGCCGCGCCACGAGAGGATGCCGTACAGGGCGATCGCGCCGAGCGGCATGACGATGAACAGCAGGCAGAACACCCATAGCACGACGCGAAGCGTCCCAAGCGTGTGCCCGGGGCGCTTCGCTCGCGTGGCCGATGAAGCCGACAGCGTCATATCGGATATCGATTCAACTCGGTGAGGTCAGCCGACGTTCGCGGTGAACGACTTGAGCGCCGCTTCCTTGGTCTTGGTCACCGTCGCAAGATCGGGGTTGAGCAGCTTGATCTTGTTCAGATCGGGCGCGCCTTCCGGGCTGCCGGCGTCGTCGCGCACCGGCAGGTAGTTCTGCTTGACGGCGAGCTTCTGGCCGCGCACGCTGAGCACGTAGTCGATGAACGCCTGGGCGGCCTTCTCGTTCTTCGTGGACTTGAAGATGCCGATCGGCTCGGAGACGAACGGCACGCCTTCGGACGGGTAGGAGACGGCGACCGGCGAACCCTTGGCCTTGAGATCGCGGATCAGATAGTCGACTACGACGCCGACCGGCTGCGTGCCGGATGCGACGGCCTGCGAAACCGGACCGTTGCTGTCGGCGATGACCGGCTTGTTCTTGCCGAGTTCGGTGAACCACTGTTCGCCGAGGTTCTTGTCGAGGTACCAGACGGCAGCGTTGTAGGCGGCCGCGCCGGAGACGGACGGGTTCGGCATGACGATCTTGCCGTTGTACTGCGAGTCGGCGAGCGCCTTCCACGAGTCGGGCGCGGTCTTGATCGCGTTCGTGTTGTACGCGATGACGGTCGGGATGACGCGCGTGCCGGTGTAGTAGCCGTCGGCGTCGGTCACGCCGTCGATGAGCTTGTCGGCGTCCTTGGGCGTGTACTTGGCGAGCGAATCGGACTTCTTGTACTTCTCGAACGTGGACGCGTCGGCGGCCCACAGGATGTCGGCCTTCACGCCGCCGTTGGCCTGTTCGGATTCGATGCGCGCGTTGAGGTCGCCGGTGCCGGCGCGGAAGGACTGCACCTTGACGTTCGGTTCGACCTGGTTGAAGTCCTTGATGAGTTCGTCGAGCTTGTTCTGCGGCTCGGAGGTGTAGACGGTGATGGTGCCGCTGAGCGAGGTGTCGGCCTTGGAGGCCGAGTCGTTGCCCGCGGCGACGGTGTTCGTGTTGGCCGAGGCGCTGCCGCAGCCGGAAAGCACCATCAGTGCCGCAAGCGCACCTGCGGCGAGAGTGGTGATCGTACGGATCTTCATGATGTTGCCTTTCCCCTCACAAGGTTTTCCGGAATTCCATAAGTCACGAAATGAATTCCACTTATGATTATCCGCGGCAACACGTCGTGCTCCTGACGGGGAAACGACCGACAGACGACAGTCAGTTGAACAATCGGGGAACGCCCGCCCGGACTACTCGCCCGCCCGATGCAGGTCCTCGGCGTCGCTGACGGAATCGGCGATGACCTCACGCGGCGCATCGCCGGCATCGGCGTGCGACGACCGTGCGATCGTCATACGGCACAACGCCTGCAGCAACACCATCTCGGCCACGCGATCCGCACCCGGATCGATGTTGTGCGCCTGCGGCATCACGCCGGTCACCAACACCGGATCCGCGATCTCGGCCAACGGCGAGCGCGCGAAATTCGTCACCGCCACCACCGCGGCACCGCGCTCACGGGCCAGACGGCAGGTGTTGAGCGTATGCGTGTTCGCACCGGAATAACTCACCGCCAGACACACATCGCCGGCAGACAGCGTGTGCGCGCAGAACTGCTGGCTGGTCACATCCGCAGGAAACTGCACAGGCAGTCCCGCCGCAGCCAGACGCAACGCGGCGTCCCGCAGCGGGGGCGCGGAGAACCCGGTCGCCGCGCACAGGACCCGCCCCGCATCGGCCAACATGTCGGCGGCCCGGCCGACCGACGCCTCGTCCACGGTTTTCGCAGCGACCGTCAGCGCCGCCATCGCATCGGCGAAGGTGGCGGCCACGGCGGACGCACCGTCACCGGCATATCCCGCATCATGCCGTTGCGCATCATCCGACAGCCGCGCGAACTCCAGCCGGATATGCTGGTACCCGCGGAACCCCACTCGCTGGCACGCGCGCACCACCGTCGACATCGACGTTCCCGCACGCTCGGCCACATCGGCCGTAGACCAGTTCGGCACATCCTGCGGGCGCATGAGCAGCGCGGCGATCACCCGCCGTTCGCTGCCGCCCAGCGCGGGCAACGCGGCACGCAACCTCGCCAACAGCGGCGATGCCGCCGCGCCGCCTATAGTATCGTCAACCATCACTGATCACCGGTCATAACGCGGCGAGGGAATGCCCTGCGCATACCCCGCACCGCCAACGTACGCACCCTGCTGGGCGCGCATCTCCTGGGCCATCTGCATGAGTCGCGCGATGCGCTGCTCGGTCGGCGGATGCGTCGAGAACAGCTTCGACATGCCTTCCGCGGAGAACGGATTCGCGATCATCATCGCCGCGACCGACTGCGTGCCCGCGGTGGCCGGCATCGGATTGGCCTGTGCGCCATACGAGATCTTGTTGAGCGCGGACGCAAGCGCTTCCGGATCGCCGGTCAGTACACTGCCGTCCTCGTCGGCATCGTATTCGCGCGTGCGCGAGATCGCCATCTGGATCAGCGACGCCCCGATCGGCGCGAGAATCGAGCACAGCAACACGCCGATCAAGCCGAGCGCGCCGCCCGAATCACCGTCGCGATCATCGCGCGAACCGCCGCCGAAATACATCAGCGAATAACCGAGGTACGTGATCACCGTGGCCATTGCGGACGCGATCGCGGACGTGAGAATGTCGCGATTGTAGACGTGCATGAGTTCGTGGCCGAGCACGCCGCGGATCTCGCGTTCGTTGAGCATCTGCAGGATGCCCTGCGTGCAGCACACCGCCGCGTGACGTTCGTTGCGGCCGGTGGCGAAGGCGTTCGGGCTCATGGTCGGCGCGATGTAGATGCGCGGCATCGGCTTGCCGGCCTTCGCGCTCAGCTCGCGCACGATGCGGTACAGCGCGGGGGCTTCGGATTCGGATACTTCGCGGGCGTGCATCGACGCGATGGCGAGTTTGTCGGAGAACCAGTAGGAGCCGAACGTGGTAGCCAAGCCGATAAGCATGTATACGCCGAGCGTGCTGCGGCGGCCGCCGGTGGCCCACCAGATCAGCATGATCACTGCCCACATCAGGGCGAAAAGCAGTGTCGTTTTCAGGCCGTTGTAGTGGCCGTGCACTCGCAATTTGCCGTTCATGATCCTCACAGTAAATTCACTATCTGGATGTTGGCTGGAGATTGCCGGATATTGCGGGGCGCATCCGCCACGGGCGTAACGGCACTCATGTGCTATGCGGTCATGGCGGCGGAGTGGATCGTGTCGAGCATGGAGATCAGACCGGTCACGAGATCGTATTCGCCGGCGGCGCTGGTCATGACGGCCAGTATGTAGTCGCCGGAGCCGGAGCGCACGATGCCGGCGTCGTTGAGCGCGTAATAGTCGCCTTCGCCGTTGATCCAGCCGGCTTTGGTGTAGACGGAATACTGGCTGCCGAGCGCCATGTTGATCGTGGAGTTCAGCGTGCCGGAGAATTCGCCGGCAAGCCACTGGCGGGCGGCGGATTCGAGGTCGGTCGCGGTTTGGGTGGTGTTGTCTGAGGATGCGCTCGAGTTGCCGTCCGCTGAGCTGCCGGCCGCATTGTCAGCCGCGCTATCCGAATTGTCGTCCGAAACGAACAGGTAGCCGTATCCCTCGGCCCACATCCGCGCAAGATCGGTCGCGGACATGTTCAGATACGCGCCTTGCGTCACATCCACGCCAACGTTCGCAGTCGTCGCCCACTTCGCGAACGCATCCGAGCCATACGTGTCGTGCAGTTCCTTGTACGCATCGTTATCGGATACGGTGATCGTCTGGTCGATCAGGTACTGCGTGTTGGCGTCGGCATCGGTTTCGGCCGAATACACCGCTTTCAGATCGATCGTTCCGGTCTGGGCCAGCGACAGCACGTACGGGCCCTTGATCGCGGACGCGGAATATCGTTGCGTGCCGGCGTACGAGGCGAGCGCCTTGCCGGACGTCACATCGATCATCACGAACGAGACGCCGTACCCGTACGACGCGAACGTATTCAGCTCGTTCTCCAACTGCACCTGCGTGTCCGGGTCGAGCGTGAAGCCGGCCGTGGAAACCTGCGCGGAACCGTCAAGCTGAGCGATGCCGTTCAATGCCGTTTCGACCGCGGTCGGCTCGGACTGGGCCGCGGCAGCATTCGCATCGGTGGTATCCGAACCGGCATCGGCGGCGCGCTGAGCGGACTCCGCGTCGGCGGTCACGATTGCGGATTCGTCCGCCGCATTGCGCCACAGGTACTGCACGCTGGCGCAGATGACGATCACGACCGCAAGCATCGCGCCGACGACGAGCAGCAGCCGGCGACGATACACCGGCGACTGGGCGAGGTTCGCCGCCCACACGCGCATCATGCGGCGGAATCGGCCGCGGTTGCGGCTGTCGCGACCGCGGTTGGGACGCGGCGGGACCGCCGGTTGGCGATGATGGTTACGTTGCGGCATGGTACTTCCAAGCTGTCGGATAGGGGGATTGCGATGTCCCTTTCAATATACGCGGCGGCCATGCCACGTTGGCTGGAAGCAAGCTGGAAAGTCGATGATATACGAAACCGCCCGCGACATCGTGTGTCTGCGGGCGGCCGTTGTGCCAATCAGCAGCGAATCACATCAGGATCGCATCACGATCGCATCAGGCGTGCGCGAGTTCGCGCATCTGATCCGGATCGATGACCTTCTTGTGCTCGCGGCCTTCCTTCGCGCCCTCCGCGCGCTCGAACGCGTCGACCTTCTTCCAGCCGGCGAAGTCGATCGGCTTGACGCCGCGGCTCTCCAGCAGTCGGTCGATGGACTCGGGGTCGCGGTCGGCGGCCACGCGACCGCCTTCCGCGGCCTTGGCGAGATCCTCGAGCATGTTGGTCACGATCATCAGCGCGTCGGACTTGGTCGAGCCGATCAGGCCGACCGGACCGCGCTTGGCCCAACCGGTCGCGTACAGGCGTTCACGCACCTCGCCGCCGTCCGCGGCGGTGGTGATGCGGCCGTCGCCGTTCGCGTTGGCCAGGTGCGCGCCCTTCTCGTCGTACACGATGCCGGGCGCTTCGGCCGGCTTGTAGCCGATCGCGTGGTACACGGCCTCGACCGGGTAGTCGGTGAACTCGCCGGTGCGGTGCATCTTGCCGTCGGCGCCGGTTTCGGTGCGCTCGACGCGGATCGCGCTCACCTTGCCGTCCTCACCGAGCACTTCAGTTGGGGCGGAGTTGAAGTGGATGTAATACTTGCGGTCGGCCGGGTTGCCCTCGAAGTCGACGTCGCCGTCGTCCTCCATGTCCTCGGCCATCTCGCGGATCGTGAACAGCTCCTCAACCATCTGGCGGGTGAGCTTGTCCTTGCCGGCCACCTCGATGGTGTCGTCGTCCAGCTCGAAGTCGTCCTCGTTGATGATGAGCTGCACGCCGGGCAGCTTCTCCATCTCGCGCAGCTCCTGCACGCTGAACTTCGCCTGCGCGACGCCGCGGCGGATGAACAGGTGGAGGGTTTTCGCCTTGTTGCGCTGGATGCCCTCGTACACGTTGTCCGGGATATCGGTCTTGGCCTTGAGATCGTCCGCGTTACGCATGAGCTCGCGGGCCACATCCATCGCGACGTTGCCGCCGCCGATCACGGCCACGTTCTCGGCCGTCAGCGGCCATTCGCGAGCGCCGGTCGGGTAGCCGTCGTACCACTCGACGAACTTGGCTGCACCGTACACGCCGTCGAGGTCCGCGCCGGGCAGACCGAGCGGCTTGTCCTTGACCGCGCCGGTGGCGAACAGGACCGCATCGTAGCGTTCGAGCAGCTCGTCGAGTGTGACGTCCTTGCCGAACTCCACGTCGCAGTAGAGGTGGATGTCGGGATTGTCGAGCGTCTTCTCGAGCGCGTCGGCGATGAACTTGATGGACGGATGGTCGGGGGCCACGCCGTAACGGACCAGACCGAACGGCACGGGCAGCTTCTCGAACAGGTCGATGCGGGCTTTGGTGCCGAGGCCGAGTTCCTCGCCCAGCTTCTTGAGCTGACGCAGGAAGATGTCGGAGGAGTACACGCCGGCCGGACCGGCGCCGATCACTGCGATGCGCAGTTCGTTGGTATCGGTATTCACAGTTTCAGTCACGCGTTCCAGCCTATCGCAAGCCGCCGAATCGCGGAAGGGGTGATTTGGGCTTACTCGGCGGCATATTTACGCATCGAGCAGCCTTGATGCCGATGACATGGCCAGCCATTTGTCCTCAGTTAGACGATCGAGAGGCTGATTCCGCATGTTGCCGAGGTCGGTTTGACGATCGAGAGGCAGACAGCATGGCCGATCACGCTCAAATACGGTCTGTTTGCCCCTTTTCAACGGCATTTTCGACGTGCGGCAGCCTCTCGATCGTCAAGCCGACCCCGACAAGAACTGTTTTTAGCCTCTCGATCGTCAAACCATCTATTCCATACCGGAATCGGAGCTTATCGATCCTCCTCTCAGTCCCTATCGAGGAGGGCGGTGAGGGACCAGAGGATGGAGACGACGTCGATGGCCTCCTGGAGGAAGGCACCGACGACGACCGGGATGAGGTTGAAGGCGGCGGCCAGCATGCCGATGAGGGCGAGGCCGAGGCCGAGCAGCACGGCTTGGAGCATGACGCGCTTGGTGCGGCGGGCGATGGCGATGGCCTGTGGCACGGCGGCGATGTCGTCGTTCATGATGACGACCTGCGCGGATTCCGAGGCGGCGGTGGAGGTGCCGTCGGTCATGGCCACACCGATGTCCGCGACGGCGAGGACGGGCGCGTCGTTCACGCCGTCGCCCACCATCATCGTGACGGGACGCCCGTCCCTGTTGCGCCGGGGCCAAATGGAGCCGTCACGCTCGGACCCCTCGCGTTCATCCCGGGACCGAGCCACATCGTCCGCATCATTTCGAGCACCTTGGGCACGTTCCACCGCTTCGCCCGCATCTCGCACGGCCGCGACCTTGTCTTCCGGAAACAGCTCGGCGTGCACCTCGTCGATACCGACCTCCCGAGCAATGATCTCGGCGGATGCCCGCTTGTCGCCGGTCAGCATGGTGAGCCGACGCACGCCCAGCGAATGCAGGCGCTCCAACGCCTCGCGGGCATTCGCACGCGGCACGTCACGTAATACGATACGCGCAATCAGTTGCCCGTCGACCGACACATACGATGCCATCTCATCCGGGGCGAGCATCCCGAACCGCGCGCGAACCGCCATGTCGTCACGCGATGCATCACCGCTGTTCGCCGTCTCGGGATCATCCTCCCGCCGCCGAGGCACCGCAACGCGGGCATCCGACGCAACCGGCTGGAACCCGTCGTCCCGGGCATTCGCGAACGACAACCGTCCCACGCGCACCGCATGCCCGTTCACCAATCCGGACACGCCCCGGCCCGCGTCCTCGCGAATCCCCTTCACGACCGGCAAATCCTGCCCGTGCCCGAATACGTCCGCCCCGGGGTCCGGACAGTCCCACTGCCCGTCCGCAAACCGCGCCCGCAACCGCCTCATCGCCGCCTCGCCGGCCGCAGCGATGCCACGCGAGAGAATATGCACCGAATAGCCTTCCACCACGCCGGCCATCATGAGCACGTGATCCTCATCCAGCCGAGTCTCGACCCCCGGTAGCATCTCCACACGCACCACCTGCGGCTGCTTGACGGTCAACGTGCCGGTTTTGTCGAAGAACACCTGCGTGACTTGCCCGAGCCGTTCGAGCACGTCCTGTGTTTTGATGAGCACACCGGCCGCCGCAAGCCGCCCGGTTCCGGCGATGTACGCGACCGGCGCGGCGATGAGCAGCGGGCACGGCGTGGCCAGCACGAGCACCTGCGCGAACCGGGTCGGCACGCCGGACACCGCCCACGCAACGCCCGCGATCGCCAAGGACAGGACCGTGAACGGGACGGCCAGTCGGTCGGCGGTCCGCACAACGGCCGGACGCGATTCCTGCGCGGAGGATACCAAGGACAGGATGCGCTGGTACTGCGAATCGGCAGCCAACGCGGTGACGCGCATGGTGAGCGCGGTCGCGCCGTTGACCGCGCCCGACATGACGCGAGCACCGGCAAACACCTCGCGCGGCATCGGTTCGCCATTGATATTGCTCAGGTCGAGCGTGGCGGAGACGGACATGAGTTCGCCGTCGACCGGCACGGTTTCGCCGGGCAGCACGACAAGCACATCGCCGATGCGTACCTCATCGACCGGCACGGTGCGCATGTGCCGTGCGGCTGCGGTTCCATCACCATCGGCATCGGATGCCGCGGATGCGCGCGCGACGGTGTCTGCGCGACGTACGGCAGGACCGCAGTCATATGGATCACGACCGGTGAGGACGCAGATTGTCTCCCGTTCGTCGGCTCGAACGTTCCGGCGTCGCGCGGAACCGGCCGTTTCGCCGACGCGTCTCAGCGGGTCAGCCGACGCCGTCGCGGGACCGGTCTCCCCCGGCGTTCTGTTCACCCGTCGGAATCCGTCAGCGGATACGATCGGCCGCATTCCGCCCCCGGTACCGTCCGATGCCGTATCGCCCACGCCGGGCAACGTGACCACATGCGCGGCCTGCGGCGCGGCCTGCATCAACGCGGTCAGACTGTGTTCGGCCTTCGCCTGCGCGTATTCCTCGATCGCCTCGCCGGACGCGATCATCAGCATGACCGCCCAGCTCGCCCAATACTCGCGCACCGCCACGGTCGACAGGATCGCCACTACCGCGAGCAGATCGACACCGACCTGACCGTGCCGGATGTCGTCGATCATGCCGCGCACGGTGTCGAATACGACGATCAGCACCAGCACGACGATCAGCCACTGTCCCACACCGGGATCGCCCAGCACCGGAACGCGCAGCCCGACCGGCCGCCATTGCCCCAGCAACGCCAGCGGGATCGCCGCCGCGATCACGACCGGCAGCATCGGCACCAGTCGGCAAATACGAAGTACAGCTTGGAAGAATCTGACGATGAACGCGTTCATCATTGCTCCTTGCGCTCGCATACGGAGCCAATCGCGGCGGTGACGCGGGTATGCAGACGCGTGACCGGCCTCGATCGGCAGTTCGGTCACGCCTTGTTAACCCACCGGCGACGTTGCCGAACGTCACACGCAACTCGTGCGACGCCCCGCGCGACCATCCGATACACGGCGTAAAGATGACATATTCAGTTGTGTTTTCATGATGCCGAAGCCCCGCGACTTCGCGTCGGTGATCGTCGGCGGCCGACCGGCGTCCGGTCATCCGAATCCGACCGTAAGTCAACATAATCGTCGCATTCTCAGTGACTTACGGTCGTCTGAGCATGCAAAAACGACCGTAACTCAGCAGGATCATCACGATGCTGTTGACTTACGGTCGTTCAGGAATGTTCACGACTTGCGGTCGGAAACGTTCACGTCGAGCCGCAGGAGCGGTTGACCGGGGGAACGTTCGCAACCACGCTCAGGCCGCTCTCATGAGCGGCGGAAACCGTCGGACCGACGATCCGCCGCCGCCCGCGCGGTCACCACTGGCCGAACGGATCGGTGAAGCCACCGTCGTCGCCGGTGCCACCGTCGTTGTTGCCGTTGCTGTTGCCATCGGAACCGTTGCCGTACCCGTTGGAACCATTGCCGTTGCCGTTGTTCTGGCTGTTGCCGTTGGAACCGTTCGAGTTGGACGAGCTGGACGAGCCGTTGACCGAGGATTCCTCCTGGTCGAGCGTCACGTCGACGTCCATCGTCTTTCCGTCGCGCACGATGGTCAGCGTCACCTTGTCGCCGAGTGCGGAGGCGCGCACGTAGCCGAGCAGCGAGTAGTTCTCGTTGACCGCGTTGCCGTTGAACGCGACAATCACGTCGCCTTCCTTGAGGCCAGCCTTGTCGGCCGGGCCGCCGGAGACGACCGCGGAGCTGCCGGACGACGGGCGCGTGATCTTCGCGCCGCCGCGGGTCACGCCGTCCGCGGTGACCGTGGTGGAGGTGATGGTCACGCCGAGCGCGACGTGCTTGACCTTGCCGTCCTTGATGATCTCCTCGGCGACGCGCTTGACGAGGTTCGCCGGGATCGCGAAGCCGATGCCGATCGAGCCGGCGGACTCGGACGAGGTGGCAGTGGACGCGATGGACGAGTTGATGCCGATCACCTGGCCGGCGCCGTTGAAGGTCGGGCCGCCGGAGTTGCCCGGGTTGATGGCCGCGTCGATCTGGACGGCGTTGGTGACGATCTCGTTGTTGTTGTCGTCGGTCACGGTCACCGGGCGGTTGAGCGCGGAGACGATGCCGGTGGTGGCGGTGTCGTCGTAGCCGAGCGGGTTGCCGATGGCCATCACGCCCTCGCCGACCGCGAGCTTGTCGGAGTCGGCGAATTCCACGGCCTTGAGGTTGCTCGGCGCGTTGTCGAGCTTGATGACCGCGAGGTCGGTGGTGGTGTCGGTGCCGACGAGCTGCGCGGTGTAGATCGCGCCGTTCGCGAGCGTGACCTGGATCTGCTGCGCGCCGGAGATGACGTGGTTGTTGGTCACGATGTAGCCGGCGGAGTCGATGATCGCGCCGGAGCCCTTGGCGCTGCCGTTGGACAGCGTGGTCGTGATGGAGACGACCGAGTCGGACACGCTGGACGCGACGGCGGACCAGTCGACGGCTTCGCCGCTCTTGGTGGTGGCCGAACCGGAGCCGGACTTGTTCGACGTGATGTTGGACAGCGAGCTGGACGTCGGGATCGTGACCCAGCCGTTGGTCAGGCCGTAGTAGCCGACGCCGAGGCACAGCGCGGCGGACACGAGCGCCGCGACGACGCCGATGACCACGCCGCTGGCGGTCTTGCCGCCGGTCTTGGCGGCCGGCGCACCGGGCACGCCAGGCTGGCCGGGCTGCGCGAACGGGTTGCCGTTGGTGCCGTTGCCATACGGCGGGAACGGCGGCTGACCCTGCGCGTTCTGCGGCTGGATCGGCTGCGTCGGGTTCGGCTGCGCATTCTGCTGCTGGCCGGCGAGGAACGGATTGCCGAACGGGTTGCGGTTCTGCTGACCGTTCGCATTCTGCGGGTTCTGGTTCTGACCGTTCGCGTTACCGAACGGGTTGCCGAACAGACCGCCGAACGGCTGGTTCTGCTGGGGCTGAGTCGGCTGCTGCGCAGACGGCTGGGTCTGACCTGCCGACTGACCGTTCTGCGGCGTGTTCGGAACCGGGCCGTACGCGCCGTATTCCGGCGCCGGACGATACTGCTGGGTCGGCTGATCGGACGACGGGGTCTGATCGTTCGACTGCGGCGCCGGCGTGGACGAGACGACCGTGCTTTCGCCGGCGGCCGCCGCATAGTTCGGCGTATCGTCGGCCGACGTGGAGGACGCGACCGGGGTCAGCGGCAAGGTCTGTGCCGGATCGGTCGCGGACGGCGTCGTTGCGCCCGTTGCGGAAGTCGCACCCGACGTACCGGCCGAGAACGTGCCGCTCAACGGCTCGATCGGCGTCGTATCGGTCAGCGACGACGACGCGCTGGTCGGCAGCGTGACGGTCGGCTGGTCGCCGGCATCACTTGCGGTGTTGGAAGTCTGGATCGGGGCGGTCTGGCCGTCGTTCGCCGGTGCGGCCTGCTGCGCGTCCCCCTGCGCTGACTGGCCGTTCAGCCAGTCGTTGTTGTGCTCTTCAGCCATTGCTACTCCTTACGTTGTTGCCGGGCACGCGCGCGAACCATCGTCCGCTGGCACTGTGCCCGGTGAACTGCTACCTAAGAGTAAAGATACTTGCTCTGGAAGTTTCCTGAATGTTCGTTGGAAGAAACGCAACAGTTTGCTTCCGGCTTCGTGAAGGGGTAGCCGACAGCTTGGAATACCAACGAAATCAGGCATTCCGCGCGTCCGTTACGGGCTTCGCCTAGAGTGAATCACATGACGAATCTTGCGGACACGAATCAGACGAACCTTGTGGATCATCCGCGCGGCGCGGAACCCGGCAAGCCCGGCGACCGCAGCGCGTTCAGCTTCGAGACGATCACCCGACTGCCCGATGCGGCGGACGGCAAGGGCCGCGGCGGCGCGCGCTACGGCCGCACCGGCATCCTGCACACGCCGCACGGCGACATCCATACGCCCGCGTTCGTGCCGGTCGCCACGCAGGCCGCGATGAAGGCCGTGCTGCCGGAGACGATGAAGGCGGAGGGCGCGCAGTGCATGCTGTCGAACGCCTTCCACCTGTACGAGCGGCCCGGCGAGGACGTGCTCGACGCGGCCGGCGGACTCGCGAAATTCATGAACTGGGACGGCCCGACGTTCACCGATTCGGGCGGATTCCAGGTGCTGTCGCTGGGCGCGGGATTCAAGAAGACGCTGGCGATGGACGTGACCGGCATGAAGTCGGACGACGTGATCGCGGACGGCAAGGAGCGTCTCGCGTTCGTGGACGAGGACGGCGTGACGTTCAAGTCGCCGCTCAACGGTTCGCTGCACCGGTTCAGCGCGGAGATTTCGATGGGGATCCAGCACAAGATCGGCGCGGACATCATGTTCGCGTTCGACGAGCTGACCACGCTGATGAATACGCGGCGCTACCAGGAGCAGTCGGTCGAGCGCACGTACCGCTGGGCGCAGCGCTGCGTCGCGGAGCACCAGCGATTGACCGAGGCGAGGCTCGGCAAGCCGTATCAGGCGTTGTACGGCGTGGTGCAGGGCGCGAATTACGAGGATCTGCGACGGCATGCGGCCGAGCAGATCGCCTCGCTGGACTTCGACGGCGTGGGCATCGGCGGCGCGATCGAGAAGCGGATCATCGGAGACACCTGCGCGTGGATCTGCGATGCGATGCCGGAAAGCCGGCCGCGCCACGTGCTCGGCATCGCGGCGGTGGACGACATCTTCGCGTGCGTGGAGAACGGTGGCGACACGTTCGACTGCGTGGCCCCGGCGCGCTGCGGACGCAACGGCGCGATCTTCACGCGCGACGGGCGGTACAACGTCAAGCGAGCCGAGTTCAAGTTCGATTTCGGCCCGCTCGAGGAGGGCTGCGACTGCTACACCTGCACGCAATATTCGAAGGCGTATGTCGACCATCTGCTGCGCGCCCGCGAGTTCAACGGGTTCACGCTGGCGACGATCCACAACGAGCACTTCTTCATCAAGCTGCTCGACGACATCCGTGCCTCGATCAACGGCGGCTACTTCGACGAGTTCCGTGACGCGACGCTCGCCCGCTTCTACGCGAACGGGTCACGCGGCTGACCGGTCAGTGAGCGGATCGGAGCGAATCGCGGCCAGCCATCCGAGTGAACTCGGCCAATCCGGTCCGAATGTCCGGAATCGCCCACCTATTTCGACATAAGTGGGTCTTTCCGGACACGAAAATCGTTAAGTGGGTGTTTGCCTACCACGAAAACCATCAAACCGAGGTTTTCGTGGTAGGCAAACACCCACTTAACTTTTCATGGTACGGATTCACCCACTTATGAGTTCTCCCCGTGGTAGGTATTCACCCACTTACGGATTCCCCGTCCGCAAACACCCACTTACCGGCACGCTTTATGGCAGGCAATCGCCCACTTTATGAATCCGTTGTCCGCAAACGCCCACTTTTCTAACATCCCCTGTCCGCAATCGCCCACTTACAGAAGTCGCTCACCCGCGCATGTCAACGTAAACAGCCTCCGCATCATCGTCGGCTTCCTGATCAAAATATAGTCGTAAAACTCAGCCGACGAAGCCGCTTCATACCAACGAGTACCGCATCGGAGTCTCGTGCCATCGTTCCGTATGTTCGCGTAACTTCACCAGCCGCGCAACCATACAGAGGTTTGAAACCTCATATTCCTCCGCATGTTCTCACACACGCGGATCGCGCGAACCTACGAGGACAGGCGTAAGGAGTCGCACGCCAGCCGAACGCCGAATACGATCCGCCAATCAAACGATCGGCTGCGCGATAATGGACGCATGGCACCTGCAACATTCGATCCGCTCGCCCAGCGATATCCGTCCCAGCGCTACCCCATCTACGCGAACCGCGCGATGGTCAACTGTTCCGAACCGCAGGCATCGGCCGCCGGACTGCAGGTCATCCTCAAGGGCGGCAACGCGTTCGACGCGGCCGTCGCCGCCGCAGCCGCGCTCACCGTCGTCGAACCAACGTCGAACGGCATTGGATCGGACGCGTTCTGCATCGCCTGGAGCGCCCGCGATCAACGGCTCGTCGGACTCAATTCGAGCGGTCCGGCCCCGCAAGGCATCTCCATCGATCGCGTGATCGCGGACGGCAACGTCACCGGCCGCATGCCGCGCCTCGGCTGGACACCGGTCACCGTGCCGGGCGCGCCCGCCGCATGGGCCGCGCTCAACGAACGCTACGGCCGGCTCACGCTGCTCGACGATCTCACACCGGCCATCGACTATGCACGCAACGGCTACGCGGCCAATCCGAACCTCGCATACTGGTGGCGGCGCGGTGCCGACAGTTACCGTCAGCACAACGGCGACGGCCGGTTCGACGAATGGTTCCGCACGTTCACCTACGGCACCGACCATCACACGCCGGCCGCCGGCGACATCGTCACGCTGCCGAATCATGCGGATTCGCTGACCGACATCGGCAAGACCGACGCGCGCTCGTTCTACGAAGGCGACCTCGCCCGCGAGATCGATCAGGCGAGCCGCAAGGCCGGCGGCTATCTCAGATACGACGATCTAGCCGCGTACGCGCCGCGCTGGGTCGACCCGATGCGGCTCGACTACCGCGACGGCTGGCAGGTGTGCGAAATCCCGCCGAACGGGCAGGGCATCGTCGCGCTCATGGCGCTGAACATCCTGAGCAACTTCGATGTCGCGCGAGACGACCGCACGCTCACGTACCACCGGCAGATCGAGGCGATCAAACTCGCGTTCGCAGACGCGTTCGACACGGTCAGCGATCCGGACGACACCGGGGTCGACTACGCGCGGTATCTTGCGCCCGAGTACGGCGAAGAGAAGGCGCGGCTGATCGGCGAGACGGCCAAGGTACGCACGACGCGCACGCCGTCGAGTTCGGGCACGGTGTACCTGTGCTGCGCGGACGGCGAGGGCAACATGGTGTCGTATATCCAGTCGAATTACATGGGGTTCGGGTCGGGGATCGTCGTGCCGGGAACGGGGATCGCGCTGCAGAACCGCGGGGCTGATTTTTCACTCGATCCGTCGCGGGCGAACGCGCTCAAGCCGGGCAAGCGCACGTATCACACGATCATTCCGGGATTCCTGATGCGCGCCGGACGGCCGGTCGGACCGTTCGGCGTGATGGGCGCGTACATGCAGCCGCAGGGGCACGTGCAGGTGGCGATGAACGCGATCGATTTCGGGATGGACCCGCAGCAGGCGCTCGACGCGCCGCGTTGGCGGTGGGATCGCGGCAATGCGATGCGCGTGGAGACACGGTTCAACGCGGCGGTTGCGCGGGAGTTGGCTCGGCGCGGGCATGACGTGACGGTCGGGTTGGAGACGGCTGATTTCGGGCGCGGGCAGATGATCATGCGGGTGGACGGCGGCGGTTGCGCCAGTCGCGATGACGGAGGAGTCTCGCTGGTCGGCGGGACCGAGTCACGTACCGACAGCAACATCGCGTGCTGGTAATCGATCGCTGATACGACGCTCAGTCAGGGATTCAGTCGTCGATGCGGATCGCAGACGAGTCGGGGGCTTTCAGACCGCCGCCCATGCCATTCAGCCGTTGCGCCGCTCAAGCAGTTCCTGCTGGCGTCCTTCGAGGATCATGCGCTGGCAGGTCGGGCAGATCGGACCGTATTGATCGGTGTGGATCAGGGTGGCGAATCGGTGGCAGATGCGGCATTCGCGCAACGAGCACAGGCCGGTGACGGTTGCGGTGACGGCAAGCAGCGCGGCCGTCGCGAACCATGAGCAGACCAGCAGTATGGCTGCGCCTACGACCATGACGACCATCAACGTCATGCACCGCGACCGGGATTGCAGCCGATTCATCTCTCCACCTCATGAACTTGGACGATACTGTTTCACCATACAGACAGCCATCCCCACGCGGCACGCCGAAAGTGGCGGAAACACTGGATTTTGGACACATATGCCGACGCATTCCCCCATCGCGACACGCCGAAGTGGCGCAAATCGCGATACGGGTGTAACTTAGTCGATTGTCTGCGAGTGTGGCGGAATGGTAGACGCGCTGTCTTCAGGTGGCAGTGAGTGTATGCTCGTGGGGGTTCAACTCCCCCCACTCGCACGCAGGGATGAAAGCCCCGAACCGTTGAAATACCAACGGTTCGGGGCTTTCCTGTATATGATGAAACCGCCAAAATATGACGGAAAATATGACAATCTACATTGAGCTAGATTGATTCAAATTGAACAACTCGCCCACGGCGGCGTCGATCCGGCCGGAAAGCTCGTCTAGATCGTCGTCGAACAGGTCGGCGTACACGTCCAAGGTCATGGCCGCGCTCGAATGGCCCAACATGCGCTGTATGGCCTTCACGTTCGCGCCGGAATGCACGGCGATGCTCGCCGCCGTGTGCCGCAGGTCGTGGCACGTCAGCGGCGGCACCCCGGACTTGGCGACGGCCGTCTTGTACCAGCAACGATGATTCTTGCCAAGGCTCTGAGGGGCCACATAGCCGCCCTTGTCACCGACGAACACGAGTTCGTCGGAACGCTTGCCCAGAACATGCGCCCGCAACGCCTCGCGCACGGGTTCCTGCATGGGAACGTCACGCGACCGATTGCTTTTGGGCGTGCCCAGCTTGTACACCTTCCTTACCTTGGTGACGCTTTTCGTGATATGAAGACGGTTCTTCTCGAAGTCCACGTCTTCCACGTTGAGCGCCGTGGCCTCGCCCCACCGAAGCCCGCACAGGCCGAGAACGAGGATAAGCGGCCGGTATTCGCCGGAGCATTCCGCCAGCTTCGCCAGCTGCGCCGGCGTGAGGTACGTTCGCGGCTTGCGCGTCTTCTTCGGCAGTTGGATATCCGTTACCGGCGTGCGGACTATGCGGCCGTCCCTTACCGCCGTCTCATAGATGTTCTTGATGATCCCGAACGCCCGGATGACCACCGACGCGCTTCTTGTCTTGCTGAGGTCGTTCACCCATTGCTGAATCTCCGAGTGCGTGACCTCGCCCAGCCGCCTATGCCCCCATTTGGGCCGCACATGAACGCGCCACGACGTTTCGACGCTGTTGTAATGCGACGGTTTCCATACGCTCTCGTGCGCCGCCACCCATTCGTCCCCCAACGGCTCTATGAACGCCTTGGAGCCTTGCGGGTCTACATACGCGCCGTCGTTCATCGCGGCCGTGACATACCGCGCCGCCCAGTCTTGGGCAAGCCGCTTCGTCTTGAAACCGCTCTTGTTCTTGTGGACGTGGTCGGGGTCGTACCACCACACGCGCCAACGCCTAGAACCGTCCTTAAGGCTGTACGACTCGAACGAAACCATGACTACACCCCGGACGCCATAGCGGCCAGTGCGTCCTTCAGCGTATCGCCGGACACCGGCACCCCAGTTCCGCCGATCGCTTCGGCAAGCATCCTCGTTATCGCTTTGGCCCCGTTGTCGGCGTCGGTATCCTCGCTGATGCGCGCCGAGTCGATTTGTGGCTTGGAGCGCTCGCGGAACGCGGCGCGGCGTTCTATAAGCTCTTCCGCCTTCTCGTCCCGTTCAAGGCTCGGCAACGGCTGTACGACGGTCGCCCAGTTCCACACCTGATTACAGCGCAAGTCATCAGGACGGCCGGTTATGCGCGTCTTCACGTCGCGCGATCCGCTTTCCGGCAGCAGCAGCGTTAACGGCGACACGTCAAACACGATTGCGAACGCCACAAGGTCGTCCACGTCCACCTTCCGCTCACCCGATTCAATACGCTTCAAGCCAAGTGGCGCTATTGGACGCCCCACATCCTTCAATTTTTCGGAAAGCTCTTTGTACTGCATCCCACCACGAAAACGCTTGATGTTAACCGCAACTTGCTCGCCGGTTGCACCAAGTTGGTTCACGGCTCGCTTCTTTGGTTCATCGTTTTGAGTCATACGACCAGCATAATCGATCAATTTGATATTCCCTCATACAGTTTGACAACTGATAAATCGTGTTCTATCTTATATCACGACAAATCAATTTGATTGACTGTTTATCAGTCTAGATCACTGGAGGTATCGAAGATGGCATCAATAGCTACCGGCCCATTGCCGACGATCGATAGCGGGGACGTGTGGATGACCCGGAAGGAGGTTGCGGCGTACGCGAAGACCTCTGCGGGTTCCTTGGCCACGATGGGCTATGCGAAGAAGGGGCCGAGGTTCTACAAGCCGACCAGCCGCAAGGTCGTGTACAAGAAAAGCGACGTTGACGCATGGCTCGGCAGCGATGCCGGCCGCTCGAAGCGCAAGGCGCTCGCGGGCAAGGGGGCGACGGCATGAGCGGCACGATTCGTTTCGAGAACGAGTACGACCCGGATCGTCCGTTGATCGTTGACCGTTACCCGGCCGGCTTCTACGTGTTTCGGATCGGCGCGGAGGCGTTGACGGCTCATCCCGTGAGCCTGTCGCCGTCTCAGGTCGGCGACCTCGTGGCGTTCCTTGGCGGGGAGGGGTGCAGATGATTCCGATACCGGTTTTCACGGCACGGCAGATAGAGGACGCGAAGGCCATGCCGAAGCGTTGCACGGAACCGGGCACGGCCGCGTGCATGGGCGTGACGGTGACGGCGCTCGCCGACTGGCGGCGTCACGGCGTCGGGCCGACGTATGAGACGCAGGTAAAGGGCGCAACCGTGTACGAACGCCGACATGTGGTCGATTGGATGTACCGGCATATGACGGAAGGCGGGAACCGATGACGGCAGGCATTGTGATGATTGTCCGCATTCTCGCCGCCGTGTGCTGGATCGCTTCTATCGGCTTCACCCAAGCCGAGGACTACGGGCCGGCGCTCGCGGCGCTCGCCGTCACAGGACTGTGCCTGTGGCTTATGGAAACGCCCGGCGTCGGGAATTTTGGGGAGCCGACGCCGGGCAGTGAGAGAGAGGTTCCGAACCTTGGACAAACCCGAAGCCCTCGTGTCGTCCAGTCTACCCACACGGGACTACACAGGCGAGCGCCGTTACATGGAGGACGTGGCCGCGTATTACCGGTATCTGAACCGGGCGGCGGAATTGAGGGAGCTGGAATACCTTCATGGCGTGTGGCCGCAGGGTTCGCGGCGGACGTACGCGAACGGGTATACGGCGGGATGCAACAGGGCGCTTGCGAAGGCGCTGACGGGACGATGAATCGTGTGAAAGGGGCGTTGCTGCCATGACGATCGATTTTGATATGAGCGCGTTGACGTTGGATCAGCGGGCGACGCTCACGGATTACTTCACCGCGTTGGACGACATGCCGGCCACCACGGCGGCGCATACGCTCGCCGTGCCCTATAAGGGGCGTACGCCGCTGCTCGTGCCGGCGTCCACCGTGGCGAAGCAGCGGCCGAGGTTCTTGGACTATCCGATGATTCCGACCGGGACGCTGACGCTTATGGCCGGACGTGCTGGCGTGTCTAAAAGCACGCTGAGCCTGTACCGTGCCGCGCTCGCCACTCGCGGCCTTCTCGATGGCGATTGGAAGGGCAAGCCCGCCACCGTGGCCATCAGCGGCATCGAGGACTCGAAGTCGATGCAGCGCATGAGGCTGGAAGCGGCCGGCGCGGACTTGGATCGCGTGCGGTTTCTGTCCATGCTCGACACGAACAGCGACGGCAACGGCACGGATACCGGCGTGAGACTGCCTGACGATCTGCCGGCGCTCGCGGACTCGTTCAGGGCCGAGGGCGTGCGCCTGTGGATCATCGACCCGATAACCTCGTGCATGGACGGCGACAGCAACAAGCGCGACGACGTGCGCCGGGCGCTCGACCCGTTGGCCGCGCTCGCGGACGACTTGGACATGGCGATTGTCGGCATCCTTCACTTCAACAAGGGCGGCGGCTATGCGTCGGACAAGATCAGCGGCAGTCATGCGTTCCGCGACGTGATCCGTTCTCTGGTGCTTATCGCCAAGGACGACGACAACGGCGATTGCGTCGCCACGATCGACAAGAGCAGCTACACGACGGCTCAGGGCACGTCATACAGCTACGGTCTTATGTCCGTTGACGTGGCGGACGATCACGGGGAAACGTTCGCGGTTCCGAAGGTCACGGGCTTCATGAAGACCGAACGCGACGTGAACGAGGTGATAAACCGCAACATACAGGCGGCGGGCGGCGACACGACGCACACGGAACGCGGCGAGGTGCTCGAATGGCTCACCGACTACCTCAATGACGGCCCCGTGGCGTTCAAGGACATAGCGGCGGCGGCGAACGTCGAAGGCTACAGCAGACGGCAGCTCACCAACGCCCGCGAACGCTCGGACGGCCGTATCATCACCGTCCCAGACCCGACCTACGAGGGACGCGGACAGAAACGTCTATGGGCGCTCGCGGATACCACCGCCGCCCCTCGCGCGCGCGGGGGTACAGAACGCGGAAGTAATCACGGAAGTAATCAAACCCCAATGATTGCAACGCCTCCGATTACTTCCGCGAATACTTCCGCGTTTCAAGCCCCCGCGCGCGCGAGGAACGCGGAACAGAACACGCAAGACCTTGGATTGTTCCCGGAAAGCGAGGAATCATGAGCGTCGAAACCACAGTGCTTCACCACACGTTCCAGCAGCGCGACCACATGAAGGACGTGACCCTGTGCGGGCTGCCGTGCGAGACGGATCACGAGCGGACGAACGAGACGCAGCGGGGCGATTGGGTCATGTGCCCCCTGTGCGAGCTTCGCGCCACGCTGATCGAAATGGGATACGAAACCATGCCCGGCGACCCGCGCAAGCACGACGCCGGCCAAGGCGAGCAACTGACCCTGTTCTAGGAAAGGGCGACGCATGGCACACATGGATATCAGCAAACTACCCGAACCGTGGCGCGATCCCGTCGCGGGCTTCATCGAGTACAAGCGCGCGGGCGGTTGCAGCGAGAAAACATTGCTCACCCGCTACTACCAGCTACGCCACTTCGCGGACACGTCCGGCACGCCGCCCGAACAGGTCACGACCGGGCAGCTCGTGGAAGCGCTCGCGGACGGGCGCTCGCAGGACTCTCGCAAGGGGCTGCGCAACTGCTTCGCCACGTTCTTCCGCTGGATGAAGGCGGCGGGACTCGCCGACCACGACCCGGCCGCGACGCTGCCGAACGTCAGGAAGCCGCGCCCGCACCCCAAGCCGTGCCCCGACCGGTACATCACCGCCGCGTTGGAGAAGGCCACGAGCGCCGAGCGCGTCATGATCCTCTTGGCCGCCGAATGCGGGCTGAGACGCGCCGAGATCGCCCAAGTGCACCAAGACGACGTGATCGGCACGACGGGCGCGTACTCGCTCGTCGTGCACGGCAAGGGCGGCAAACAGCGCATAGTGCCCCTGCCCGACGACCTCGCCGAGACGATCACGCATTGCGGCGGCTGGATGTTCCCCGGACGCTGGAAAGGCCACTGCGAGGAATCGCACATAGGCAAGCACATATCACGCCTGCTGCCGGAAGGATACGGCCCGCACAAGCTGCGCCACCGGTTCGCCACCGTCGCCTACCTGCACTCGCACGACATGCTCGCCGTCAGCACCGCGCTAGGCCACGCAAGCACCGAAACCACGCAAATCTATGTGGCGCTCGCCGACGAATCGCTTCGCGGACTCGTGGACGCGGCCACGATCAGAGGAAAGAAGGTGACGGAATTGGCCTCATAACAAAAAGCGGGGCGGATACCGGCATTCACGGCCGTTACCCGCCCCGCCCTAATCGGCACTTGTCCGATTACGCGGAAACCAGCGAGATGTGGAATCTCGCAAGATCAACAGTACACCGACCATCAAGGAAGGAACAAGCATCATGGAACAGACGCCAGACGCCGCAACGACGGAACAGAATACGCCGGCCGCGCCGCAAACCGACGAAACCACGCCGCAGACGGCCGAACCGGCGACGGACGTTAAAGAGTCCGCACAGTCCGAGGAAGCCACGGCAGCGGACGACAACGACGCCGGGGAACAGACCGACGACGCGGACAGCGAGGAAGCCGAAGAGACCGAAAGCGGCGGCAACATCAGCCGCGAAGCCGCCAAATGGCGCGTCAAGGCGAAGGAAGCGGAAGAGCTCGCCGACCGGATGGAACAGAAGCTACACGACTACCGTATCGAACAGCTCGGAAGGGACATAGCCGGCTACGGATGGCACGAGACGGCCCCCGACCTCGCCGAAGACCTCGCCGAAATGGACATACAGACGTACTTCACGGAAGAAGAAGAACTCACCGAGGAAGGAAAACGGATAGTGGAAGAGCTGAAAAGCGCATACCATCCAAACAGCATATGGAAACGCAGCCATCCAATGCCGCACATGCCGATGTACGACAGGGCATATGACTTCGGCGGATCACCAAAAGAACGATTCAGGAACACCATCATGAGCGCGGGAGGCCGGTAATGAAGAAAACGAAAGCGGCAATGCAGACCGAGAAATACCGCAAACGGTACGCCGCCGCCATGAAACGCGCGGACAAGGCATGGCAAGGACAGAACTTCATAGGCAGCAGGGCGATAAGCTATCTTCTCCAAGACACGAGCGCAAAGACAAAGATGGCCGAGGCAAGGCATATGAGCAAGTTCTTCCAAGTCATGCACGTCGAAACGGTCATAGACGAACACGGCAACATCGATCTTCAACGACTCGCGGAGCTCGCCAGTGAATATAACAAGCACTACGACGGGCACTTCTATTGGCGTAGACGGCTGTTGTGGTACGACATGGGGATGTCAACCCCAGACGATCCGATGCATAAGGCCAAGGAAGCCAAATACCGCATAGCTCACCAAGAGATAGACTCAAAAAACGAGGCTTTGCTAAACGATATGCGGAAGAAGCACAGGAGCGGAGAGATACCCGACTGGGAGGCGAAGATATTTGAAGACCTTCTAGGATGATCGAAAATCATCGTGAGCGCGGCGGGGCTTTGGGCTACACTTGTACATTGATACGGATGTTCTATGTGGCTTGAGGCCCCGCCGTCCGTTTTCTTCGGCCCTTGCGGGGCACCGTGGCGCGGCAGTGCGCACGGCAGACATACACACATGCTTTTTCACACCCGTAAAGGATCATCATGGCATTTACGATCACCAGCCAGAACAAGGGCGCTTTCCCCGACGTACAGCGCTTCGCACCGGAAGACATCATCCCCGAGGCGCTTATCATCTCCACCAGCAGCATCGGCGCGAACGTGGAAGGCGACGCGCCAAGCGTCCGCGTCCCGTTCGTCAGCGAAGACCCCGAAGCCGATATCGTCAAGGAAGGCGAACAGATCAGCGAGGCCGACCCCGAGCTTACCGAACTGACGGTGAACACGCACAAGCTCTCGGTGCTACACCGGATCAGCCGCGAGGCGTACTCGCACGCCGGCGTGGGTGAACTGCTCACCAACAGCCTAGGGCGAGCCGTCATCAAGAAGGCCGACGCCATCTATCTCGCCAACAAGCCCGCCGAGGGAGAAGCCGGCCCCATCGGACTCGTGAACACGACCGGCATCGTGGACGGCGGCAACATCGACACGAACCTTGACGCGCTCACCGACGCCATCGCCACCGTGCAGACCAACGGGGCCGAGCCGACGCACATCATCGCCAGCCCGACCGCATGGGCGTACATCCAGAAGATGAAGGCCGGCAGCGGCTATAACACGCCGCTGATCGGATCGCCCGCCGAGGCCACGGCGCTACGGCTCGCCGGACTTCCCGTCGTCATCAACAAGAACACGCCGGCCGGAACGCTGCTGCTGATCGACCAGTCGCAGATACTCAGCGCCGTGGGACAGCTCGAAGTGGCCGTGTCGGATCAGCGTTACTTCGACTCGGACAACTACGCCATCCGTCTCACGTTCCGCTTCGGCTTCGGCGTGCTGCGCCCCGACCGGCTCGCCAAGCTCACCGTGGGAGCCGCAGCGAGCGGCAAGGCCGCGAAGGCATAGGGGCGGCATACCCTCCCCCACCGGCCTAGCCCCTTCAACGGTCATAGGGCCCGATACCCCCGCAAGGCGGTTTTATCCCAAGGGGAAAAGCCGCCACGGCCCCGGAAACCGCCATAACGGCCGGTTTCCGGGGCTTTCCCATACCCCCACCAGACCCGATACACGCCACGCGGCAACGGCATACACAGGCGAAAACCGGAACGTCACCACGCCGGCAACGCTCGGAAACGTTGCAATTCCGCCGTTCAAGCGTAACAAAACCATAACCAAGGAAAGGCAAGGCACATGAACGACACCGAAGCCGAACGATTGCGCCGACGCATCGACGCCAAGACCGACAGACAAGCGGGCGGACACTGGATATGGACGGCTCACACCGACTCAAGCGGGCACCCCGTCATATCCATAGGCAACAAGCCCCGGCAAGCCCGCCGTATCGCCTACGAACTCGCACACGGCACCGTGCCGGCCGGCATGGTCGTAACCGCCACATGCGGCGTCCCCGCTTGCATCAATCCCGACCATCTCGAAGCCGTCACCCGCTCGCAAGCCGCCACGCGCCGCAAGGCGTCCAGCCTCAGCACCACCGGCGTTCGCGGCATCACATGGCGCAAAGACCGAAACTGCTACCTAGTCGCCATACGCATCAACGGGCGAAGACACCGAAAAAGCGGTTTCCGCACCATCGAAGAAGCCGCCCGATACATCCAAACCATACGCAACCAATGAAAAAGCCCCGCCCGAAGACGGGGCCGGAGAACTCCCGCCCGAAGGCAAAGGCCTCGCATTGTCCAAGAAGCAAGTCTAGCACCGAAAAACGTAGATGCCGGAAGACTTGCGGGCATCGCTTGATATGACAAAAATATGACAATCAACGTTGATTTACAGTGATTTACAGTGATAAACAATCATAGAGAAACGTTGAAATACCAACAAAAACGGCCTGATAGCAACAATCCCGGATGGTTCAACTCCCCCACTCGCACGCAGAATGAAACCCCGGAAAGGTTGGAATTCAACCTTCCGGGGTTTTCTGTTTCTCCGCCTAGACCCGGAACGTAACAGAAAACGTGACAAAAATTCCAGCGCCGCAGAAAACTCACCCCGACACGCCTGGCATTCTTGGGAAAACCTGGCACATCCGGCCATTGTGATTCGTAACGAAAAACCAACCCTTCTCCTAGCCGATTCCGTACGTGTGATCGGAGTGTCCGCTCCCGGGAGTCTCGGTTTTGGTGTGCGTGGACATGTGTTTTTGTGGGTGTTGGTGCATACTGGTTGGTGTGAGGCGGAGTGTGGCGATGGCGCGGTTGCGTGACATGGACGCGCGGTATGCGGTGGACGTGTGGCGCAACGTGGAGCTTGGCATGCTGTTCGACGAGTCGGGGCAGGCGTTGGACCGCACGCTGTCGAGCCTGGTCTCGGCGGGGATTCTGGTGCGGGCGGCCCGCGGCGTGTACGTGTTCGCGTATTCGGCTCACCGCGGCGAGGGCACGCTGCACCAGGTGGCGCGCAAGCTGCGCCCGCACGAGCTGGTGTGGGAGAGTCTGGAGAGCGCGTTGAGCCGTTGGGGCGTGATCAGCCAGATCCCGGTGGACCGGGTCACGTTCATGACCACGGGCCGCGAGGGCGAGTTCCGCACCCCGTACGGGGTGATCGAGTTCACGCACTGCAAGCTCAGGTGGAGCCGCATCCTGCCGAACCTGGTCCCGCGCGACAACGGGTTGACGCCGATCGCGTCGAAACGGTGGGCGTACCGTGATCTGAAGGCCACCGGCCGCAACCTCGGCCTAGTGGACATGGACGAGCTTGAGGCCGACGACGATGACCGGGACGATTGACCGTCGGGAAGCCGCGTGTCCGGGACTGGCCGGACACACGGGGAGCCGATGATGATGTTGGGAGGCGTGTGATGCCGTATGGGCGGGCGTTGTACCGGGCGGGCGAGCCGGTGCTGTTCGGCAGCGGCGGCGGGATGCTGTCGGGCGTGGTCGTCACGGCCGACTCCCGTGGCCTGTGTTATGCCGGCGTGGACGGGAATGGTGTGGACCGGTGGGTGCGTGACGCGTCGTACGACATCATGCGCCCCGCCGTCGCGGATGCCGGCGACGCGGACGCGGAGGTGAACGACACGGACGACATGCTGTTCAAGCATGTCGCGGAACGGTTCGTGTGCCGGCCGGGCCACACGCTGCCCGAACCCGAGGCGACGCCGGCAAGCGCATGGCCCGCCGGCGAAGGCAAGACCGATCCGAGCATGGATCGTATCCTGTTCGTCGGCGATATCCACGACAAGGCCGGTCTGGTCTGCCCGATGATCGACGAGACGGCCGACATGACCGGTGCGGGCGTGATCGTCCTGTTGGGCGACCTGCTCAACGAGTGGGACACCGACGCCCGGGCCGAGATCGATTCGCTCGCCCTGCTGGCCGATTGGGTCGAACGCCAACGTGAACGGCGTGAGGTGGTCGTGCTGCTCGGCAACCATGATCTCGCCTACTGGGCCAGCCCGTACGGCGCCGCGTCTCGCGAGATCGGCATGCACTGCCCCGGGTTCAAGCCCGAGGCGCACCTGAACGCGTATCACCTGCTGCACGAGGTCCTGTGCCCGGACGGGCCGAGGATCATGTACGGGTTCTCCGATGCGGACGGCCGTCAGATCCTCGCCTCGCACGCCGGCCTGACCCTGGACTGGTGGAAGTGGATGCCCCTGCCCGACACGGACAAGGAGAGCATATTGCCGGGGACGCCGTCGAGCGCCGTACGGGTCGCGGCGATGGTCGACCAGTACGCGACCGGGATTCCCGACGGCGACGGCCTGCTCATGATCGGCACGATGGCCGGCACCGAACGCGGCGGCCGGCCCGGAAGCATCCCCTCCCCGGTATGGACCGGCATGGAGGAACTCGCCCGCGACCCGATGCCCGGGTTCGACCAGATCGTCGCCCACACGCCCATGCCGACCGTCCAGCACCGGCTGGGCGGCGGCATATCCCCGTCATCCGACGCGTCACCGGAGCCGGGCGTGCGCCGGCGGGCCCGGCTGTGGTATTGCGACACGCACTCGCGCGACCGGCACGGCCAGTCCATCGGCGACCATTCCATGCTCGTCTACGACCGTGCGACCGGCGACGCATACCGCGTCACCCCGTCCCGCGCTTCCGACGAACGCACGACCGGGGATGTGGCCGACGACCGGATGCTCGCATGTCATCACCACACTACAAAGGAGACGCGGATGGGCGACGAGCCCGGCAAGGAGGAGGCCGCCAGATGAGATTCACCAGCCTGCCCGCAGGCGAACAGGCCGAGCTGGACGCGTTCGGCCAGACGGTCGCGGCCGAGATGGAAGCGGGCGTCGGTCTGGAGGACGCGCGGCCGATCATCCTGATCGACTTCGACGGGGTGATCAACCAGTTCCCCGACGACACGACTCCCAACCTGTATGATCCGGCCACGGGAACGGAATCCGATGACACGCGCCCACGCGTATACGACACGGCCGACTGGTTCGTCCCCGACCATGAACAGCGCGTGTGGACCGACCGGCGGCACGGGCACCTGACCCTCACCTGGTCCGGCGAGCTCGTGGACCGGCTGCGCGCGTTGGACGCGCGCGTCCTGTGGCTGAGCACATGGCAGCCGTACACCGGCATCCTCAACCAAACGCTCGGCGTGGACTGGAAGACCGTCACCTGGTACGATCCGGTCACCCTGGAGGGCCTGCGCACCGGCAAACGACGCAGCGTGCTGCGCCACCTGACGCTCGCCCGGCTGATCGTCTGGATCGACGACGAGGAAACCACGTACGACGCGGGACTCGCGATCCAATCCGCCCCGCCCCTGGCACCCGTGCTCGGCATCGGCCCGAACGCCCGCATCGGCATCAGCCGAACCCAGATGAGCCTGATCGAACAATTCGTCTGTCAGCCGCCGGAAGAACCCACGACCACGTTCGACATCCACGGCGACCACTACGACCAGCACTGGGGCTTCTGACCCTACGACCGACACCCATGTGGCCGGCTTCCACACGACGGACGCCGGCCACACGCCCACCATCCCCGACGACACCACCACAGCCATCACAATCAAATATCTGAAGTGGCCTGATTTTTGTTCCGTCTCTGCTATGAGACGGCTTGTGCCATCTGCTTTTGATAATACTCGTTCTCGACCTGTTCCGGTGTCCTGTAGCCCAGGGAGGCGTGCAGACGCTTCGTGTTGTACCACGAGACCCACCGCATCG
>NZ_JBKEWJ010000022.1:0-50133 GCF_056357555.1 Bifidobacterium sp. LH_230
CATGCTGATCCTGTCTTCCATAAGACAAGCCAAACAGGACCGATACCGTTCGCGCTCATTCCCGATGAGGCACCACCACACCCTACGCGCTCAAAAAACGTGAGGCACGTCGGCATTGCGTTCGGCGGGAAGCCGTGCGTTAGGATACTGTCAACGGGTTTCGTCAACGGGAAAGGCGGATGGTCATGGCGGTCGTACATGCGTGGAACGACGTTGATTACGGCGAACTGGCCGGCGACATGCAGGCGATCGCCTTCGATCTTGACAATACGCTCGCCTCGTCGAAGCAGCCGATGATCCCCGATATGGCGGACCGGTTCTCCGCGCTCACCGAGCGCATCACGGTCGCGGTCATCACCGGCGGCCGCTACGAACTGGTCGTCAGCCAGATTCTCGACGTGCTGCGGCCGGATGCCGACCGTTCCCGGCTGTATCTGATGCCGACCGGCGGGTCACGCTGCTACCGGTGGAAGGACGGCGATTGCAGCGTGGGAATCGACGGATCGTGGGAGTGCGTGTACACGCATGATCTGAGCGACGTCGATCTGCGTGCCGCCCAGGAGTCGCTGGAACGCCGCTCGCGTGAACTGGGACTGTGGGAATCGCAGGTCTGGGGCGAACGCATCGAGAACCGCGGCAGCCAGATCACCTTCTCCGCGCTCGGCCAGGAGGCACCCGAATCAGCCAAACAGGCATGGGACCCCGACGAGGGCAAGAAACGCCGTCTGGTCGCGGCGGTCGCCGCCGACCTGCCGCATCTCAAGGTGCGTTCCGGCGGCTACACGAGCATCGACGTATCGCTGCCCGGCATGGACAAGTCATTCGCGGTGCATGAGCTGGCCCGGATGATCGGCGTGGATGTGGGCCGCATCGCGTTCGTCGGGGACCGCATGAGCGAGGGCGGCAACGACTATCCCGCGGCGCAGGCGGGCGCGTATGCCATCAGCGTCGCCAATCCGGCGGATACGCTGCGATTGCTGGACCGGCTGCTGCCGTTGCTGCCGTAACAGACTGGCGGGTGACGGAACGGCATGATGCGGGTACTGGTATGACGGGCGTGCGGGCGATATTGGCTGCGATGCGGGAGCTGATGCTTCTGATCCTGCCACGCGGCTGCGCAGGATGCGACGCTCCCGACGAGGTGCTGTGCCCGTCCTGCCGTACGTTGTTCTCGCAGACGGTGCGACGTTCGGTACCGGGAACGGCTGATGGGAGGGGATACGCCTGCGCCCGGTACCGTGGCGTGGTCCGGCATGCGATTCTGTCATGGAAGGACCACGGTGACGCGGAATGTGACGAAGCGTTCGCCGTCGCATTGGCCGATCTGCTGGTGCGCATCGGTGCAGTGAGCGCGGGCGAGCCGGTGACGCTGGTGCCGGCTCCGTCGTCGCGATCGTCGATGATCCGTCGCGGACGATGGCATATGCGCGATCTGGCCGTGCGCACGGCACGCGTGCTGGCACGACGGGAATTCGCCGCATCGGTGATGCCTGTGCTGCGTACCGCACGCGTATCGTCGAAATCCGTGGAAGCGGCCAATGCCGCGCAGCGCAGCGCCAGAATATCCGGCAACATCGTGGTGTCGGATATTCCGCGGTGCCGTGGCAGACGGGTCGTCATCGTGGACGACATCATGACGACCGGCGCCACGATGCGCCAATGCGTGCTGGCACTGACCGATGCCGGTGCGAGGGTGGACACCGTGGTCGCGCTGGCATCGGTGGATAAGTGAGCGGTTACGCCTTCTTGGCGGTCCCCGCTGTTCCTGATGATCCCGATGTCGAAAGATGATGCTTCGGCAGACGGACCTCGAAATCGACTCCGCGTTCGTCATCCACCACGCGGACCGTGCCGCCGTGCAGCTGCGCGGCCCATCGGGCGATCGACAGTCCCAGTCCGGTGCCGCCGGACTCCGTGCCCGGCCCCGGCTTGCCCTTGACGAACCTGCGGAAGATGTCCGCGCGTTCCGCGGGCGGGATCTGCGAACCGAAATTGACCACGTTAGTCACGATCATGTCGTGGTCGGCGTCCTCATGCGCTTCGACCAGCACCGTCGTGCCGTCGGGGGAGTGCTTGAGCGCATTGGCGATGATGTTCGTGAACAGCTGGCGCAGACGGTCCTGATCGCCTTCCATGTACACGTGATCATCCACGTTCATCACGATGTCGTGCGCGTGGCCGGCGTCGGCGATCTCCAGCGGCTCGATCGTCTCGTCAAGGAAATCGTGCAGGTTGAACTCGTCGATGTTCAGGCTCGCCGCGCCCGCCTCCATGCGTGACAGGTCGAGCAGGAACGCGATGAGATCGCTCAGACGGTGCGTCTGGTTGAGGATGCTTTCCAGATTGGCCGGAGACGGTTCGGTCACGCCGTCCGCCATGTTCTCGACCATCGCCTGCAACGCCGAGACCGGCGTGCGCAGTTCGTGACTGACGTTGGCGATCATGTCGAGGCGCATCTGGTCGGCGTGCTGCAGCTCTTCAGCCATTTCGTTGAATGCGCGAGCCAGACGGCCGATCTCGTCGCTGCTGTCGGTGGCCAGATGCACGCGCACCGTGTAGTCGCCTTCGGCCATCGCGTTCGCGGCGTCGCGCATCTGCCGTAGCGGGGCGATCAGGCCGCGCGAAAAGAAGTAGGTGATGCCCAGCGCCACGACCAAGGTCAGCGGCATGGCGATCCAGCCGTTCCATCCGAATTTGAGCAACAGCCACGACATGCCGAACGCGATCGCCGTGGCGCTGGTGATGATGACGCTTAGCTCCACCTTCAGCGAGGACAACATGCCGATCGGGCGCACGATGCTGCCCCGCGCATGGGATTTGGGAAGACCGGCCTTGCCGCCGGCGCCGTCGAGACGCGTTGGAGCGGACTTTGGCTTGCCGGGCATGGCCAAAGCGGCCTTCGGGGACGATGCCGTTCCCGAAGGCCGCTTCCTGATACGCTGATGTACCAATCGATGCTCCTACGATGTCACTCGGTCGGCGGCTCGAACGCGTAGCCCACGCCGTGCACGGTGCGGATCGTCTCCGAACCGAGCTTGTGGCGCAGCGCCTTGACGTGCGAGTCGACGGTACGGGTGCCGGACGCGTCGACCCAATCCCACACCTCCTCGAGGAGCTTCTCGCGGGTGAGCACCGAGCGCGGCTTGCGGGCGAGCGTGGCCAGCAGGTCGAACTCGGTGGGGGTCAGATGCACCTGCTCGCCGTTCATCGTCACGATGCGCTGCGCCGGATCGATCACCAAGGACCCGAAATCGAGGATCTTCTCGTTCTCGGAGTTCTTGGCGATGACCTTCGCACGCTCCACGCGGCGCAGCAGCGCCTTGCATCGGGCGATGAGCTCGCGCATGGAGAACGGCTTGGTCATGTAGTCGTCCGCTCCGGCGCCCAATCCGATGACCTTGTCGCTTTCGTCGTCGCGGGCGGTCAGGATCAGCACGGGAACCGGTCGGTCGGCCACGATGCGTTTGGTGGCCTCCAAGCCGTCCATCACCGGCAACATGATGTCCATGATGACCAGATCGGGCTTGAGCTGCTTGGCGGCCTGAACGGCGCTCGCGCCGTCCGAGGCCACCCGAGCAGTCCATCCTTCAGCCGTGATCCGTTGCGCGACGGCGGTGGCGAGGGTGGGTTCATCCTCGACCACCAGCACCGTGCGCGGCATCGTGGTCCGTGTCGGGGTATTGAGCATGGGGAACCGCCTTTCAGTCTGTCGGTTCCAAGAATACCGCTCCCAACGCCGGAATCGTGAGTCGGGCCGACCAATCGCGGGAGTGGTACTCCTCGGGCTCGGCCTCGAACGTGCCGTTATGGATGTCGGAGCCGCCGTACTTGGCGTCGTCGGTGGTGAGCACCTCACGCCACTTGCCGCCCTGCGGCAGCGCGACCTGATAGTTCTCCCACGCCTCGCCGGAGAAGTTGACGACCACGACCATCTGCTCGCCGTTCTTGCCGATGCGCACGAAGCTCAGCGTGTTGTGGTCGGCGTCGTCGCTGGTGAGCCACTGGAAGCCGGCCGGGTCGAAGTCCTGGCTCCACAGGGCTGGGGACGCCTTGTACAGCTTGTTGAGATCGGCCACGAGCTTCTGCACGCCGCGGTGGTCGGCCCAGTCGAGCGCCGCCCAGTCGACGGAGCTGTCGTGGTCCCACTCGCCCCACTGCGCGATCTCGTTGCCCATGAACGTGAGGTTCTTGCCCGGATGCGCCCACTGGTACGCGAAGAGCGAACGCACGCCGGCGTACTTCTGCCAGTCGTCGCCCGGCATCTTGCCGTACAGCGATCCCTTGCCGTACACGACCTCGTCGTGGCTGATCGGCAGCACGTAGTGCTCGGAGTACGCGTAGACCATCGAGAACGTGATCTCGCCGTGGTGCCACTTGCGGTTGATCGGCGTCTCGTGCAGGTACTGGAGCGTGTCGTGCATCCAGCCCATGTTCCACTTGAGGCCGAAGCCGAGGCCGCCTTCGTCGGTCGGGGCGGTGATGCCCGGGTATGCGGTGGACTCCTCGGCGATCATCATCACGCCGGGGTTGTTCTTGTACGCGGTGGCGTTGGCCTCCTTGAGGAAGTCGATCGCCTCGAGGTTCTCGCGGCCGCCGTAGATGTTCGGGCGCCACTGGCCGGGCTGGCGGCTGTAGTCGAGGTAGAGCATCGAGGAGACGGCGTCCACGCGCAGCGCGTCGATGTGGTACTCGTCAAGCCAGAAGCTCGCGTTGGCCACGAGGAAGTTGCGCACCTCGCGGCGGCCGAAGTTGAACACGTAGGTGCCCCAGTCCGGGTGCTCGCCGCGCAGCGGGTCCGGGTCCTCGTACAGCGGCGTGCCGTCGAAGCGGCCGAGCGCGAACGCGTCCTTCGGGAAGTGGGCCGGAACCCAGTCCATGATCACGCCGATGCCGGCCTGATGCAGCTTGTCGACCAGGTACTTGAAGTCGTCGGGGCCGCCGAGACGGGAGTCGACCGCATAGTAGCCGGTGACCTGATAGCCCCACGAGCCGGAGAACGGGTGCTCGGCCAGCGGCATGAACTCCACGTGAGTGAAGCCCTCCTGCTCGACGTACGGCACCAGCTTGTCGGCCAGCTCGCGGTAGTTGGCGACGTCCTTGCGCCAGCTGCCGGCGTGCACCTCGTAGATGCTGACCGGGCCGTCGTGCGGGTTCGTCTTGCGGCGCTTGTCCATCCACGCCTTGTCGTCCCACTCGTGGTCCGAATCTACGACGATCGAACCGGTCGCCGGCGGGATCTCGTGGGAACGCTCCATCGGGTCGGCCTTCATGACCCAGTCGTAGTTGGCGTTGAGGATCTCGTACTTGTAGACCTCTCCGGCCTCGACGCCCGGGATGAACAGCTCCCACACGCCCGAGGAGCCAAGCTCGCGCATCGCGTGGCGGCGGCCGTCCCAGCCGTTGAAGTTGCCGACGACGCGCACGGCGTGGGCGTTCGGTGCCCACACGGCGAACGCGGTGCCGACCAGCTGGCCCGGCTTGCCGTCCGAGGCGCCCATCGGATCGTCGAAGCGGCGCACATGCGCGCCCAGCGCCTCCCACAGACGCTCGTGGCGGCCCTCGCCGAACAGATACGTGTCCATGTCGCCGACGGTCGGCAGGTAACGGTACGGATCGTCCTCCACGACGCTTTCGCCCAAGCCGTACACGGTGCGCACGCGGTAGTCCGGCACCGCGTAGCCGTCATCCGTCTTCTCGGCGGGGACGATCGCGACGAACACGCCGTTGTGCTCGTGCAGGGCCTCATAGGAGCCGTGTTCGGTGAGGATGGTCACGGCCTTGGCGAGCGGTCGCAGTACGCGCACGGTCACCGTGTCCGCATGGTCGCCCTTGCCCGGATGCCCGCCGAGCACCTGGTGGGGGTTGTAGAAGGTGGCGTTGCTGACCGCGTCCAGGTCTCCCTGGCTCACGGGCACAGCAACGATATCGTCGTTGATGTTCGTGTGTGTAGCCATACTTCAGAAGTGTAAGACGACACCGCCGAAAAGTGGGCATTGTGGTGTGTCGTACCGGTTCGACGGCGAGTCGTGTTGCCGTTTGCGGCGCGGTCCACGGCATATGACATACTTATTCGGGTTTGTTATAGGCTTTCACGGAGGATTCATGGCTTACAAGGTCGGCGATATGGTTGTCTATCCGCGGCACGGCGCGGCGAAGGTGGAGGCCATTACCGAGCGGACAGTGAAGGGTGTGACGAGGGAATATCTTCAGCTGTCCGTGCTGTCTTCCGATGGTCTGGTCATCAACGTGCCGGTGGACAACGCCAAGAAGGTCGGCGTGCGCGACATCGTCGATGCCAACGAGGTGGCGAAGGTGTTCGAGATCCTGCGCACCCCGATCGTCGAGAAGGAAATGAACTGGTCGCGTCGCTACAAGCTGAACGTGGAGAAGATCGCGACCGGCGACGTCAACAAGATCGCCGAGGTCGTGCGCGACCTCGCCCAGCGCGACGTGGACGATCACGGCCTGTCCGCCGGCGAGAAGCGCATGCTCACCAAGGCCCGCAGCATTCTGACGTCCGAGATCGCGCTGAGCGAGAACCTGGACGACGAGGACGCGCAGCGTTTGCTCGACGTCAATCTGGGCTATGCCGAGCCGCAGCCCGGCGACGAGAAGCACCATACGGTCGCGCCCGAGGAGCCGGCGTCTCAGACGCTGGCCCGCATCGAGGCCGAAGGCAAGAAGTCCAAGCGCAAGTAAACGAGGTCGTGTGACGCTTCGTTTTACGTAAATGGATGCAGGGCGGTTCGGATATCATGTGATTGGTATCCGAACCGCCCTTCTTGTTTTCTGACGACCGGATATTCACCGGTCGCCGGGCGGGGTGCGATCGGACCGTTGGATGAGGTGAAAGGACCCGACCATGCTGATAGGACAGGGATTCGACGCGCACCGATTCACCGCCCCCGGCTCCGACCGGCCGTTGTGGCTTGCCGGTCTGCTGTGGGACGGCGTCGGCATCGAAGGCGATTCGGACGGCGACGTGGCCGCGCACGCCCTGATCGATGCGCTGCTGTCCGCGGCCCATCTGGGCGATATCGGCACGCTGTTCGGCGTCGGCGCGCAATCCTCCGGGGCCGGACGGCACGGCGCCGACATGCTGCGCGAAACCGTCGCCTATCTGCGCTCGCACGGATTCCAACCCGACAGCGCCAGCGTCGCATTGGTCGGCAACCGTCCGAAAATCGGCCCGCGCCGAGCCGAAGCCGAACAGGCGCTGTCCGCAGCGGTCGGCTGTCAGGTCTCCCTGACCGCCACCACCACCGACGGCATGGGCTTCACCGGCCACGGCGAAGGCGTCGCCGCCATCGCCGTGGCGCTGGTCAGTGCCTGCGGCGAGCGCTGACCAGTTTGGCGAGCGCCCAGAAGAGGGTGGACAGGGTCACGATGATGAAGCTCGGGGGAGCGGGGAACATCGCGGCCAACACCAGACCTCCCCAGATCGACACGAGGCACAGCGCGCTCGCCAGCACCATCGCGCGCAGCGGGGAGCCGGCGAGGATGTTCGCGGTCGCAGCCGGCGTGATCACCAGCGCGAAGATCAGCAGCGTGCCCACGGCCGGCACGGCTATCGTGATCACTCCGGCCATGATCGCCATGAACGCGACGTTCATCGCGCCGATCGGCACGCCCTTGGCCTGGGCGACCTGCTCATCCACCGAGCTGAACAGCAGCGGCCGATAGATCACGGCCAATACCGCCAGCAGCAGTACGTCGAAGATCGCGAAGCCGACGATTTGACCGTCGGTGATCGTCAGGATCGAGCCGAACAGAATGGACTGCATCTGCTGGGACGCCGAACTGGACAGACGCGCGAAAAACAGGCCCAGGCCGGTGGCGAACGCGAGCACCGTACCGGTCGCGATCTCACGCTGCGAGGCGCGTTTGCCGAGCGCGCCGATCACCAGCGCGCCGCCGAGCGCGAAGACGCCGAGGCCGAGCGAGACGGGAAGTCCCAGCAACACCGCGCCGGTCGCGCCCGGCAGGCCGATGTGGGCGAGCGCGTGCGCGGCGAACGTGGACTGTCGCGCGATCGTGAAGTAGCCCATCACGCCGGCCGCGACCGCGATGCACAGTCCGGCGAGGAACGCGTTCGTCATGAACGGCGCGGTGAGCGTATACATCCAATCCGGGTCGAATGAGAAATCGATCATCGTACCTAGCCTCTTTTCGTCTTTGCTGCAGTCGGCGAATCGGTTGTGCACGCCGCAGAACCGGGATGCGCATGATGATGGAATTCGGCCACCTCGGCCGGGTTATGCGTGTCCGGAACCGTGTCGGGCCTCTCGTCGGCGCTGGGCGTAACGAACATGTCGCCCTGCGGCGTGGTGATGACCTGCACCTGCGTGCCGTACAGGTGCGTGAGCAGCGACGAATCGAGCACCTGGTTCATCGCGGCGTAATGCGGGTGGCCGTCGAGCAGGTAGATCGCTCCGGTGAGGATCGGCAGCAGCATGTTGAGGTCGTGCGCGACGACCTGGATCGTCATGCCGAGTTCCTGATTGAGCCGGGCGAGCACGTGCACGACGGAGCGCTGGCTGGCCAGATCGAGGTTGGCGAGCGGTTCGTCGAGCATGAGCAGCTTCGGATCGGAGACGAGCGCCTGCGCGATGGCGACGCGCTGGCGCAGGCCGCCGGACAGTTCGGACAGCCGCAGATGTGCCTTGTCGGCGATACCGGTGAACGTCATGGCCTCGCGCACCTTGGCCTTCTGCGCCTTGGTGACGAAATGGATGCCGAATCGTGTGCCGGTCAGTCCCAGCAGCACCGACTGTTCGGCGGTCAGATTCGAGTCGATGTCGGACGTGTAGCTTTGCGGCACATAGCCGATCTGCCTGTTCGCCGATCCGGCCGGACGTCCGAGAATCTCGATCGAGCCGGCGGCCAGCGGCAGCAGTCCCAGCTCGGCCTTCATCATCGTGGTTTTGCCGGTGCCGTTCGTGCCGACGATCGCGGTGACCGATCCGGTGGGGATGGAGAAGGTGCCGTGCTGCCAGATCGTGCGTCCTCCGCGCACGACCGCCGCGTCCTGGAACACGATGGCGTCCCCGTGCGCATCGTGTCCGTTGATGATGTCGTTCGTCATGATTCCGTCGTTTCCGTATGTCTTGCCGTATGCGGCTTACCGGAACGGATTATGACAAATGACGTTGACAATCATTCTCAATAACAACGAATGCGGCGGCGTGACCGCGATGATGTTGCGAAAACCGTGTCGTCGGAACCGTGATTTACTTGCCCGGGTCAGGCTGGGTGTCGTCCGATGACGTGTCGGCGTTGCCGGAATCGGACTTGGCATCGTCGGACGAATCGGACGACGATGATGACGGAGCCTTGCAGGATGCCGTGCCGGATGTGGACGACGAATCATCGTCCGTCTGATCGCTTGCATCGCTCTTGCCGTCGGACGATTCGTCCTTGTTCTTGTCGGCATCGCCGGTGCCGTCCGTATCCGCATCGCCGGTGCCGTCATCCGTCGTGCAGACCGTCAGCAGACCGGTGATGCCGTCGACCAGCGAGTCGATCCAATCGGTCAGGTCCTTCTTGTCTTCGGGCATCTGTTCGCTGACGTCGAAGACCGGGATATCGGAGCGGCCGGCGGTGCCGGTGATCATGTTGGTCGCGTCGGATGCCTCCTGCGTGTTGTTGACCAGCAGATCGACGTCCTTGTCCTCAAGCAGCTTCTGGAACTCCTGCAGGTCGGCCGGAGCGGCCTCGCCCTCCGCGGCGGCCGATGCGGCGTAGCCCTGCGGCGTCTTGTCGGTGAAGCCCATGTCGCTCATCAGATAGTAGGCCACGGATTCGGTCGCCGCATACGTGGCGTCCTTATGGGCGGCGGCGAACTCGTCCATCTTCTGTTCGACGGACTGCTCCTCCTCCTGCCATGCCTTGTACCGCTTAGTAAAATCGGCCTTCTTGCTCGGCAGCGCCTTCGAGAACGCGTTCACCAGCTCCTTGGCCATGCCGCTGCGGGCGTCCTTCGAGAACCACAGATGCGGGTTGTCGCCCTCCATCGCGCCCACGATCTGCGCGGCCGACACGGTCACCGTCTTCCGTCCGACGCTCTTCGACGCCCACGAGTCGTAGCCGGCGCCGTTGACCACCACGATCTGCGCCTTCGAGATCTTGGCCACGTCGGCGGTCTTCGGCTCGAAATCATGCGCGTCGACGCTCGTGGAACTCAGGATCGACGTGACGTTCACGTCGTCGCCGCCGATCTGCTTGGCGAGCGAACCCCACTGGTTGATCGACGAGATCACCTCGATCGGGCCGCTGGGCTCCTCCTGAGCAGGCGTCTGCGGTTCGGCTTGCGGATCGGACGTCGTGCCGCAGCCGCCGGTCACGGACATCAGCGCGACGGCGAGCAGCCCCGCGACCGCCTTCACTACACGGGATCCACGAATGTCCATATTGATCAGCCTCTCCGTCAAGTTGTCCGAATACCGCAGCGAACGCCGTCGATGACTTCAATCCACGATAGCCTAACGCTAAGGCAATGCAACCCGACACAGGAGGCAGACTCATGGCCATCAGACTCGACGGCAAGCAGACGGCGGCGGACATCAAGCACAATCTGGCCGAGCGTGTGTCGCGGCTGAAGGAACGCGGCATCGAACCCGGACTCGGCACGCTGCTGGTCGGACAGGACGCCGGCTCGGTCAAATATGTCGCCGGCAAGCACGCCGACTGCGCCGAGATTGGCGTGCGCTCCATCAAGCACGAGCTGCCGGCTGACGCGAGCTTCGACGACATCGCTGCGGTCGTGCGCGAGATGAACGACGATCCGACGTGCACGGGCTACATCGTTCAGCTGCCGCTGCCCAAAGGCATCGACGAGAACGCGATCATCGATCTGATCGACCCGGCCAAGGACGCGGACGGCATGCACCCGTACAACCTCGGCGAACTCGTGCTGCACGTGCGCGGCGAGATCACGACCCCGCTGCCGTGCACCCCGCGCGGCGTGATCGACCTGCTTGGCGCCTACGACATCGACCTCAACGGCAAGGAGGTGTGCGTGCTCGGCCGCGGCATCACCATCGGCCGCACGATCGGCCTCATGCTCACGCGCCGCGCCGTCAACGCGACGGTCACGCTGTGCCACACCGGCACGCGCGACGTGGCCGACCACATGCGCCGCGCCGATGTGATCGTCGCCGCGATGGGCTCGGCCGGATTCGTCAAGCCGGACATGATCAAGGACGGCGCGATCCTGCTCGACGTCGGAGTCTCGCGCGTCTTCGACGAGGAGGCCGGACGCTGGCGCGTCAAGGGCGACGTGGACAAGGCCTGCTACGACAAGGCGTACGCCTACTCGCCGAACCCGGGCGGCGTCGGCCCCATGACCCGCGCCATGCTCCTCGCCAACGTCGTCGAAATGGCCGAACGCCAGCTTTCGCTGTAGTTTTGCCGCAGTAATTGTGTTCCAGCGGTAGCCGCGCGGGACTGGGATGTTCTATTCTCGACACGCTCCGGGGCGCTCGCCCAAGTCTGACGGTCGCGAACAGAACATCCCAGTCCCGCGCTCGGTAACGTGGGCATGTTGCGTAACGCAAACGCGAGGTAAGTTCCGCGAAACGTAACGGTTGTGTACAAGAGAGCGTGGGGCGGCAACGCTGGAACTGCGGCAACGTTGGGACCAGGGGCATGCGGAGAAAGCGGGCGCGACACGCCCGAAATATATGGGCAGGGCTACAGGTATTGTTGAGACTTGCGTGTGCGCCAGTATGCGCGAAATAACTGAAGAACGATATTATCCATCTACTAGTTATTAAGAAACCACATTAATGGCAGAGAACAATAACGAAGTCGCCAAGGTCGCCATCAACGACATCGGCACCGAAGAGGACTTCATCAAGGCAGTCGATTCCACCATCAAGAACTTCGATGATGGTGATCTGGTCGAGGGTACCGTCGTCAAGGTCGATCGTGACGAGGTCCTGGTCGACATCGGCTACAAGACCGAGGGTGTGATCCCCTCCCGCGAACTTTCCATCAAGAAGGATGTCGATCCGGACGAGGTCGTCGAGGTCGGCGATCCGATCGAGGCTCTTGTCGTCACCAAGGAAGACAAGGAAGGCCGTCTGATCCTGTCCAAGAAGCGTGCCCAGTACGAGCGCGCCTGGGGCGACATCGAGAAGATCAAGGAAGCTGACGGCGTTGTTGAGGGCACCGTCATCGAAGCCGTCAAGGGCGGCCTCATCGTGGACATCGGCCTGCGCGGCTTCCTGCCGGCGTCGCTGGTCGAAATGCGCCGCGTCCGTGATCTCTCCCCGTACATCGGCCAGAAGATCAAGGCCAAGATCCTGGAGCTCGACAAGAACCGCAACAACGTGGTCCTGTCCCGTCGCCAGTACCTCGAGGAGACCCAGTCCGAAGTGCGCGAGACCTTCCTCTCGCAGCTCAAGAAGGGCCAGATCCGTGAGGGTGTCGTCTCCTCCATCGTCAACTTCGGCGCGTTCGTCGATCTCGGTGGCGTTGACGGCCTGATCCACGTCTCCGAGCTGTCCTGGAAGCACATCGACCACCCGTCCGAGGTCGTCAAGGTCGGCGACAAGGTCACCGTCGAGGTCCTCGACGTCGATCTGGACCGCGAGCGCATCTCCCTGTCGCTCAAGGCCACCCAGGAGGACCCGTGGCAGCGCTTCGCTCGCACCCACGTCCCCGGCCAGATCGTCAAGGGCAAGGTCACCAAGATCGTCCAGTTCGGCGTGTTCATCTCCGTCGAGGACGGCATCGAGGGCCTGGTGCACATCTCCGAGCTCGCGAACCGTCACGTCGAGAACCCGGAGACCGTCGTCAAGCCGGGCGAAGAGGTGTTCGTCAAGGTGATCGACGTCGATCTCGATCGTCGCCGCATCTCCCTGTCCCTCAAGCAGGCCAACGACTCCGTCGACCCGAACTCCGAGGACTTCGATCCGGCGCTGTACGGCATGCCGGCCGAGTACGACGAGGAAGGCAACTACAAGTATCCGGAAGGCTTCGACCCAAACACCAACGAGTGGATCGCCGGCTACGAGAAGCAGCGCGAGGAGTGGGAGGCCCAGTACGCGGCCGCCCACGACCTGTGGGAGCAGCACAAGGCGTTCGTCGCCAAGGAGCTGGAGAACGCCGCCGCTTCGGCCGCCGAAGATGGTCAGGCTCCGAAGGAGGAGAAGGTCGAGGAGACCTCCAACTACTCTTCCGAGTCCACCTCCACCGGTACCCTCGCCGATTCCGATCAGCTCGCCGCCCTGCGCGACCAGCTGCTCGGCAAGTGAGCGTCGCCTGAACGAGAAGAAGTGATTCAGTACTGATCCATCGGTCTGAATGAGGAAGCCCGATCCCCGTGTGGGGTCGGGCTTCTCGCGTATGCAGCCATGGTTCACGGCTGCGGTGTCGGCTTGTCCCGCGTTACCATGTGAGACGTGATGGTGAGGATCGGACTGACCGGCGGAATCGCTGCCGGCAAGAGCACGGTGGCGCGGCGGTTGCGCGAGCTTGGCGCGGCGGTGATCGACTATGACGCGTTGGCTCGGCTGGTCGTGGCTCCCGGAGGTGAGGGACTGCGCAGGATCGTCGACGAATTCGGTTCCGACGCGTTGACTGCCGGCGGCGAACTGAATCGTGCGTGGATGGCCGAGCATGTGTTCGGCGTGAACGCGTCGGCCGGTGCCCGGGAACGTTTGGACGCGATCGAGCATCCGATGATCTACGACGAAGCGACGAGATTGGAGCATGACGCGATCGTGACGCTCAATCATGGCGATGGCAATGGCGACGGGACGTTGGTTGTCGTGCATGATGTGCCGCTGCTGGCCGAGGTGATCGATTCGATCCCGTTCCGGTTCGACCATATCGTGACGGTCGAGGCTCCGGTCGAGGTGCGCATCGCGCGCATGATGGGGGAGCGGGGCATGAGCCGCGAGCAGGCCGAAGGCCGCATCCGGCATCAGAGCGATGAGGCGACACGCCGTGGGATCGCCGATATCGTCGTCGATTCGACCCAACCTATAGAACAAATGTTCGATGTTGTTGATAGGCTGTATGCAGATTGGAACAGCCGGAAGGAGCAGTGATGGGCTTCAACATCGAACGATCGAACAAGCCGTTCGTCGTCAAGTCGCCGTACAAGCCGTCCGGAGACCAGCCGCAGGCCATCGAGGAACTGGCCACGCGCATCGAGAACGGCGAGAACGACGTTGTGCTCATGGGTGCGACCGGCACCGGCAAGACCGCGACGACCGCATGGCTGATCGAACGGTTGCAGCGGCCGACGCTCATCATCGAACCGAACAAGACGCTGGCCGCGCAGCTGTGCGCCGAGTTCCGCGAACTTATGCCGGACAACGCGGTGAGCTACTTCGTGAGCTACTACGACTACTACCAGCCCGAAGCGTATATCCCGCAGACCGACACCTACATCGAGAAGGACTCGAACATCAACGACGACGTGGAACGTCTGCGCCACGCCGCCACCGCGAACCTCTTGACCCGGCGCGACTGCGTGGTCGTCGCCACCGTGTCCTGCATCTACGGACTCGGCACGCCGGAGGAATACGCCGGGCGCATGTTGTTCCTTAAGGAAGGTCAGGAGATCAACCGCGACGACCTGCTGCGCCAGTTCGTCGCCATGCAGTACAAGCGCAACGACATCGCGTTCACGCGCGGCACGTTCCGCGTGCGCGGCGACACCGTCGAGATCATCCCCGTCTATGAGGAGCTGGCCATCCGCATCGAGTTCTTCGGCGACGAGATCGACCGCATCTCCACGCTGCATCCGCTGACCGGCGACGTGATCGACCATGAGAGCGAAGTGCACATCTTCCCGGCCTCGCACTACGTGGCCGGTCCGGAACGCATGGAACGCGCGCTCAAGACCATCCAGCAGGAACTGGACGAGCGCACCGCCCAATTGCGCAAACAGGGCAAGGAGCTGGAGGCGCAGCGGCTCACCATGCGCACCACCTACGATCTCGAGATGCTTGCGCAGGTGGGCGTGTGCTCTGGCGTGGAGAACTATTCGCGGCATTTCGACGGCCGCGCGCCCGGCACGCCGCCGCACACGCTGCTCGACTTCTTCCCCGACGACTTCCTGCTCGTCATCGACGAATCGCATGTGACCGTCCCGCAGATCGGCGCGATGTACGAGGGCGATGCCTCGCGCAAGCGCACGCTCGTGGACTTCGGGTTCCGTCTGCCGTCGGCGATGGACAACCGACCGCTCAAATGGCCGGAGTTTCTCGAACGCGTCGGCCAGACCGTCTACCTGTCCGCCACGCCAGGCGACTATGAGCTGGGGCTTTCCGATGGCGTGGTCGAACAGATCATCCGACCGACGGGACTTTTGGACCCGAAGGTCGAGGTGCGACCTACCAAGGGGCAGATCGACGACCTGCTCGCCGAGATCAAGGACCGTGTGGCCAAGAACGAGCGCGCGCTCGTGACGACCCTGACCAAGAAGATGGCCGAGGATCTGACCGACTATCTGCTCGAACGGGGCATCAAGGTCGAATACCTGCATTCCGACGTGGACACGCTGCGCCGCGTCGAACTGCTGCGCGAACTGCGCGAAGGCAAGATCGACGTGATCGTCGGTATCAACCTGCTGCGCGAGGGCCTTGATCTGCCGGAGGTGTCGCTGGTCGCGATCCTCGACGCCGACAAGGAAGGCTTCCTGCGCTCGTACCGTTCGCTCATCCAGACGATCGGCCGCGCCGCGCGAAACGTGTCCGGAACGGTCATCATGTACGCCGACGAGACGACCGATGCGATGCACAAGGCCATCGACGAGACCGAACGCCGCCGCGCCAAGCAGATCGCGTACAACAAGGAACATCACATCGACCCGAAGCCGCTGATCAAGAAGATCAGCGACGTCAACGACATGCTCGCCAAGGAGGACGTCGACACCCAGACCCTGCTGGCCGGTGGATATCGCAACGCCGGCAAGGCCGGCAACACGCATCTTGGCGTGCCGACGCTCGACAAGGACGAGGCCGACAAGCGGCATGAGGAGATCCTCAAGGCCGGGCTGCCGGCGCAGGACCTCGCCGACCTGATCCGCCAGCTGAGCGAACAGATGCACACCGCCGCCGAACAGCTCCAGTTCGAGCTTGCCGCCCGCCTACGCGACGAAATCCGCGATCTCAAAAAGGAATTACGTGGAATGACCGAGGCAAGTAAGTAGTAGCGTCAGCGCCTGTTCATATGCTGGGAGTCATGTCTGAAACCCCTGTAGTGTTTATGGTCGCCACGTTCGTGGTGCTTGCGGCGTTCTTCGTCGTGGATCTGTTCGTCATCGGACGCAAACCGCACGTGCCGTCCACCAAGGAGTGCCTGCAGCACATCGCGTTCTTCGTGGTCGCCGCCCTGATCTTCGGCGGCATCATGTGGGCCGTAGCCGGCTCCAAACCGGCCATCGAATTCTATTCCGGCTGGCTTACCGAATATTCGCTGAGCATCGACAACCTGTTCGTGTTCGTCATCATCATGTCGAACTTCGCCGTGCCGAAGGTGCTGCAGAAGTACGTGCTGTCGGTCGGCATCACCGTCGCGCTGATCCTGCGCGGCATCTTCATCCTCATCGGCGCCGCGCTGATCGAACGGTTCACCTGGATTTTCTTCCTGTTCGGCGCGTTCCTCATCGTCACCGCGCTCAAGCTGGTCACCGGCAATGACGACGACGAGGAATACCACGAGAACGGCATCATCAAGGCCCTGCGCAAGGTCATGAAGATCTCCGACGAATACGACGGCGAAAAGCTGCGCACCGAAAAGAACGGCGTCAAGTACTTCACCCCGATGCTCGTCGTGTTCCTCGCCATCGGCACCACCGACGTCATGTTCGCGTTCGACTCGATCCCCGCGATCTTCGGCCTGACCAAGGACCCGTTCATCGTGTTCACGTCCAACGTGTTCGCCCTGCTCGGCCTGCAGCAGCTCTACTTCCTGCTCGGCGCCCTGCTCGACAAGCTCGTCTACCTGCCGCTCGGCCTGTCCATCGTGCTCGGCTTCATCGGCATCAAGCTCATCATGGAGGCGCTGCACGGCAATTCGTTGCCGTTCCTCAACGGAGGACAGCCCATCGCCTGGGTGCCCGAAGTGCCCACATGGCTGTCGCTCGCGGTCATCATCCTGGCGATCGGCGGCGCCGCGCTCGCCAGCGTGCTCAAGATGAAGTCGCTGGAAACCGCGGACGCCAAGAACGCGTGATGAACCGTCGTTGAACAGTGCGAAACCCGTTGCATGAACCGTTGTCATGCAACGGGTTTTGCATTATCGGGCAGCCTTGCGCTACAATGATGTGAGCGCTCACAACACACCGCGGAAAACAGTGGCCGTGTTCGTCGTGTGCTAGTAGACTGAACCTCGGCAGTCGGGCCATCCCGGGTCCGGCAAAACAAGATAGGAATAGGCAGGCATTCATGCGTAAAGCCAAGATCGTTGACACCATCGGTCCCGCGACCGAATCCCTTGAGGGCATTACCAAGCTCGTCGAGGCGGGTATGGACGTCGCTCGTCTGAACCGCTCCCACGGCACCCCGGAGGATCACCTGCGCGTCTACAACAACGTGCGCGAGGCTTCCAAGGCCACTGGTCGCAACGTTGCCGCGCTGGTCGACCTTCAGGGTCCGAAGATCCGCTGCGGTTGGTTCAAGAAGAACGCCGAGGGCGAGGACAAGGTCCAGCTCCAGCTTGGCCAGGAGTTCATCATCACCACCGATGACGTCGAGGGCGACGAGCACATCACCTCCACCACCTTCAAGGGTCTGCCGGGCGACTGCCACCCGGGCGACCCGATCCTGATCGACGACGGCAAGGTCCGTCTCGAGGTCACCAAGGTCGAGGGCAACAACGTGTACACCAAGGTCGTCGTGGCCGGTCCGGTGTCCTCCCACAAGGGCATCAACCTGCCGGGCGTCGCCGTCTCCCTGCCGGCGCTGACCGAGAAGGACGAGGCCGATCTGCGTTGGGCCATCCGCACCGGCGCTGACATCATCGCCATGTCCTTCGTGCGCTTCGCGACCGATATCGATCGCGCCCACGAGATCATGGACGAGGAAGGCCGTCGCATCCCGATCGTCGCCAAGATCGAGAAGCCGCAGGCCCTCGAGAACCTCGAGGAGATCGTCAAGACCTTCGACGGTGTCATGGCCGCCCGTGGCGACATGGCCGTCGAGTGCCCGCTCGAAGAGGTCCCGCTGGCCACCAAGCGCATCATCGAGCTGGCCCGCCAGTACGCCAAGCCGGTCATCGTGGCCACCGAGGTCCTCGGCTCCATGGTCCACTCCCCGGTGCCGTCCCGCGCCGAGGCGTCCGATTGCGCCAACGCCGTCCTCGACGGCGCCGACGCGACCATGACCTCCAACGAGACCGCCGTCGGCGAGTACCCGACCGAGACCGTCGCCACCATGTCCCGCATCTCCGGCTTCGCCACCGAGCACGGCTTCGACCGCATCCCGGAGCTGAAGAACCTCGACATGTCCTCCACCGGCGCCGTCTCCTCCGCCGCCGTCGACCTGGCCGACAAGCTCAACGCCAAGGCCATCGTCGCCTACACCCAGACCGGCAACACCGTGCACCGCGTCTCCCGCGAGCGTCCGGCCGCCCCGATCTACGGCATCACCAACAACGAGCACACCTACCACTGGCTCGCGCTGTCCTGGGGCACCGAGGCGTTCTACGTCCCGGAGGACTACCACGACAAGTCCCGCAAGGACCTCATGGCCTACACCGACTCCATCCTCAAGAAGGCCGGCAAGGTTTCCGACGGCGACAAGATCGTCGTGCTGAGCTCCGCCCAGGGCGAGCACGCCGCCGGCTCCACCGACACCATCTACGTGCACACCGTCGGCAACGCCGAGTGAGCGTAACGGTATCGCGATAGCGACTCTCGCATAGAGCACAAAAGGAACCCCATCCCAATCGGATGGGGTTCCTTTTGTATGTTCGTCGGCGGCGGAACGCCTACGCGCGACGTATCGGGCCGCCGACCGCGCTTCGGGTCACTGGCCGAGGTTATGGCCCGGCACGGCGTACAGGCGCAGGATCGCGATGATCGTCTTCGCGTCCACGATCGTGCCGTTCACCACCATCTGGTACGCCTCGTCCAACGTGTACAGGCGTACGTCGGGGCGAGGGGTCTCCGGGCCGAAGCTGGAGCGGTCGACCGGCGTCAGATGAGAGGCGAAGAACAGCGCTGTGTGATAGGTGGCGAAGCTCGCCATGTTGAGGAACCGCGAGAACTGCACATAGCTGGTCGCCGTGTAACCGGCCTCCTCGTGCAGCTTTCGCTTGGCGACGTCGAGCGCGGTCTCCTTCGGGTCCGCGGCGTGGCCGCCGGGAAGCTCCAGCGTCCAGCGATGGGTGGGGATGCGGTACTGTTCGACCAGCGGGATGCGGCCGTCGTCCGTCATGGCCAGCACCGCGACGCCGTCGCCGTTGTTGCCCTGCAGCACGAACCGGTCGAACTGTCCGGCCTTCGGCGTGGACAGCGACACCTGATCGACGTTGAAGTAATGCGTGGCGACGATCTGCTTGCGCGACTCCTCCTTGACCGGCGACGTGCGCCACGGATCGAACTGACGATAGGTCTGCGAATCGTTCATGACTACCTCCTTGTATGGCATTTGAACTACCTCTAAGGCATATTGTATGGCATTAATCGCGGTTTGCATGATTGCGCCGGCAACGAATCGCCGCACGCGGCATGTGATTCGCGCCACGCTGAACCACATTGCGACTCGCCGCAGTCGTAAACCTGTGCTATTCTTCCGTAGGTGCGCATAACGCCCTCGTATCCCAATTGGTAGAGGAAGCAGCCTCAAAATCTGCGCAGTGTGGGTTCGAGTCCCACCGAGGGCACGCGATTTGAGCGATAACGGAAGACAGTGTCGGCCGCATCGCAAAGACGCAGGATAATTGTTGTAAGGCCGGGCGTCGATTCATGAGGAGTAGCCTGGCACTTCGATGAAAGAGGTTGGCATGGTTGCACGGAACAAGACCTCGGAAACGCCGGAATCGTTGGGTGCGGTGTTGACGGATGACGAACTGAAGGCGGCCGCGCAGGCTGAGGATACCACTACGACTCAGGACGACGCCGAGCAGACGGCGGACGAGAACCGCCAGCGCACGGTCGTCGTCGCCGAAGACGAATCCGTCAACCGTATGGATCTGGTCGCCATGCTCGAGGACAACGGCTACAAAGTCGTCGGCGAGGCCGCCAACGGCGAGGAAGCGGTCGAACTGACCCGCAAGTTCCGTCCGGACGTCGTGTGCATGGACGTCAAGATGCCGCGCATGGACGGCATCGCCGCCGCCGGTGTGATCTGCGACGAGAACATCGCCCCGGTCGTCATGCTCACCGCATTCTCCCAGCCCGATCTGGTCCGTCAGGCCACCGGTGCCGGCGCCATGGCGTATGTGACCAAGCCGTATGAGGAGTCCAAGCTGCTGCCGGCCCTCGAGGTCGCGATGGGCCGTTTCGCTGAGATCAACGACCTGCTCGACACCGTCGAGCGCGGCGAGAACAAGCTCAAGAGCGCCCAGGAAGAGCTCAAGAAGATGGAGGCCCAGCTCAAGAAGGCCGAGGACACGCTCGAGGAGCGCAAGCTCGTCGACCGCGCCAAGGGTCTGCTCATGGACAAGGCCGACTTCTCCGAGCAGGGCGCCTTCCGCTGGATCCAGAAGACGTCGATGGACCAGCGCATCCCAAAGAAGCGTCTGGCCATGGCCATCATCGCCAAGTACGGCGATCCCAAGCCGGAAAGCAACAATGACTGAGGCGACGCAAGCCTCTGTCGAAACGCGCGGAACACTGCTGGTCGTTGACGGCCATTCGCTAGCGTTCCGCGCGTTTTTCGCTCTACCCGTCGAGAATTTCAGCACACAGGCCGGTCAGGCCACCAATGCCGTGTGGGGATTCGCGACCATGCTCTCCCAAGTCCTCGACGCGGAGAAGCCCGATCATCTCGCCGTCGCGTTCGACGTCAAGGGCGGCACGTTCCGCAACCAGATGCTCCCGCAATACAAGGGCACACGCGACGCCGCCCCTGAGGAACTGCTCACTCAGCTGCCGCTCATCCAGAAGATGCTCACCGCACTCGGCGTCACCTACATCGAAAAGCCCGGCTATGAGGGCGACGACGTGATCGGCACGCTCGCCACGATGGGTGCCGACGCGGGATATCATACGCTGGTGCTGTCCGGAGACCGTGACGCCTTCCAGCTCATCAGCGACCGCATCACCGTACTGTATCCGGGCCATCATTTCAAGGATCTCAAGCACATGACCCCCGAGGCCGTCGAGGAGAAATACCATGTGCGTCCCGACCAATACCCCGATCTGGCGGCGTTGCGCGGCGAGACGGCCGACAACATCCCCGGCGTGCCGGGTGTGGGAGACGGGTTCGCCGCCAAATGGATCAACCAGTACGGCGGCCTCGACGGCATCATCGAACACGCCGACGAGATCAAGGGCAAGAAGGGCGAGGCCCTGCGCGAGAGCATCGACCAGGTGCGGCTCAACCGCAAGGTCAACGCTCTTGTGCGCGACCTCGACCTCGGCGTGGGACTCGACGATCTCACGTTCGGCAACGTGAATGCCAAAGCGCTTGACGATCTGTTCAAGGATCTCGAATTCGGCGTACGCACGCGCAGCCGCATGGTCAAATCGTTCAGCGGGCACGCACTGCCATCGGCTGCAACGGACGGCAGTGATGCACCGGCCGAAGAACCGGCTTCGCTGCAATTGCCCGAAGCGACCATCATCGCGGATGCGCCGATGCTGCAACAGTGGGCGCATGATCACGAATCCGACATCGCACAGCCCTCCCTACACCACGCCGGCGGGTCATGGGCGCTGCTCGCGCAGGGAGACTCCAAGCCCGGGAGCGCCTCGCTCGGTCATGTCGTTATCGCCGCAGGCCATCAGGCAGCCGTTCTGGCAGCGCCGTTCGACCGGTCCACCGCCGATGCCTTACGCCGACTGATCGCCGACCATCACGATACGATGATCGTCCACGGGTACAAGGAGCATCTGCACCTGCTCGGCTCGGCCGGCATCGATCTGCCGTTGCCGGCATTCGACACGAAGCTCGCCGGCTATCTCGTGCACCCCGACTTCCATGCGGACACGCTCGAACAGGCCGCGGCGCACTTCCTCGACCTGCACATCGAGGAACAGCAGCCACCGGCCGAACAGGGGCTGCTTGATCTGGGCGAGGAGGCGGACTCCGGAGCCGACGACCAGACGCAATCAGCGCTCACCCACGTCGCCATCGTGCAGGCGCTCGCCGGCGCGCTGGCCCCCATGCTGGCCGAGCGCGAACAGTCCAAGCTGCTGACGACCATCGAACTGCCGGTGTCGCGCGTGCTGCACGGCATGGAGGATGCCGGCGCGAGCGTCGACATGAACCGGCTCGTCACCATGCGCGACCAGTTCGCCGCCGACGCGCGTCAGGCGCAGGAAACCGCATGGGATTGCGCAGGCAGCCGCGTGAACCTGCAAAGCCCCAAGCAGCTGCAGAAGGTGCTGTTCGAGGACATGGGACTCAAAGGCACCAAACGCACCAAATCCGGCACGTACACGACCAGCGCGTCCGTATTGCAGGACCTGTACGTCAAATATGTGGACGACGAACGTGCCAGCGGCTTCCTCGGCGCGTTGCTGCGGCACCGCGAGACGAACAAGCTCAAGCAGATCGTGCAGACGCTCATCGACGCGACGAACCCGAACGACGGGCGCATCCACACCACGTTCGAACAGACCGTGGCCGCGACCGGACGATTGAGTTCGGTCGACCCAAACCTGCAGAACATTCCGAACCGCAACGACGCCGGCCGTGAGATCCGCTCCGCGTTCGTGCCCGGCGACGGCTATGTGTCGCTGCTCAGCTGCGACTATTCGCAGGTCGAGCTGCGCATCATGGCCGACCGTTCCGGCGACGAGGCGCTGATCGAGGCGTTCCGTTCCGGCGCCGACTTCCACCGCTACGTCGCGTCGCTCGTCTACGGCGTGCCGGTCGACCAAATCACCTCCGACCAGCGCAGCCACGTCAAGGCGATGAGCTACGGCCTCGCCTACGGCCTGAGCACGTACGGTCTCGCCCAGCAGCTCAAGATCCGGCCCGGTCATGCCGAAGAACTCAAGCAGAAATACTTCGCCACGTTCGGCAAGGTGCACGAGTATCTCGAGTCGCTCGTCGCCGACGCGCGCTCGAACGGCTACACGGAGACGATGTTCGGCCGGCGCCGGTATTTCCCCGGGCTGCTGTCCACGAACCGCACCGTGCGCGAGGCTGCCGAACGCGCCGCGCTCAACGCGCCGATCCAGGGCTCGGCCGCCGACATCATGAAGATCGCGATGATCCGCGCCGATCAGGCGTTGCGCGACGCCGGCGTGAAGAGCCGCATCATCCTGCAGATCCACGACGAACTCGTCGTCGAAATCGCGCCCGGCGAGGCCGAACAGGTGACCGCGCTCGTCGCCGATGCGATGGAGCATGCCGTCGACCTGTCCGTGCCGCTGGACGTGTCCACCGGCATCGGCGACGACTGGCAGCTCGCCGCGCACTGATTCGTATGGTCCGCCGCCGACTTCACGCCGAAGACGACGGCGGACACTCGTATCGCACCCGTAAAAAGCAGCAGCAAGGAGGACGCATGCCCACGCTCAAACAGGTCGTCGATGTTCTGGAAACGTTGTATCCGTTACGGTATGCGGAAAGCTGGGACGAGCCGGGGCTGATCGTCGGCGACCCCACTGCGCCGGTCATGCGTATCGCGTTTGCCGCCGACCCGACCGCGGCCGTGATCGATACCGCGATCGAACACGGCGCCGACCTGCTGGTGACCCACCATCCGCTGCTGTTCCGCTCCGTGCATCAGGTGTCCGGACTCGGCGCGCGCGGCGACATCGTGCGCAAGCTGTACCAGTCGAACTGCGCGCTGTGGGTCGGCCATACCAACGCCGATGCGGCGTACCGTGGTGTGGGCCAGGCGGCCGCAGACCTGTTCGGACTGACCGATCAGCATCCGCTCGTGCCGATCCGGGACGACGAGGCCGCGGCGGCCGGTCACGAGGTCGGCTTGGGACGTGTCGGTCGACTCGCTCGGCCGACGACCTTCGAAACGTTCGCCCGTCACGTCGCCGACGTGCTGCCGCATACCGAACTCGGCGTCACGGCAAGCGGGCCGCTCGACCAGATGGTCGAAACCGTGGCCGTATTGCCCGGCTCCGGCGACTCGCTGTTCGACGAGGTGCGCGCCAGTGGCGCCGAAGTGTACGTGACCAGCGACCTGCGCCATCATCCCGCCACCGACGCGATCGAACAGGCCCGGTACGAGGCCGAGCTGCGCGCGCAAGGCATTCGCGTCGGCCATGGCGACGAACGCATCCGCCCGCTGCTCATCAACACGCCGCACTCCGCCATCGAATCATTGTGGTTCCGCTATGCGATCGAGGACGTACCGGACGCGGTCGAACAGGCGACGGGCCGGCGGCCGGACGTCGAATGGCTGCGCATGAACACCGATCCGTGGACGCTGCGACTGTAGCGCACGGGTCCGCAGCCGCGCCGGCCGCACAGGCATCACATAAGAAAGGCAATCAGCCATATGCACGACATCATCGATATGAACACGCCGGTCGAAGTGCGCTCGCGCGAAACCGTCTACCGTGGCGCGATCTTCACCGTCGAGGACATGACCATCGCCCTACGCCGGCGCGACGGCGGCACCGTCGACATCCGACGGCAGGTATTGCGCCACGCGCCCTGCGTCGTCATGCTTGTCCACGACACGGCCACCGACCGCTATCTGGTCGAACGCGAATACCGCATCGGCTCCGACCGGTTCGCCTACGGCATCCCCGCCGGACTCATGGACGCGGGGGAGGACCCGACGACCGCCGCACTGCGCGAACTCGCCGAGGAGACCGGCGTCGTGCCGGACGGCGAAGACGGCGTCGTCATCGACCACGTCGGCGACTACTACTCGTCCGAAGGCATGACCGACGAACTCGCGCACATCATGGTCATGCACCTCAACCGTTACACGACGACGGCACGCCATCTCGACGCCGACGAGCACGTCGACACCGCATGGGTCGGCTGGGACGAGCTGCTCGCGCTGCCGGTCACCGCATCCAACTCGATCATCGCGATCCAGCACGAACGCATCCGCCGCATGGAGCGGAGCATGAACGAATCATGAACAGGTCGTGATCGTTCCCCCTCAAATACCGCAAGTCCACACGCAAGTGTCGGCAAACTTCATGATGAGGTGAGATACTGTACCTATGCAGATCAGACCAGGTTTGATGTATCCGCTCGGCGCCAGCTATGACGGCGCCGGCGTGAATTTCGCCCTTTTCTCCCAAGTCGCCAGCAAAGTCGAGTTGTGTCTGTTCGATGACGACGACAACGAGACGCGTATCGAGATGACCGAGCAGAACTCGTACGTGTGGCACAACTACATTCCAGGACTCCAGCCCGGCCAACGCTACGGCTACCGCGTCTACGGACCGTACGACCCGAACCAGGGCCTTCGATGCAACCCGAGCAAGCTGCTGCTCGACCCGTACGCCAAGGCCATCGAAGGCAACATCGACGGCGACGAAAGCCTGTTCTCCTACTGGTTCGACTCGCCCGGCGACGTCACCAAACGCAACGACCTCGACTCGGCCGGCCACACGATGAAATCAGTCGTCGTCAACCCGTACTTCGACTGGAGCAACGACCAGCATCCGCACATCCCGTACCACGACTCGGTCATCTACGAGACGCACGTGCGGGGATTGACGAACCTCAACAAGGACGTGCCGCCGGACATCCGCGGCACCTACGCCGGCCTCGCGTACCCGACCGTCATCGAATACCTCAAGAAGCTCGGCGTGACCGCCATCGAACTCATGCCGATCCACCAGTTCGTCAACGACTCGTTCCTGCAGGAAAAGGGCCTGTCGAACTACTGGGGATACAACACGATCGGCTTCTTCGCCCCGCACAACGCGTACTCGTCCTCCGGCGAACGCGGCCAGCAGGTCAACGAATTCAAGTCGATGGTCAAGGCCTACCACCGCGCCGGCATGGAGGTCATCCTCGACGTGGTCTACAACCACACCGCCGAAGGCAACCACATGGGTCCGACCCTGAGCTTCAAGGGCATCGACAACCAGGCGTACTACCGTCTCGTCGACAACGATCAGCGGCACTACTTCGACACCACCGGCACCGGCAACTCGCTGCTCATGCGCTCGCCGCACGCGCTGCGCCTGATCACTGACTCGCTACGCTACTGGGTGTCCGAAATGCACGTCGACGGCTTCCGATTCGATCTGGCCGCCACGCTCGCCCGCCAGTTCCAGGAGGTCGACAAGCTGTCCGCGTTCTTCGACATCGTCGAACAGGACCCGATCATCAGCCGCGTCAAGCTCATCGCCGAACCGTGGGATCTCGGCTCCGGCGGCTACCAGGTCGGCGGCTTCCCGTCCAGCTGGTCCGAATGGAACGGCCGCTACCGCGACTGCGTGCGCGACTTCTGGCGCTCGCAGCCGTCCACACTGCCCGAATTCGCGTCGCGCCTCATGGGCAGCTCCGACCTGTACCAGATGAACGGACGCCGACCGGTCGCGTCCGTGAACTTCATCACCGCGCACGACGGCTTCACCATGAACGACCTCGTCAGCTACAACGAGAAGCACAACGAGGCCAACGGCGAAGGCAACCGCGACGGCGAATCCAACAACCGTTCGTGGAACTGCGGCGTGGAAGGCCCGACCACGATCCCGGACGTGCTCGACCTGCGCGAACGGCAGATGCGCAACATGTTCGCCACACTGCTCGTCAGCCAGGGCATCCCGATGATCTGCGGCGGCGACGAGGTGGCGCGCACCCAGCAGGGCAACAACAACGCGTACTGCCAGGACAACGAGATCTCGTGGATGAACTGGGATCTGAACGATTCGCAGAAGGATCTGTTCGAGTTCGTCTCGAAGCTCATCCACCTGCGTCTTGAGCATCCGGTGCTGCACCGTCGTCGCTTCTTCTCCGGCCGCGAGCAGGGGGACTCTCCCGACAAGCTGCCGCAGGTCGAATGGTTCGACCACACCGGTTCGATCATGGACATGGAGGACTGGCAGAACACGCACGCGTTCTCGGTGATGATCTACCTCAATGGCTCGAACATCCCCGAAATGGACTACTACGGCAACCAGCTCGTCGACAACGACTTCATCCTCATCTTCAACGCGCACTATGAGCCGATCATGTTCACGCTGCCCGACGAGAAGTACGGGCGCAAGTGGCAGCTCATCGTGGACACGCACAACCCGAAGGGGCCGGAGCTGAGCTATGAGGCCGGGTTCGTGATCACCGCGCAGTCGCGCAGCTTCCTGCTTCTGAAGAGCGCGAAGGACCCGCGCAAGCAGCAGAACCACCTCTTCTGAGGCGTGGTGCCTCTCCTGTCATTTCGAGCGAGCGAAGCGAGTCGAGAAATCTTACGGAGTACGGTTCTCGTAAGATTTCTCGACTCGCTTCGCTCGCTCGAAATGACGATTTGACGTCGCCGGTTTTTGTCGGACTTGGTATATTCGATATATTTATGTCAGCGATCCGCAGCCAGTCGAGATTCGATCTTCTCGGCTGGCTGTTTCGTATTGGTCGCATGGGCGACCGCCTGCGCGTCCGCCACGCCGTTGGCCGCCGCCGACGCCGCGATGTCGAGCCGGTCGGCCTGCACGCGCACCAGCTGCATCTGCACGCGGTCGGCCTCGATCGCCGCGATCTGACGCGAGAACACGATGAACCAGCCGAGGAAGAACGCGCACGCCAGCGCCTCGAGATTCGTGAGCGTATCGTAGCCGCGCAGCATGTAGATGCCGAATCCGGCGCAGATCGCGATTGCCAGATCGGAGATCGCATACATCGCCTTCGGCATGCGCGGCGCCAGCCACGGCAGCGCAAGCAGCAGCACGCCCATGATGAGCGGCAGGCCTTTCGCGCACACGTTGTGCATGATGTAGTGCGGCGTGTACCGGAACACGCCGATGCCGACGAACGCGAGTCCGGAAACGGTCAGCAGCAGCGAGAGGATCGCGATGCGCACCTTGAAATGCTTGATCTCGGGATGGTCGACCTCGTCGCCGTACTGTTCGTGCCACAGCCGTTCGAGCCGCTGCGTGGTGATCAGCTCGGACACGGCGAAGTAGCTGACGATGATGATGCATGTGCCGGCGAGGATGAGCGTCGCGTTGAACATGGTCGCGGCGAACGTGGTGCGGTCGCCGAGCTGCGAGAAGTTGTTGTGATACCAATACGGGTCGTCGGTGGTCAACCCGGCGGTGCTGACTCCCGAGATCACGAAGAACGGCAGCAGCGAGGCGAGTGTCTTCGCGTTCATGAGTTCGGCCTGCACGAACGTCATATAGCCGGCCACGCCCGCGAATCCGGCGCAGGCGGCCGGCATGTAACCGGCGAGCAGATGCATGCCCATCACCGTGTTCACGATGCTGAACAGGGCGAACGAGGACAGGAAGATCGTGGCCGCGTACACGACCGACAGTGCGAGGATCTCGAAGACGCGGCGGATCGGCACCCACCAGCCGTGCTTGAGCGTGAACGAACGCGAGTTGCTCGCATAGCCGACCACGAACGAGATCACGCCGCACGCCGCGATGATGGCCGCCGCCACGCTGAACCGGCGCTGTGTGACCTGCCAGATGGCGGGAGCGAGGTCAAGGTAGAGTTTCATGCCGAAGAACGCGACGATCGCGCAGATGAGGAACGACACCAGTCCCAACGTCTCCGCCCGCTGATGCCGTCCCATCGGTTATGTCCTTTCCCGTGCTGCTGCTCCGCCCTCATTGTAATAGGAACATCGGTCGGCCGCCGTGCCGGTGCACGATATGCGCCAGATGATGCATGATCGGGAATGTGCGACCATTCGGTCCATGCGTCCGGTACAATGGATGATTGTCGTTTTCGCGTGTGCTTGACGTGCGCGTGACAGTGACATCGGGCTGTAGCGCAGCTTGGTAGCGCGTCTGCTTTGGGAGCAGGATGATACCAAACCGACTGTGTTATGACCGCCGCTGAGACCTACTCCCGCTTAGGGTTTCGGGTTTCGGCAAAAACTGAAGAATGGAGTCCAGTAACACTCAGTAACAATGACCGCAGACCTCCGACTTCTCGGCTGTTTTCTGAGCCAAGGATTCCGGCAGTCGGAAGCACATCGCGTCCCCCGCGGTGCGTATAATTGAAAAGTTATGCCCTATGGCATGAAAACGGGCTGTGGCGCAGTTTGGTAGCGCGCTTGCTTTGGGAGCAAGACGTCGCAGGTTCAAATCCTGTCAGCCCGACTCGAAAGCCCTACTCCCGCTTGGGATGTAGGGCCTCTTCTTTTTTCGGGCTACGGCTCCAGTAACAAAATTCCAGTGTTACCGGGATGACCGAATCCAGTAACATTTTTTGTTACTGGCATGAAGCGCCCGAGATTCCAATGATTCCAAGGGGTTTCGGTATGATTGGGGCATGTCCACCACGATTGACGTGTATCCGACGACGGATTACCTGCCCTTGGTCGAAGAGACGAGAAGCCGCACCCAAGAGCTCTATCAGCAGCTGCTCGACCAGTATGGCATCGACAGCACCGTGGAGGTCAAGGCGTTCTACCCATGCGGCCCCGATGAGGAATTAAGGTACGTGGATCCGGCCACGCGCTGGAAGGTGGAGATGGATCTCGGTTTTGCTTATCTGATCAACGGCCAGTGGCGGGCGAGTTCCTGGCCGTCGCTGTGGGAGCGTACCCGGATCGATCAACCGTGGGTCGATGACTACGTGAAGTCCGACGGGAAGGAAGGCTATCCTCCGTCGATGCTGGGCGAATGCTTCCCCATCGAGGCTGATGAGTTCGATCTGCCGCTGTCCGATGAGGACATGCGATTGCTGAACGCGCAACCCCATTTCTGGCATGACATACGGAACTTCGCCGGCCCGGCCGTCGCTTCGACCGGATACGGGTTCGTCGCCGCCGCGCTGGCCGAGGAAACCTGCGGACGTGTGGCATCCACCGATGGGGCATTCGACAGCAGAGGTCACAACGGCGAAACTGCCGAACAGTTCCTCACATGGTGGGGCGATGAGCAGATGGGCTTCTACAAAAAGAAATCTTTCCAGTAACGGTAAGGGGGTTGTCCGTTGATATTCCTTCAACGGACAACCCCGGTCAGGCTTCTTTTCCATAGTCGGCGCGTTTCCGCAGTAACGGCACCAGCTCACTCAAGGAGAGTTTCCCGTCGGATCCGTAACGTAAACCGCCGCGGTTGACCCAGCTTCGTATCGTGCTTGCCGGTAGGCGGATACCCGCCTTCGCGCACTCGGCGCTCAGCTCGGTGGCGGTTCCCCTGACTTCGCTGACGATGAGGCGGGCCAGCAGCCGGTCGGCCACGGCTCGACGGTTCACCCGCTCGCCACAGCTCGCGCACTCGCCATCCGATTCGTCTGGATCCCCCCACACCACGCCGCCGCAGTCCGGGCATGAGCCGAACGCGATGCGAGGTTTCGCGGGATTCACCGCCTTGTGGACTCGTCCAGACATATCGGTGATGTCCTCATACCAGCCGAGCACGTCCCCGCTCTTCAGCAACGGTCCCGGTCGGGCGAGCACCATACGAGCCAAACCGACCACCGTAATGTGCGGATCCAGCGTCTTCGGGTAGTCGAACCGTGCGCACAACCGGCGCATGAGTTGTTCCGCCTCGCAATACAGCTCCCACAAGTCATCCCTCAACGGTGACGGGGCCTCGGCCGGCGAGGCGTGTCCGCTGCCCTGCATGTTCACGCCGGCTTGTCTGGTGGCGATCAATAGCAGTGGCATGGCATCCTCACCAAGTTGGGCGAGGCTGTCCCAGAGCCGATGCTCGCAGCTCCGGCACAGCAACCGTCCCGCGGCGGTTTCGGCTCCGTCATTGTTCACGCATGGTCCCGTCATGCTTGTCCTTCCGGTTCAGATGGTTCTTCAACTCTTGTAGGTCATCGGTGTCGTATCCGCAGGAACACCACCAACGCAGCCCATGTCCGGCGGATTCCGTGACTACCAAATGCACTGGCTCATTCGTGGTCATCGGCGTTCCCCTCATTCATGGCACGGATGTGTTCCTGCATGACGGTGAGCGACGTGAAGTCGCGTCCGCATGAGCAGATAAAGATTCTCCCGCCCTTCGCGGTATCCAGCAGCCTGTGCTTCAGCGTGGGCGTGGGGTCATCCAGGAATGCGAGTGGATTGTTCATGATGGTTTCTCCGATCTTGTCTTCCAGATGCTGTGCGAACCGATTGGGATCCCGTGTTGAGAATCCGCACGCGCACTCGCGTACGTACCCTGTCGGGGTCCCGAAACCGACGGTGGTGGCTCGTGTCCGCAGCATGGCGAGCACGGCCGGCACCAGACGGATCAGTCGGTGGGTTTTCCTCGGCGTTGTTTTCTTCGGTGTCTTGAACACCGGCTTATGTGTGGCGGTCATGGCTTGCTCCTCCAAGCTGTCTCGAATTGTCTGATCTCCTCGTCGGTCATCCTCGGCCCGACCCATTTGCTGCCCTCCACCTGTTTGGGTGGTTTGAACGGTTTCATGCTGAGGGGTGTTCTGAAGCACTCGTGCACGGCCAGATACAGGCCGTCACGACTGACGCCGTATGACCCGCATGGGGTGCGAAGCGCAATGAGGCCCGTGCCTGCTATCGGCTGGATCCGCGTGAATCGGCGACCGAGAATAACGGCCGTCACCAGATCGTTCGCATCCAGCACGCCCGGATCGTAAACCTCTTCGACCGGCCCGCCAGTATCCACCGCCACCCATTCGCCGCATGTCCCACATTTGCGGGCGACTAGATGGGCGGGATTCACGCCGCTGGGGCACAGCAGCCTCAGCCATGAGGGTTTGCGTCTCACCATGTCAGCCGCCTCCCAACTGACGACGGATCGAGTTCCAGATCGTCGTCAGCTCCGTATCCTTCAAGCCGCTCGCCCGACCACGGTCGAGCAGGTCTCGCTGGATGGCCTCGGCGTTCTCCGGGTGGTTCAGCAGTCGGCCGTAGGCCCACGCATGAAGATCGTTGTTGCGGCTGCCTGCGGGAATCGGCGTCATGTCGGGGCGACCGTTCGATGCGGAGACCACGGCAATGGGCTGGCGCATAATCTCACTCAACGGGGGAATCCGCGTGGCGTTCGCAGACACAGGCAAAGTCGCCTGACCTTCCACGTCGATCACGTAATTGTGGGCAATCAGCCACTGCTCCATCTTCTGCGGCATCACCGGCGGCTGGCCGTCCGGCAAATCCAGTAGCAGATAATCACCGTCCGGGATCCGGCTACCAGCGCCGACCACGTACCCCTTGCCTTCGCAACGAATATCGACCGGAATGCCCTTCTCGTGGACGGCGTTCTTCAACCGGCCTCGCAGTTCCGGCGGAATCATGTAGTAGGCGTGCGCTGACGGCAAGCCGTTCCTGCGGCCGGTCGGCGTGCCGACGAGGTACGTCTTCGGGAAATCCGGGGAACCGTATTCGCCGATCTCGCGGTTGAACACGTCCCAACCGGTTGGCGCATCCTTCAGGACCTCACCGGTGGCCGGATCCTTGGCGACATCCAGATCGATGATCGCCATGCCCGCAGCCGGAACGACCGCATACGCTGCCACGTTGGCTGGCGGTTGCTTGCCTTCGGGAAGGGTGCGGTTCTTCGCCCAGTCATAGGAGCGCTTTTCGTCGGTAACGGAGCCGAATGTGACCGGATAACCGCAATCATCTGGCGTTGCCACAGCAGCACCTTCAATCGGGGGCGGCAGCGGCGGTACGGGCTTGGCTTCGGCTTCCACTGCTTCGGCAAGATCCCTCGCCGCACTGTTGCGGTACACGCTGAAGACGTGTTCGTTTCTGACCACCAGCACACGGACCACCTCGCCGTTGATGCGCTTGGGCTTCGACTTCAGACCGAGTTTCATGGCGGTGTTCCGGTGCCCGGCTTCGGTTTCGCGAAACGGATTATCCCGGCTGACGGCGTACCCGTTCGCCACGATGCAATCCACGATCCACTGTTGCGCCTCGGTCAGATCATCGGCGGATCCGATAACCACATCGGTCCACGGTTTGTCGCCACGGGCTTCCCAGAGACGACATGAGGCCATGAGGAACGGGGCGATACCATGCTCGTCACGGAACCGCAACAGATCCGCGAACTCGCCTTCGGCGCGCCCGTCCTTCATGCGCACGAACACACGGCGCCGTTCCAGCGCCTCCGTCATGCTCATGATGACGGGGTTGTTCGATGCGATGATGAACGTCGCCTTGTTCTTGAAACTGACCGCGTTCTCCTGCACGCGCCGCGCCACCATCGTGTCGCCGGTGCCGATCTTCTTCAGCAGGGTGGCCTGCTCCAAGGTGATGGTGTCTGCGTCCTCGTCGTAGGCCCACAGTGCGCCGATCAGCTTCAGCATCTCCTGATCAGTGGCGAATCCCCCGTTACCGTTCCGTCCACCCAGCAGGGTTTTCGACGTGACTGCGGCGGACAACGCGGGAAGGCTTCGGTGAAGTGTGTCCAGCAGGATCCCCTTGCCATTGCCGCCCCCGCCATACAGCACATAGAACAGGTGCTTGTACGGCTCAAGCAACGGAGTGGCGAACATGCGTCCCAAGTTCTCGGCGCTATGCGCGTCCGCAGTGACAAAGCGCAGGAACTCGCCGGCCTTGGCGACCAGTTCGTCGGTATAGTCCACGTCCATGAACACCTCGAAGGGGTTGTCGAACAGAGGATCGCCGGGACTGATGCGTTGCACGCGGCCGTCGATGCGGTAGAACGCCATGTTGCGGAACTTCACACCGTGGCGGACGCGCTTCGCCAGTTTCGCGCACTCGACGCGAAGCTGCACGTTCCACGGCAGATACACCTGCGTCCGTCCGGTCACGTGGTACTCGTCCTCAAGGGATCCGATGGCGTGCCACGAATCCAGCAGACGGTTGGCGCCGGTCAGATCCACGTCGCGCACGTACAGGGTCTGGCCATCCTCGCCGAGCAGCATGGAATCGTTGCGGAAATCCCATAGTGCTTTCGCATACCCGTCATCGAAGTACGGCTTGCTCTTGTTCATTTCGTTGCGCGGAACCTCGATGCTCCGTCCGACGCGGTCATAGAACGTGTGCTTCCACGGATCCGGCGAAACCCGCATCCCCATAAGAACGGTCTGCACGTTGCTCGGCCCATCCGGGATGATCGAACACTGGTGCCTGAACGGAGCATCCATTCTTATCGCCTCATTCTCTTACTCGTAGTGGAATCGTCTTCTTTGTGCCCGCCACGGCTGTCGCATCCGCGGAGACCGCTTGGCTACGGTTCGGGTACCCCCTCTAGAACTCGGGTTCGTCGCCGATGATGTCGTTGACCGTCCGCTCGTCAATGCCAAGGAATCCGGCGATCTCCGCGGCGGTTCGTCCGATGGCGGCGAGCTGTTTGACCTGTTCGGCGTTCACTTGCGGCTGCTGGAACGCGGGCTGCTGCGTGGTCGGCGGCTGATGCTGCTGCGTCTGCGGCGTCTGGACCCGAACCGGTTGTTGGGGTTCTGTGGCGCTCATGGCCTGGGCGACCTGCGTCTGATTGGGCACGATCTCGTAGCTGTATAGCTTCGGCGGATTCCAGCCGCGCTTCTTGGCCTCGCCGTTGGCGGTATAAGTGGCGGTGAACCCGTCGCCAACATGCGGGAAGTCGCGCCCGACCATGCGGGAGGCCTGACGCAACGTGCTCAGGTTCTTTCCTTTCACGTACACGGCGCGAACGCCGTCGTCTCCCGGAATGGTGGTGTCCCGAAGCGTGGTGGCGACATGGATGACGACCTGCATCATGGGCTGGCCGTTGTCGAAGAACTTCGGCTCCTGCGTGTCCATGTCCCGCTGCTGTTGGGCTTCGATGCTCTCGACCGTGCCGGTGACGGAAGTGCCGATGGGGTCCTCGCGCTGGAAGAACGACGGCGTGCCTCCCGCCATCACCTGAGCGAGCGACGGCAAGGCCTGTGCGGGCTGGCCGTAATTGCCGTGCGACTGGTTTGCTTGTGCGAACATTGCTGACTCCTAATCGTTTGACTGGTTGACTGTTGACTTGGTTGGGATTGGCTTCGGAGGAAACGTCACATGTCCGGCACCTCCCGCATCGTCGGATCCAATAGCGGAATCAGTTGCCGCCACCGTTCCGGCACTTCGGGCGTGGGTGACGCGGAGAGTTCAGGGATCCCGTTCGCCGCATCGTCCGGCCATGAACCGCAGTCGAAGCAGTGGGTGGCAGAAACGGGAAGCAGGTGAATCCACGCATCACGCACCTCGACACCTTCTTGTCGTTCGATCAGATCCATGAAGGTGACGAGCATCTGCGCCCTTGCCAACGCCCATAGTCCGGGTTTGTCGCTGAAGCGCAGCTCCACAGGCAAGGCGTCGTTCAGGCTGATCCCGTTTCGGGGAAGGAAGAAGATGCAGTTACGTTCCACCTGCTCGCCTTCGTTCCTCAAGCCGATGCCGTACAGCGACGCCTGAACCATGTAGGTCTGCGAGGGGCCGTGCGCCTTCACGTCCTTCAACGTGGTCGATCCGACGATCTTCCAATCCACGGTGCTCGCCGAACGCCGGTCGTACAGGTCGATGGATCCGCGCACCGGGTAACCGCCTTCAAGCCCGTGAAGCTCTCCGACCGTGACCCTCATCTCTGTCTCGTACGGCCGGTGCTTCACGTCCGGGTCGAAGCCCTGCGGGTTCAGCCCGTCGAACATGCGCTCGAAATGCTCATGGACGCACGTGCCGATGAACGGGAGCCATGCCACGCCGCGACGACGCTGCCACCCCGCGAGTTTCGCCGCCAAGCAATGCAGGCAGTCCGTGCCCAGCTCGCTCGGTCCGATGGCCTTCTGCCGTTCGCGTGGCGCGTTGCCGATATTGTCCTCAATCAGCCCTCGGATCTGCGGCCACAGCGATGCCTCGACACGTAGCAGCTCATAGGGCGTCGCCTTCTCGACGGTGTCGACCTGCGCCGTGGCCTCGGCGGATCCCGCACCGTTCAGAACGGCAAGCACGTCGGCGGCGCTCATTTGACCACCACCGAACTCTTGTCGCGCTTCATCAGCGGTTCCAACGCCAACGCACCCAAGGCTCGGCGGGCCGCCGAGACATCCGGCGACACCCTGTAGAAGGACGGATGCTGAGCCGCCGGGTACTTCTGCGTGAAACGCTTCGTATCCAGCCGTTGATTGCCGGCCTTAACCTGTACATGTAGATCGCCCGCCTCATACGAGCCGACCGGCCACGCATCGAGGATCTGCGCCTTCAGGGAGTCAATCTCGTCCTGGGCGCGTTTGATGTCCACCTGCAATGCGGCGATACGTGCCGCCTGACGCTCCAGCAGATCGCGCCTCTGATCTTCCAAAGACGGCATCGAGCCGTCGATCTCGGGTTGCACCAATGTTCCCGTCATTGTTCCTTACCTCCACTCACCCTGATGGGGATGACTCCGACCGGATGGCCGGGCTTGGTTTTCCTGTGTTCCCTCGCCTTCTCGTAGGCGGAATCCGCATCGGTGGGAGCCGCCAAGGATCCGCACGCGCGGCATCTCGGCAGATACCGTCTCAATCCGCATCGCCTCCCAACGGGACTCCGTCATTCAGCAGCAGCGCGAATGACTCCAGCGTCATCATCACGAGTTGTCGGGCCTGGCCGTCACGCGACTCGATGCCGATGCCCGGCCGCTTCTGCACGACCACGCCGATCAGGGCGTCATTGTTGCCGCGCTCGATCTCCGCCTCCCGCAGATGCCGGGAAACATCCATTTTCGCCGTGTTCTTGCACTCGATGACGATCCGATGGCCCCGGTAGCGGATGCCGGCGATGTCGCCACAGTCGTTCGCGCCCATCAGATGACGGCGTTCGATCCGGTCGTCGTCCAGCGCCCAACGCAGATAATCGACGGTCCGGGCCTCCATTGCCGCGCCGGCACGCCGTGCCGTCTTCAGGCTTCTACCCATTAGATGCCTCCTCCGCCTTACGCCGCCGCTGGTATTCCTTCATTTGTCGAAGCCGCTTCTCGCGGTTCCGGTAGTAGTGGTCACGCGCATACGCGCGATCCTTCTCCCGCTCCCACGGATCTTCACGCCGCCGACGTTGCCAATCGCGCTTGCTCGCACGACGTTCCTCGTCGCTCATCGGACGGCTTCGGCGCGTGCGCGTTCGCCGCCGGGGCTTCGTCGGCGCACGGCCGGCGCGACATGATTCGATGAATCGCAGGTCATCCAGATCGAAGTCCATCACCATTCACCCCTCACTTCGCCGGTGGATTGGTAGACGTGTGTGCGGAAATAGTCCAGAACCGTTTCCTTCGGGTACAGCACCGTGCGCCCGACCTTCACGAACTTCGGACCGATGCCCATAGACCGCCAGTAGCCCAACGTGCCTTCGGAGATCCCGGTGGCGGAAACGTCCTTCGGCGTGTTCATCGGCTTCAGTGAGGCCTCCAGCGAGTCGAACAACCCCGCGTCTTCCATTGGTCCGTCCATAGCGTCACCTCAGAGATCCGTCGGCGTGGCCGCGTCGCGCTCGCAGACCATGTAGTTATCCGCGCCGTCGGATGATTCAGCCAACTGGATTCCCGTGCGCGTCAGCACGTCTCCATACAGGCTGAGCACCATGCCGACGAAGCAGATCTCAAGTTCGTTCGCATGGATTTCCCCCACAACGGCTCCAGCGCCGGGTGCGAGCGTGACCGTACCGAACGGGACGGGTTCATCGCCCATGCGATGCGCGGTGACTTCCACCACGAGCGGGCGATCATCGCCACACACCGCGTTCAGTATCGGCATGAACATGTTGATCGCCGCCCGCTTCCTTCTCACTGACTCGTCGTTAAGAATTGGATTGTCCTTCATCGCCGTTCCTTTCTTCATGGGTTCCTTATTTGCCGCGATGCTTGGCAAGCAACCGCAACCGTGACTTGGGTGGTACGAACTCGGAGGGATCGTGCCCGGTGACAAGACAGATCGCATAAATCTCGGGGAACGAGAACGGCGACCGGCCATGCCGCTTCGCACTGAACGTGCTGTACGGCATCCGTATGAGCCGAGCCACGTCGGAGTACTTGTGTCCGTCGGACTTCAGCACCTGGGACACCTTCGCACCCAGCCACCTGTCCACCTCGGAACGTCTATTAGTCATATCGCTAACACTATTCGTCCTTCGACGAAATATCAACACGAAAATGACTTGATATGACTAATTGCATTAGCGAGAAATCATGTTATGATGGCGGTATGGCTAATGAAATCGACACTAGGGCGCAACTGTTCGGCAAGTACCTCGGGGCCGAGCTCAAAGGCGCAATCCGTTCCCGGGGGTATTCGCAGGCGGAAATCGCCGACCGGCTCGGACATGCCAGATCGTCCTTCGCGAACTGGCTGAACGCGAAACCATCCATACCGGTGGAGGTGGCGGAGAAAATCTGCCTGTGCATCGGCGTGGAGCTGAAAGAAATCGTCGGACGCGCCCACCAGCGCGTCAACGAAGAAATGGGGGCATACGGGACCGAACGCATGAGCGAGCAGCAATCCGTACTGGAGCAGCTGACCCGTGTAATCGGCAACGGCAGACTGAACTACACCACCGCCGCATACCGCGACGAAAACAAGAAGAGAGAAATGGAAACACCAACGGACTGACCGGAAGCGAAAGGCACAGCTTGAAGAACAGTTATGGCGACCTGCTGCGTGAGGCCCAATCAATGGGACTTCAGGTGGTGGAAGGAACAATCACCGGCGACCACCTAGGGCACTACGACCACGAGCGGCGTCTCATCACCATCGACGGGAGAATCAACGACAACCAGAAACGAGTGGCACTACAGCATGAGATCATCCACGCGGAACATTTCCGTTTGGGCATGAACCGGTGGATGGATCCGGTGGCCGAAGAGGCCAAGACCCGACGCGAAACCGCGCTCAGGCTCGTGGACCTCCGCGAATACGCGCAAGCCGAGCAGACCTACGAGGCATGTCCCTTCAAGATCGCCAACGAGCTCCACGTCACCGTCGGCGTCATCAAGGACATACAGGACATCCTCGAAAACGAACCGTTCCGGCGGAACCCCGCCTACGCATACTGAAAGAAGCTGAACCTATGGCACGAGTGACCATCGATGACCTGTGGCTCAAAGACGACGATGATGGCAACCCGCCATCGGCCACAGCCCGGCGAAGCCTCGCCAACGCACGCGACCCGCAGAAAGCCCGTGTGCCCGAAAAGTGGCGTTCAAATCGCTATGGCAGCGGTATGCGCTGGCGCTGCCGTTGGTTCGTCGTCAAACCGGACGGCACCAAGCAGTCGAAGACGAAGGCGTTCGACAAGCTCTGCGACGCCGAAGAGTTTCAAGCCGCCCTTGAAGACGACATCCGGCGCGGACGTTATATCGACCCCAATGCCGACCAGCGGCTTTTCCGCGACGTGGCGGACCAGTGGATCGAGACCAAGCTTGACATCAAACCCTCCACGCTCGGCCGCTACCAGCGGGAGCTTCGCGTATACATCAACCCCACGTGGGGCGACAAGACGTTGCGCGAAATCACGCTCAAGGATCTCCAGTCATGGGTGACCGGCCTCCAGAAAGGCGACTACAAGGCGGAACTGCCGGTAAACAAGAAAGGCGTCATGCGCAAGCCGAAGCCATTAAGCGCGCGAAGCATCCGCAACATCGTCAAAGTCGTCATGGCGGCGGTGTTCGAGTACGCCATCACCAACAAGTGGATCCGGGAAAACCTCGCCAAGCAGGTTGTCACGCCCAAAATCGAGACCAAGGACGAGGACATGGTGTTCCTCACCGTGCCGGAAGTGGAGCTGCTTGCCGACACAGCCGCAGACAACGGGCGAGACGTGGACGGCCTGCTCATCCGGTTCCTCGCCTATACGGGAGTGCGCATCAACGAAGCCCTCGCCCTGCAAATCCAAGACCTCGATTTCAAGGGGCGCAAAGCCCGCATACGCCGAACATGGTCGGATGACGGCAACGGCAAAATGCAGCTCGGCACCCCTAAAAACGGAGAGGCCCGCACCATCGCGCTGCCCGGATCCCTCATCGCGCAACTTGAGAAACTGGCCGAAGACCAGAGCAAAAGCGAGTTCCTGTTCCGCGCGAAGCGGGGCGGGTATATCCATGACCACAACTGGCGCACCCGTGTCTGGTACCCGACCGTGAAGGCGGTGGGGATGGAGGACGAAGGCGTGAATATCCACAGTCTTCGCCACACCTACGCGAGCATCGCCATCGCCAACGGCGCGGATGTGAAGACGCTACAGAAACAGCTCGGACACGCCACGGCGAGCATCACACTCGACATCTACGCGGCGCTATGGCCCGAACGTCTCAACGAAGTCGCCGACGCCGTGGACCAAGCGCGACTCGACGGCATCGCCAAGGCGAAGGAAGAAGCCGAGAAAGCCAAGGCCAAGGCCGCGGCCAAGTTCAAGAAGGCCGAAAGCGGGATCGGACACGACGAACTCGACAAGGCGGCATGAGCGGAACCACCGGCACGATTAAGGGCGCATCGGACAACCGGTGCGCCCTTCTTCCAATCTCAGGGAAGCTGCTGAATCCAAGCGGCTATCGCCGCGTAATCGATGATGGACAGTGCCGTGCACAACACGGCAAACCCCAGCAACATATAGCCACGCTTGACCCAACGGATCCGCTTATCCTCAGCCGCACGCGCCTTCGCCTCATTGGCCGTCAGATTGTCGATTTGGTACAGCAATACGGATTTTCTGCTTTTTGAGCAAGCGTCATTACGCAGCCTGTCCAACGGCAATTCTTCCTCACCGCGCTTCGGGTCGCATATATCAATCAGTCCAACCGCTACGGCAAGAGCCAACAAAAACAAAGCGACGTATTTCAGCCACTGCACATGAACACTTGATAAGGCGGCGAACGGCGAAGTCAGTGAAGCAAAGCCGATCAGCTGACGACTGAGCTGCACCGAAGTATCGACCTGCTTACGCCGATAATCCCTCTGTCGGTTGACTTCGGCCAGTACCGATTCCAGAGATGCGATGACTTCCGCCTCATTCTCCGGCTGATCCGGCTTCGCCTCAGCCGGCTCATCGTCTGCGTCGTTCGCTTTCGTGTCCGCCATTCCGGGCCACCTTAGCGTGTATGGATGTGACTTGGGTCCAGAGAATGTTGCGAAATGTGCACCTGATTCTCAGGATCTGCATAGCTCGGAGGAATGGTCGGCTTCCACGATGAATCCTGTTGCTGATCTGGCATATCTTCATCCTTTCCTCGGAGATTCCGATAATACTCATTCCAGTATCCCTCAATCCGAACCGCCCGTTACACCCGTTACCCGCGTTACACCAGTCGTGAGAATGAACCATACGACAATCCAGAGCGATAACGGGTAACAGGCATCCCGTTACGGTGCAAGTACCGGAAAATCAAGGATTCACTACCATCGTAACAGGGGTAACAGGCGTAACCATGACTACCCTCCCGCATTCTCATACCACCGCCATGACCATCGGTTACACCGTTACACCCGTTACAGGGAAGGTAGGAAGAATGACGGAACCATCTGAAAACAAGGGTTGACAGCAAGTAACACGGGAAGCCCCCACAGACGTTACAGCCGGTTACGCCCGGTCTGGGAACACGGCGACAAAACCGTCGAATATCTAGTAGATCTGACGGCCTCCGTCGCTTGCGGCCAAACCGCAACGCGGCGAAAATGATAGTGTTGCCGTTCAATGCAAGGAACACCAAGGCAATCCCAAAGACTTCACCTCGCCCCGCCGGGCTTTCCTCCTTTCACCGGCGGGGCACATTCATACTCCGGGTGCCGTGAAGCCCACCAAGCCTCACACCTGCATAACCGAAAACCGCTTGCGACACAGGCATCACGGCACCCGCCAACACAATGGCCCACATATGCCCCACGATAGGAACTACAAGGATCCACGGCGCCTCAACCGACAAGCCCGCAACCTCGCACGGCAGCGAGTGCTCGCGCAACAAACACCATGCGGCATCTGCGGCAAGCCCATCGACGACAGCATCAAATGGCCAGACCCAATGAGCGCCGAAGTGGACGAGATCATTCCGGTCAGTCGTGGCGGCAGCGCAACGGACCTGAGAAATCTACAGAAAACGCATCGTTGCTGCAACCAACTCAAAAGCGATAAGAGCCTTGCGTGGGCAAAACACGCCTCACAAGGCAAGCCCGCGCTCAAGCCCACCGCCATCCCGTTCAAAACGTCGGACTGGTGACTTCGACGGATGGGAGAGGTACCCCAACCCCGCAGAGGCCCGGCTACCCCGGAGTATTGGCCAAAACTCTCCCTATTTATTTTTCCCCAAAGCAAGAAATCAGGTGACTCATGGCCGTAAGGACGACCCGCAAGGCGGTGAAGCCGGTGGATCCGCTCGACTATGAGGGGATGCTTCGCAAGACGCTGGTCCGCTTGCAGACCGCCGTGTTCGATCCTGACACACCGCCCCGAGACCTTGCGGCACTGAGCCGCAGAATGTTGGAGGTTTGCCGCGAACTGGAACGGCTCGAATCCGAGAACGGCGGGGCTAACGCACCGACCGCGACGGAGGTAGAGGATGAACCGTTCGACCCGGACGAAATCTGAAACGCACTCCGACCGCCGCAAACTCTCCGAAGTAGCCCGACACGTGGTGCTGCCCGATGACATCAGGACAACGGGATGGCCGAAGGTCGAAGCGCAGGCGCGGCAATGCGGCATCGAATACGACGGATGGCAACGCCAGCTAGGACGCTGCATTCTCGGCAAGACCACGGATGGCGTGTATGCCGCCGGCATCGGCGGCGTGGTCATCAGCATCTGCCGTCAGGTCGGCAAGACATTCCTGATCGGCACGATGATCGTCATGCTGTGCATCCTGAACGACTATCCACTGAAAGTGCTGTGGACCGCGCACAGAACGCGCACCAGCGATGAAACCTTCAAATTCATGTGCGCCCTCGCCCGCAGAAAGGCTATCAGCCGGTTCGTTGACGGGGAGCCGCGCAGGGCGAACGGACAACAGGAGATCGTGTTCATCAACGGATCCAGAATCATGTTCGGCGCCCGCGAAAACGGCTTCGGCAGAGGTTTCGACAGCGTGGACGTGGAAGTGTTCGATGAGGCGCAGATCCTCACGGAACGCGCGCTGGACGACATGATCCCGGCGACGAACGCGGCCCGCAACCCTCTGATCATCTACATGGGCACGCCACCGAAACCGTCAGATCCGTCCGAAGTGTTCTCCACCCGTCGTGACGAGGCTCTGAAGGGCGACAGCACGGACATGCTGTATGTGGAGTTCAGCGCCGACAAGGACGCCGATAGTGACGACCGGAAACAGTGGGCGGTAGCCAACCCGTCGTATCCGCATCGCACAGGCGAAGCGGCCATACTGCGCATGAAGAAGAATCTGGGCGATGACTCGTTCCGCAGAGAAGGCCTCGGCATCTGGGATGAAACCACAGTCAGCAGCGCGATAAGCCCGAGACTATGGGCCGGTGGCGAGGTGTCCGCGCGCACGGATGGCGGCGTGACCTCGTTCGGTATCGACATGTCGCCCGACCGCAGCGCCCTGGCTATCGGAGCGTGCATGAAGTACCCGGACGGCACGGCGCATATCGAACTCGTTGAATACCGGGATACGAAGAGGCATGGCACCGCTTGGGCCGCCGACTGGATCGCCGAGCGCTGGCCGAAGACCGCCTCCGTCGTCATCGACGCGCAAAGCCCGGCTATGGTGCTGCTGCCTGAGCTGAAGGCACGGGGCGTGAAGGTCATGGTGAACTCCACGAACGGCATGGGTCAGGCCTGTGGGCGCGTGCTCGACATGCTGAACGCCGGCACCCTGCGGCATCTGCCGGATGCGGACCAGCCGCAATTGGGCAAGGCAGTGGCGAACGTGACCACGCGGCCGATCGGCAAAAGCGGCGCGTTCGGATGGAACAAGAGCGGATCCGACATCGACATCTCCCCGCTTGTCGCCTGCACGATGGCTTTGCAGGGCGCGTGGACCACGCGCCGCAACCCGAACAGGCGACAGCACGTCATGCACTAGAAGGAACAGGCAATTGGCAGACGAAGGTATTTGGAGCGCGGCGGTCAAACGTCCGTTGGACGTGAACAGTCTCGGCGCGACGAACATCCCCGGCGTGGATCCAGAGGACATGCCGGTCATCCGCGCACTATGCAAGGTGTGGCGCGACCGATACCCGTACAATCTGATCCGCAGCGGCTACTATTTCGCCCACTACGGGTTCAAGGACTTCGGTATCTCGATTCCAGACCGCATCCGCGCGAACGTGAGCGCGTGCATCGGCTGGCCGTCCAAGGCGGTCAGGGCGCTCGCCGATCTGAGCGTGTTCGACGGTTGGACCATTGACGGTTTCGACCCGTATGATGTCGCCGACCTGACCGACAGCACCGCATTGGAGCTGGCGATTCCGCAGACCATCGTCTCCGCGTACATGCACGGCTGCGCGTTCCTGACCATCACGAAGGATGACGAGGGAATCATCATCACGCCACGCAGCGCCGAATACAGCGCCGCCATCTGGGACGGGAGGCATAACCGGCTTGCGGCGGTACTGACCATCAACGACGCGACCAGCAAGGGACGCATCACCGCGTTCAACGTGTTCCTGCCGAACAAGGTGTATGCGGTGGCCCGCAGCAGCCGAGGCGGCTGGGAGGCCGAACGCATCATCACGAACTGGCCCGAGCCGACCGCCATCCCGTTCATCAGCGATCCGCAACTATCCCGCCCGCTTGGGCGCGCCCGGATCACACGACCGTTGATGTCCCTGACCGATATGGGCTTCAGGACGCTGGTGCGCATGGAGGCGAGCGCCGAGTTCTACAGCGTGCCGAAACTGTGGTTTCTCGGGGCGCCGGAGGATGCGTTCAATCAGGACACGTGGTCTTCGCTGGTGTCCGCCATCAACGCGATCGATGGCGACATCGACGGACGTAACCCGGAACTGCATCAGATCAGTCAGGCATCCATGCAACCCCACTCCGACATGCTGAAGACCATCGCGCTTGTCGTCGCGTCGGAGACGAACCTTCCGGCCGACAATCTGGGCATCACGTTGGATAATCCGACCTCCGCCGAGGCTATGGCCGCTGCCGAGCGCAAGCTCACCCGTGAAGCCGACCGGCAGAACCGCCTGTTCGGCTCGCAGTTGCAGAAGCTGCTTCGCATGACCATCTGTCTCCGTGACGGACTGACCACGCCGCCAGATGATCTCAAGGACATCAAGCCGGTGTGGATGCCGACCCGCGAGATCTCCGACGCGGCTCGTGCCGACGCCTACGTGAAGATCTCCGGCGTGAACGAAACCTATGCGAACAGCACTGTTGGCTTGCGACGTCTCGGCCTGACCAATGACGAAATTGTCTCGCTGAAAAACGAGGCCACGCAATCCCAAGCCCGTAGTGTGCTCGACATGCTGGTGAATGGAGGGGCCGGTGGCGACGGTGACACGAACGGACGTGGCCCGTCTGGGCAAGGCCCAGAGCCAGACGGTGAAGCTGGCGCAACGGGAACTGGGACGACTGTGGATGGAACTGGAAGGACTGCCGCCCGCACGGCAGCGTGACGTTCTGCTGGACATGCTGCCCGCCCTGTGTCGCAAGTACGGCGACATTGGATCCGTGGCGGCGGCGGAATGGTATGACACGCTCTGGCGCAGATGGTTCGACGGCGATTTCGAGGCGCAGCCGGTCAACGAGTTCGACGACAAGACGGCGCGTGAGATCATCCGCGCGAAAGCCGGGCTGCTGTTCGACAAGCCCGACGGCACGATGGCGGATCCGGCCGAGTTCCTGAGATGGGCGAACAAATTCCTCGACCGCAACGTGAAGAATCCCGGCCGGCTGACCGTCCAGCGCAACGCGCAACGGGACCCGCGTCATCCCGGCTATGCGCGCGTTCCATCCGGTGTCAAGACGTGCCCGTTCTGCCTCATGCTCGCCGGCCGCGGCTACATCTACCGCAGCGCCGAAACCGCCGGCGCGGACCACGACTTCCACGACGACTGCGACTGCGAGATCGTGCCCGAATGGGACAAGGGCGGGAACGCCATCGAAGGCTACGACCCCGACCGATACGAGCAGATGTACCGCGACGCCCGCGACGCGCTGGAGAACCTTCACGCGGATTCACGACTGCTGGAAGCGGCCAACAACGTTGGCCCGTACACCGTGACCATCACCCAGAAGAACGGGAAACGCCGCACGCACACATATGCGCCCGGAGACCCGAACAATCTGAACAGTCTCGCCGCAGTGATGCGACGGCAGCACCCCGACTTCTTCAAGGGAGCCGACGGCGACGTTCACTAAGACCGCAGCCCCTGTAACAGGGGCTTTACCGATGCCCGGAACGGGCTGATTGGAGATGGAACCATGTTCAAACCGTGGCAGGCACGGTACCCCAAGCGCATCCGCATGATCGACGCGCCTACGGCCGGAGGGGGCGAGCCGCCGGCGGATCCCGGAACGGGCGATGCAGGCGAACACGTCGATTGGGAAGCCAAATACCATGACGCGATGAAGCACTCTCGCGAGTGGGAGAACCGGGCCAAAGCCAACAGCGACGCGGCCGACAGGCTCAAGGCAATGGAAGACGCGAAGCTCTCCGAAACGGAGAAGCTGACCAAGCGCGCGGAAGCCGCCGAAAAGGCGCTCGCCGACATGAAGACGGCTCAGGAAAGGCTTGATTGGAAGACCACAGCGGCCAAGGTGACCGGTGTCCCCGTCGATCTGATCCGAGGCAACACCGAGGAGGAGATCAACGCACATGCCGAAGCATTGAAGACCTACCTGTCCACGGTGAGCAAGCCCACGGCTCCGAACGTCCCCAACCCATCCGGCACTCCGAAAACGAAGACCGGCAAAGACAACCCGAACTCGCCGCTGCTCAGGCAGCTGTTCGGCACCAACTGACCTCATAGGAAGGCATATTCAATATGGCAGCATTGCAGACCAATCAGGTGGTCCTGCCCACCGACGTGTCCCTCGCCGTCGTGGACAAGGCGCACGACACCAGCACCATCGCGACCCTCAGCCCCGCCGACAGGCTCGGCTTCCTCGATGACAAATACAACGTGTTCAACGGTAAGGCCCGTGCCGAAGTCGTGGCCGAAGGCGCGAAGAAGGGCGGCTACGAGCAGCCCATCACCCCGAAGGAAGGCAAGAGGTTCACCGTCCAGTGCACCACGCGCGTGAGCAAGCAGCTCCAGTGGGCGGACGAGGATGACCAGCTTCAGATCCTCGACGCCATTCAGGCCGATCAGGCGGCGGCTCTGGGCGAAGCCCTTGATTACGTCGTCTATCATGCCGTGAACCCGGCCTCCGGCGAAGAGATGACCGGCTACGAGGCATTGGCGAAGGTCGCCACGCAGGTCAAGGGCGGCAAGGATCATCTCGCCAATCTCGACCTTCTGACCGACCAGCTGTTGCGCGTGAACATCACCGGCGTGGCGCTGTCCCGTACTCTGGCGAACGAACTGCGCAAGCTGCGCGTCTCCGCCACCGGTGGCCGACTGTTCCCGGAGATCCCGCTCAGCCTGAACACCGGCATCCTCGACGGCATCCGCGCGAGCACTAGCACCACCGTGGAAGGACAGTACGTCAACGGATCCACCGGAGTGCTCGCGTTCATGGGAGACTTCAGCACGATCCGCTGGCGACTCGTGCGACCGATCACGGCCGAGGTCATCCCGTACGGCGACCCGGACAACACCGGAGTGGATCTGGCCGGCAGCAATCAGATCGCCTACCGCAGCGAGGCCGTGTTCTCCTACGCGATCATCGACCCGACCGCCATCGCCGTGCTTAAGGCTGAAAGCCCGGTTGCCGGCACGAAGAGTGTGAAGGCGGTCAAGTGATGCCTGTGACCCCAGTCAAGACGCTCGTAGTGCAGACCAGCGAGAACGGGGTGCCCGTGCTCGCCGAGCCTGTGCGTCTGGTGAATCCCGACGGCACTCCGTTCACCGGATCCGTCGAATCGATCGCATGGTCGAACGTGACCGGCAAGCCGGCGTCCTTCCCGACCACATGGGATGACGTGTCCGGCAAACCCACCAAGTTCCCCTCCTATGGATACGACTGGACGAATCTCTCAGGCAAGCCGACATCCTTCCCCTCCAAGTGGGCCGACGTATCCGGCAAACCCGCGACGGCCGCCGCCATCGCGGACCTCGCCGCCGACGCCGACGCGGCGGCCATCGTCACCGCGGTAAACAAGGCGTTCGCCGCGATGCGTACGTGGGGTCTCATCGCCAAGTGAGGTGACGGGTATGACTGACGATTTCAAAGCGTTCGCCACCTACGAGGACATCGAGAAACGCTGGCATACCCTCACCACACCGGAACGGGAGAACGCGGCCACGCTACTGGAAGACGCCACGCAGATCATCATGGACACCTGCCCCCGATGGTCGATGGCGTCCGAGCGCACCCGCAAAACCATCGCCTGCGCGATGGTCATCCGCAAGATGCTCGTGGACGACGACCATCTGGGCGTGACCAACGCGCAGCAGACCGCCGGCAGCTTCAGCGAAGCGTTCACCTACTCGAACCCGATGGGCGACCTCTACCTGACAAGGGCCGAGAAAGCCCGTCTGGGAGTCGGCGTGCAACGCGCCTATCACTTGGACATGTCGGGCGCGGACGCCCCGCGAATGACCGTTTCCATGCCGAACCACGGCGATGGAGGCGGCGTATGAGAGGCGAAACCATCATCGTGGAACGACGGGTGAAAACCGGCGTGGACGAAGGCAACAACCCCATCTATGAGACCGAACTGGAGCAGGTGTCCAACGTGCTCGTCGGACCTCCGAACGGAAAGAACGCCACCGACTCCAACCGGCCGGACGGCGTCCAGATCGACGCCGACCTGTACTTCCCCCGCCGCTACGCAGGTGCCCCTCTGCAGGGACAGTCCATCATCGTGAGGGAACGCAGGTACCGGGTGGTCGGCGACCCGCTCCCCATTGACGGAGGCATGACCCCGACCGACTGGAACATGACCGTTCCCGTGACCCGAAGCGACGGATAGACATGGCGAGAATCAGGATACAGACACATCGCGTGGGGGTGACCGAGGTGCTGACCTCCCTCGGCGTGCTGGGCGAGATCGACAAGCAGGCCAGGCACGTGGCCTCGGTCGCCAACGGGATGCACAACGCCAAGGGCTATGTCGGCGACGCAATCATAGGCGACGGCGCGAAGCCGCGCGCGCACGGCATGGTCAAGACGACGGATCTGCACACCAAACGATCGAACGCCAAACACAACACGCTGCTGAAGGCGCTGCAAGGCGGTGGCTGATGCAGAACATCGAAACGCAACTCGTCCAATGGCTATCCCGACAGCCCGAACTCGAAGGATGCCCGGTGTCGTTGGACGCACCGGAGAGGCGTCCCGAACGGTTCATCACCATCGAACGGGTGGGTGGCGCGGAGACGCGCCTCATCGATACGCCGATGATCGCCATCCAATGCTGGGCCGGATCCCGCGTCAAGGCGGCACGGCTCGCCGACCTGACCAAGGGCGTGCTCGGACGCGTCTGGACGATGCCGAACATCGCCCGCATCGACGTGCAGAGTACGATCAACTTCCCCTTGGACGAGTCGACGCCGCGATACCAGATCACCGTCGTGCTGACGGTGCACAAATACGATGCCGCCGGATAGCGGCAAGGAAGGAACACAATGGGCACTCCCGATTCCCAGAACGTCTCCGTCGGCAAGCCGCACGGCGAAGGTGGACGATATGCGGGCGGCATGTGGTGGGCGGTGGCCGGCCAGGCGGCCGTCCCGACCGACGCGACCACCGCGCTCGACGCGAAGCTACGCGACGGCGGGTACCTCTCGGAGGACGGCGTCACCAACACCATCGATAGCGACACGAGAGCTTGTCAAATTGTTTGTGTATGGGTGTTTTTTGTTGTTGTTTTTAGAGGTAGGGTTCCATGCGTTCCGGGTATGCGGCGACGAGTTGGGCGAGGGCCTGTTTCCAGTTGGTGGTGATCCTGCCCTCGATGAGCCGGCATTCGTTTTT
>NZ_JBKEWJ010000023.1:0-48973 GCF_056357555.1 Bifidobacterium sp. LH_230
GCGTCGAACCGGAAGACGACGAAACCCCACAAGCCGACGCGGACTAGGATTTCACGCTCACCACAGGTGAGGCACCACTCCGGATTACGCGCTCATTTTCAAATGAGGCACCTCGTCATTCGCACGCTCCTGCCACCTCATAACTGCCTGTAGCTGTGGAAACCCCGCAGCGCACAACGAAAAAGCCCCTGTACGCGGCGCAAACCACGTACAGGGGCAGATGCTTAAGCTCAGACTGTTATATCTGTATATTCACCAGTCTGGAAGTCCCGGCGAGACGAGCCCGCCGGAACAGGGTCACTCGGCGACGACCTTCACGAAGAAGGACGCGGTGATCTCCGGGTGCAGGGCGACCTTGGCCGGGAAGTCACCGGTGGTCTTGATCGGCTCAACCTCGATGTTCCTCGGGTTGACGGCGGCCTTGTCGGACAGGGCGATCGCGATCTTGTCGGCGGAGATGCCACCGAAGAGCTTGCCGGACTCGGAAACCTTGGCGGCGATCTCGACGGTGGTGCCCTCGATGAGCTCCTTGGCGGCGACGGCCTCTTCGCGGGTAGCGACGGCCTTAGCCAGGCGAGCGCGCTTCATCGCTTCGACCTGAGCGGCAGCGCCCTTGGTCCACGCGAAGGCAAGGCCCTGCGGGAACAGGTAGTTGCGGGCGTAGCCGGACTTGACCTCAACGACGTCACCGGAGTGACCGAGGTTGGCAACGGTAGCGGTAAGAATAACCTTGGTATCAGCCATGTTCCTTTACCTCCTCAAATCAGCGGCCGGAAGTGGCGTACGGCAGCAGAGCCATCTCGCGGGCGTTCTTGATCGCCTTCGAGATCTCGCGCTGCTCCTGCACGGTCACGCCGGTGATACGACGGGAACGGATCTTGCCGCGATCGGAGATGAACTTGCGCAGCAGCGCAACGTCCTTGTAATCGATCTCGGTGATCTTGGCAGCCTTCAGCGGGTTCGGCTTCTTCTTGAACGGCTTGACCGGCGGTTGCGGCCTCTTGCGGGACATGATGTTCTCCTTAAAACGTTAGGTTTGATGCGCTTCGTGAGTAGTGCTCACCAGTGCTTGGTAAGTGCGTGATCCGATTAGATCGGGCGGGATCAGAATTCCGGCTCGTCGGAGTTGCCACCGAAATCGGTGCTGCCTCCGAACGTCGAGAATCCGCCGCTCGCGGACGCATCCGACGACCAAGGATCGGTCGCGGGGGCCTGCTGGGCGGGTGCGGACTGGACGGGAGCGGGGGCCGGGGTCGGAGCGCCGTTGTTGTACGCGGCACCGCCCTGATACCCACCATTGCCACCAGCGTATCCGGCACCGCCGGAATAACCGTTGCCGGCACCATAACCACCGGCATTGCCGGCGTTCTGGTTGAATCCGCCCTGAGCGCGGCCGGCGAATCCGCCTTGGCCGCTCGACGTACGGGTCACCTGAGCGGTGGCGTATCGCAGCGACGGTCCGATCTCGTCCACGGTCAGCTCGACCACGGTGCGGTTCGTGCCGTCCTGCGCCTGATACGAGCGCTGGGACAGACGGCCCTGGGCGATCACGCGCATGCCCTTGGTCAGGGTCTGCGCGCAGTGATCGGCCAGGTCACGCCATGCCGAGCAACGCATGAACAACGCCGGACCGTCCTCGAACTGGCCGGACTGGCGGTTGAACGTGCGCGGCGTCGAGGCGATGGTGAAGCTCGCGACGGTCGCGCCGGAGCCAATGGTACGCAGCTCGGGATCGGCGGTAAGATTGCCGACCACGGTGATGATCGTTTCGCCTGCCATGACGTTACCTTCTTACTTGTTTGACGCTACTTACTTACGGTTCAGCGTAATGCTGAGGAAAGCTTTACTTGGCGTCCTTACGAAGGATCTTCGTACGGATCACGGATTCGTTGAGGTTCAGCACACGGTCGAGCTCGTCGCTGACGGTCGGCTCGCAAGTGTAGTTGACCACGACGTAGTTGCCTTCGGTCTTGCCGGCGATCTCGTAAGCGAGCTTGCGACGTCCCCAAATATCGGTGTTCTCAACGGAACCACCTTCCTTGGTGACGAGTTCCAGATACTGCTCGGTCAGCTTCTTCAGACCGCGCTCATCCAGCTCGGGATCGGCAATGAACATCAGTTCGTACTTATGCGCAGACATCACCCACCTCCTTCGGACTATTCGGCCACGGACTTTCCGTGGCAGGAGTGTGTATACGCGTCATCCGCACCTGCGTGCGGGCAACCTGTATAGAGTATCGTCACCGCACGACAGCCGGCCGCGCCCCGCATGCGTCGAGCGCGCGTCGTGCGGCACGTCGGATACAGTGCCGTTGTTATATTGGAAGACGGCTATTTTTCGACCGTCCGGCTGCGGCCGTGCGGTGACTGACGATTGTGGAAGGCGGATCATGTCGGCGATTCTCGAAGGCACACCGGATAAGCGACTCGTGCTGGTGTCGGGTCGCGCGTACCCCGAACTGGCTCACGAAGTGGCGCGGTGCATGGGAATCGACGTCCTCGAAACCACGGCCTACGATTTCGCGAACGGCGAGATGTACGTGCGCTACACCGAGCCGGTGCGTGGCGCGGACGCGTTCGTGCTGCAGTGCCATACCGATCCGATCAACAAGTGGATCATGGAGCAGCTCATCATGATCGACGCGATGAAGCGCGCGTCGGCCCGCTCCGTCACCGTGGTCGCGCCGTTCCTCGGCTATTCTCGCCAGGACAAGAAGCACCTCGGCCGCGAACCCATCACCGCGCGCCTGATCTTCGACCTGTTCCGCGCCGCCGGCGCCGACCGCATGATGACGATCGACCTGCACGCCGCGCAGGAGCAGGGCTTCTTCAACGGCCCGGTCGATCACCTGACCGCGACGCCGGTGCTGCTCGACTACGTGCGCAACAACGTGCCGATGGAGCACGCGACGATCGTCTCCCCGGACGCCGGCCGTATCAAGGTGTCCGAGCAGTGGGCCGCCAAGCTCGGCAACCTGCCGCTCGCGTTCATCCACAAGACGCGCGACACGACGCGCCCGAACCATGCGACCGCGCACGGCATCATCGGCGAGGTCGCCGGCCGCGACTGCGTGGTCGTCGACGACATGATCGACACCGCGGGCACGATCTGCGAGGCCGTGCGCACGCTGCGCAACGCGGGCGCCGCCTCGGTCACGCTGGTCGCCACGCACGGTCTGCTGTCCGGCCCGGCCATCGAACGACTGCGCGACTGCGGCGCGCGCGAGATCATCGTCACGAACACCGTGCCGGTGCCGGAGGAGAAGCGTCTGCCGAACATGACCGTGCTGTCGGTCGCGCCGCTGCTGGCCGCGGGCATCCGGTCCGTGTTCGAGTCGCGTTCGGTCATGCATCTGCTGGAGGGACTGCCGGCGGACATGCGGCCGCGCAATATTTATGCGTGATGATTGGCGGGTTGCGGATTCGCTGATTATTGACGGGACTCCCCTGACTGCGGTCGGGGGAGTCTTTGCGTATGCGAACGTACGCGGTCGTGCGAACGTGCGCGACGATGCGAACGTGCGCAGCGATGTGCATCCGGGAGAAAACGCGTTCGATAGCCCCATACGATAGACTGCTGGGGAAACGAACATCCTGTATGGAAGGTTGTGAGATATGGCGGACAACGTGCAGTATCCGGATTTGGTGATCGTCGGCGCGGGCCTGTTTGGCCTGACCGTGGCGCAGCAGGCGGTCGAGCGTGCGGGCGCACGCGTGCACATCATCGACGTGCGCGACCACATCGGCGGCAATGCGTACTCGTACTTCGACAAGGAGACGGGCGCGGAGATCCACAAGTACGGCGCCCACCTGTTCCACACGTCCAACAAGCGCGTGTGGGAGTATGTGAACCGCTTCACCGAGTTCACGAACTACGTGCACCGCGTCTACGCGACGCACGACGGCGTGGTCTACCCGCTGCCGATCAACCTGGGCACGATCAACCAGTTCTTCGGCGCGTCCTACACGCCGGACGAGGCGCGCAAGCTCATCGAGGAGCAGGCGGGCGAGCTGGCCGGCACCGACCCGGCCAACCTCAACGACAAGGGCATCCAGCTGATCGGCCGCCCGCTGTACGAGGCGTTCATCAAGAACTACACCGGCAAGCAGTGGCAGACCGACCCGGCCGACCTGCCGGCCGACATCATCAAGCGACTGCCGGTGCGCTTCAACTACGACAACCGCTACTTCAAGGACACGTGGGAGGGTCTGCCGAAGGACGGCTACACCGCGTGGATGGAGCGCATGATCGACGACCCGCGCATCACGGTCGAGCTGGGCGTGGACTTCTTCGACGAGTCGCAGCCGTACAACAAGAAGGCGCTGCTCGCCGCGGGCGTGCCGGTCGTGTATACCGGTCCGGTGGACCGCTACTTCGACTACGAGCTGGGCGACCTCAAGTGGCGCACGGTCGACTTCAAGGAAGTGCGCTACGACGAGGACGACCACTTCGGCTGCCCGGTGATGAACTACTCCGACGCGGACGTGCCGTACACCCGCGCGATCGAGTTCAAGAACTTCAACCCGGAGCGTTACGAGTCGCAGAACCACTCCAAGACCGTGGTGTGGGAGGAGTACTCGCGCTTCGCGGAGCGCGGCGACGAGCCGTACTACCCGATCAACACGGACGAGGACAAGGCGCTGTACGCGAAGTACGCCGAGAAGGCTGCGGCCGAGCCGAAGGTCGTGTTCGGTGGCCGCCTGGGCACGTACAAGTACTACGACATGCACAACGTGATCGACACGGCGCTCACCGCGTTCGACGAGCAGGTGCTCCCGCTCATCGCGAAGTGACCCGCGTCGTCCCGTTCCTTGTGTCATTTCGACCGAGCGTCAGCGAGCGGAGAAATCTTACGGATGCAACAAACGCCTGAAGATTTCTCCGCTCGGCTTCGCTTCGGTCGAAACGACAGATAAGTAGGCTGTCTCGACTGAAATGACCAATAGGCAAGGACGCCTCGGCTGTGCCATACGCGAAGGCATGATGTAATAATCGAGTATCGGATCGAGAGGGGAGCATCATGCAGATCGACATCATCGCCGTCGGCAAGGTCAAGGAATCGTACCTGCGCGACGCCATCGCCGAGTACAGCAAGCGGTTAAGTCGCTACTGCAAGCTCGACATCATCGAGGTCACCGACGAGAAGACCCCCGAGCGTGCGAGCGAGGGCGTCGAACGGCAGATCAAAGCCAAGGAAGGCGAGCGGATCGCGCGTCATCTGCGCGATGGTGCATACGTTATCGCTCTTGCGATCGATGGCAATATGCTCACGTCGGAAGGTCTGGCGAACGAAATCAACCAGCTGGGACTGCGCGGTGTAAGTCACATCCAGCTCGTCATCGGCGGCTCGATCGGACTGGATGATGCGATCCTGCGTCGTGCGAACTACAAACTGAGCTTCTCGAAAATGACGTTCCCGCACCAGCTCATGCGGGTCATCCTGCTTGAGCAGATCTACCGTGCGTATAAGATCAACGCGCACGAGCCGTATCACAAGTAAGTGCGGGCGGCTGAGCTTTGCTGGCCGGCCGTCAGTCGCGCGGATGCAGTGCGCGATATTGCAGCGAATAACTGATGCGCGGGGCGCGGGCCGGCGGCTGGTCGGCCGCGGAGTCCGGTGAACCGGTTGCGTCGGTCGATGTTGCTGAACCGGTTGATTCGACCGATGCGGCCGAATCAGAACGCACGGTTCGGGCCAGCGAATCGGATGTGTTCGCGGCCGCCGACGATGTGCGAGAGGCGACGGAGCTGAACGGCGCGGTCTGCGGGGCGCTAACATGGGCGGCGCGTGCCGGTTGCGCTGCGGTCGGTGCCGCGACCGTGGGTGTTGCCGGCGCGGTGTCAGCCGGTTGCGCGACGATGATCGGGCGCATGCGGCCGGTGTTGGTGGGGAAGAAACTCGGCGGGAGCGGCTGCGGGGGAGCGGGCGCATCCTCGGCCGCGGGTGACGCAGGGGCTGCGGAGTCGCCGGCGACGTCGAATCCTTCGTCCTCAAGATCGGAGAGCGGAATCAGACGGGTCTGCATCGACGTGTCGCGTATGCTGTCCACGCGCCATCGCTGGTCTCCGGTTTCGGCCATGCTCGTCTCCCTACTGTCACACAACTGCACCGAGCGTACCGCGTTGTTCGCTACCGGTCGGTAAGAAACGGCGTATGTACGCAACTTCGCCACCTTATATCCATGTGAATCTCACAGTCGACACGCCGACGCACAAGAAAAGCGAACATGGTGATTGTGAGATATTGTGCAAGTGAACATCGGCTGATATGGCATACGTATCAATGAGTTGATGTGCGGCATGTTGATGTTCGGCAGGTAAAACAGCACAATCATACGGATTTTCGCACATATGATCAGCGGTATCGTAAGAGCTGTCACGCAAGGTGACATCATAATCGTAGTAATAGGCCGAATGATTTACATGTTATATATAACATGTTCATGTTCGGTTTACGCAACTGGTAATGTCATGCAGACAAAGGAACAATCATGGCAAATGATCAAGTGATCGTCGTGAACGAGTCGATGTTCGGTCAGGACGCGGCCGCGAAGACCGCGGAGGCCAACAAGGTCGCCAAGAAGTTCGGCATCAGCGACAAGGCGCTGGCCGCCGTCGAGGACTTCAAGCAGGCGCTGACCGACAACAACGCGTGGGATCTGCCGTTCATGGGGTATGTGAACGAGGACGGCTATGGCTACGCGTACGTGCCCGACCGTGCGGTTTCGCCCACGACCGGCTGGGATGCGCACAAGGCGTTCAAGGAGCTGCCCGAGGATGTGCAGACCGCGTTCGCGATCCGCATGCTGTTCACGCACCGCGACGTGGACCGTTACGGCGCGGATATGTTCCTGCACTACGAGCGCGGTTTCGTGGTGCGTTTCGAGGGGCCGGGCTCGAACAACTACTGATCGGTGGCTGGACGGTTGCCGTTGGTTGGATGGTCACTGGCGGTCGGCCGGTGTCCGTTAGTCGCGTGGTCTGGTGGCGGTGATTGCCGACGGCCTGCGATCTGACTGATGGTTCGGCTGATGATTCGGTCTTCGGAGTGTTGTGCGACACGCCGAAGACCGTTTTTGTGTGATGAGGGGGATCAGTGGTTTGCCGGGTCTGCTGATCGTTGAAAAACCGCGGTTTTGTGGATGCCTTTAGTGATGTTGGTGGAACGGCCTCGTGAGTTCGGATCTCGTATCCTCCGCCAACCGATTTGGTAATTCCGAATATCGTGCTAATATATCCAAATTGTGTGCTGACGCGTTCGCGCGGAGGTAACACGAATGGAGGATTCGCCTAGTGGTCTATGGCGCACGCTTGGAAAGCGTGTTGGTGTAACAGCCTCACGAGTTCGAATCTCGTATCCTCCGCCATCAGGGTTTTCAGAGCAATCTGAAAACCCTTTTTCATACTGAAAACGTTGGAGTCTCAACGTTTCGCCGGTCCTGTCGCCTGCTTCTTTCGGTTCTTCCCAATCGCGTTTTGCGGCGCTCGCCGAAATCTGATACTGTGTGCGGTACACAGGTCCGCAGTAATGTGAGACTTCCAGTAGCCGGGGGTAATCCCCCGGCATTTTTGTTTCGGGAGGGTGCGATGGCGGACGGCTCAATCTTTGCGGACGAATCCGGCGAGCAAGGCTTCCAGTCCGAGTACTATGCGCTGACGCTAGTGTTTCACGACCAATCCGATCCCGTTATCCCCATGTTCGAGGGGTATGAACAAGCGCTACATAATGCTGGACTGCCGAACATTCCTCTGCACACATCGCCGCTGTTGAATGGACATGACGCTTATCGGCATCTCAGCGTCAGCCAGCGTAAACGGCTGCTCACGTACTTCTTGTCCATGCTGTTCAAACTTCCGGTGCGATACGTGACCCTGATCTATCGGAAGGACGATTACTCGACTTTGGAGCAGCTGGGCCTACGCATCAAACGGGATATTGTCAACATCGTATTCGACCATCTTGATCTTTTCCAATGTTTCGACGCTGTCAAGGTGTACTACGACGGCGGTCAAAGCCTCGTTACGCAGGCCATTCGCGGTGCGGTGGAGTACGCGCTCTCAAAACAGGCCATCGTGTATCGTCAAGGCTCACCGACTGACTATCGGCTCGCTCAAGCGGCTGACTTCATCTGCACTGTCGAACTGACCGCGCGCAAATATGAGAACCACGAACAGACGGCCACCGATGAGCGATTCTTCGGCACTGCGCGCACATTTAAGAAGAACTACCTGAAGAAAGTTCGCAAGCATCTTCTATCATCTCGGTAGTTTGACGCACGGGTTCATACATGCTTCAGGGCGTTATGCTCCACAGCGAGGTTAACCCGGCTGGAGAATGGAAGAGGGAAGCCGGGTGCTCGAATATATATTGGGCTGACTTTCGCGCGGCTTGCAGGCTGTTGGCGGATGGAATCAGACTTCTGCGCTCGCACGCCTCCTTCATCGTGTACAGGCGCTCCGTTTCGCCAGTCATAGACCGGCCTCCGATTCCCCTCGCAACTCCGTCCGGCTTTCGGTCATCTGTCGTTCGTTGCTGTTCGTCGTCCGTCATCGCACCGGTTGTTTCCACCGGGAGTATCTACCGGCGTGTTGCGATTTGACCGGTAGCAACTACCGGATCGTAGCGTATGGAACCATCGAACAACCACGCGAACATCATCCGAAGGAGTCATCATGGAGACCATCATCCTGCACAACGGCGTCGAAATCCCGAAGACCGGCTACGGCGTCTTCCAAATCGACAAGGACGACACGGCGCGCTGCGTGCGCGAATCCATCGAAGCCGGCTACCGCCATATCGATACCGCACAGTCGTACTTCAACGAATCCGGTGACGTTGGTTTGATAGTGACGATCAGAGGTCGTCGTGCTATTTGAACAGTATGATGTGCTCCCTGCTGTTTCGACCAACGGCAGGGAGCACGCGTCAAGCGCCGGTGCGGTGCTGCACGTCACCGGAGAATGCGCCCAAGGCGATTTTTTCAGGGACAGCTCGCCATCACGAGCTTCAAGCCGGTGTCCAAGAATCCGTTCATCGCGAAGTTTTTCCGCAACATCGGTCTTGCCGACGAGCTTGGCAGCGGCATGCGCAATCTGTACAAGTACTCGAAGCCATATTCCGGCAAGGACCCTGTGCTCGACGACGGCGACGTGTTCGAGGCGTTCGTGCCGGTGCACTGGGTGGAAGGTGACGTTGCCGCGGATGATGTACCTGCTCATGATGAGGTTGAACGCGACCTGAATGAAACTGATGAGCAGGCAACTGACCCAGATGGGACTGTAAATGGGCTGAAGGAACGGGAACAGCGTCTTCTGAACCTGATTGGAGACAATCCGTCGCTCACTTACCGACAAGCAGCATCCGCGCTGGGCGTGTCTTATAACACGGTATGGCGTGCGCTTCAGACGATGAGGGGAAACGGACTCATCACTCGCGAAGGTTCGGACAGACGCGGCACATGGCGCATCCTCACCCCATCGCAACTATCCCGTGAATGACGTGAGGGCCCGTCGCGACACGCCGTGGACGTGGTAATGAAGGTGGTGCGGCGAGCGTGCGAATCCCATAAACTCCAAGCAGCAGTAAGGCGGAGCCGGCCTGAAGGTTGAGGTCTCGTATCCTTCGCGCGGTAAGGATTTCGGCGTTTCACCGAAATCCTTTTTTCATGCTCGAATTCCGGCACAACGGCGGAATCGCCGCGTTTCCAGGTAGTTCGGGCGGGGTGGCGCCGAGGCTGTGCGGGATCGTTTTCCCGTACCTCATGTAAGTGCATACATGAGCGTTTCCCGATCCGTCCGGGGCGACTCGCGCCAATGCAATTCCGCCACATTCGTATCGCTTGGATCGTATCTTGCAGTTGTAGGGTCTGGTTACCGGTGGCGGCGGTTCGTTCTGGATCATCGGCATCGGAAAATGGTGGAATTGCAATAGCGGCAGACTCCTGATTCTGGAGTCTGCCGCCACGAAGACCTACAACTGCAAGATACGGTCTATCGACGTCGTGCATCGCATCGATACACGACGTCAACGTCGGCGTGCGGGTTCGATGTCGCCTACCAGCGCACGGAGATGCGTTCGTTGACGTGCGCCTCGGACGGCGTCGCGACGGCTTCGTCGACGATGGCGATGGCGTAGTCGGCGTAGCTGATCTCGCTCTTACCGGTTGTTCCGTTCGTGGTGAATTCCTCGCCGGCGAGCGCGTATTCGCCCGTTCGCGGACCGTCCGCCTGGAAGTCGGCGGCCGGGGAGACGTATGTCCACTTGACGTCAGCGCGCTCACGCAATTCGGAGAGGGCCGCGCCCATCGCATTGGCGAGGGGCAGGAACGACTCCGGGAAGGTGTCGGCCTGGCTCAGCTGCAGCGTATGGTCCGGGTCAAGGTACAGGCTGCCGGCGCCGCCGACGACGATCAGGCGTGTGTCTGTGCCGGAGAGGATGTCTGCGAGGTGCTTGAGCGAGGTGGAATGCTGCGGCAGGGCGTCCGGCGTCCACGCGCCGAAGGCGTCGACGACGATGTCGAATCCCGCGAGGTCGGCGTCAGTCAGGTCGAACAGGTCCTTGGTCAGCGTGTGCGGGGCGACGGTCCTGTTCTCGCCGCGCACGACGGCGGTGACGTCGAGGCCGCGGTCGACGGACTCCTTGACGATGAGACGGCCGGACTTGCCGTTGGCGGCGACGACTGCGATGCGCTTGGTCATGGGGTGCTCCTTGCTGATGTGGTCTTTCGTTGTGTTTGGCGGTCTTGTGCTTCCGCCGTTGTGACAGTACGATATTGGCGTACTGATAAAAATGGAAGAAGGCACCATAAAGTGCCATAGTTACCTAAATGGAACTATTGGATAATTCCAACGATTTGAGGAGGCTGATTCATGGTCGATGTCAACACGCTCCCGGCGTGTCCTGTGGAGACGACGCTCACGCTGATCTCCGACAAATGGAAGATCCTCATCGTGCGTGACTTGCTGCCCGGCACCAAGCGTTTCAGCGAACTGCGCCGCTCGATCGGCCACATCTCGCAGAAGGTGCTCACTTCGAACCTGCGCCAGATGGAGACCGACGGGCTGGTGCACCGCAAGGTCTACCCCGAGGTGCCGCCGCGCGTCGAATACTCCCTGACCGACACCGGCCGCAGCCTCAAAACCGTCATCGACGCCCTATGGGACTGGGGCGAAGACTACAAGGCCAAGCTCGCGGCCTAACTTGCTGCTGCACCGTATCCGTCTCTGAGCCGGTGACAAATGAGAGAAGCTTGTTGCTTCGGTATTCATCGTCTAGTCGAATCTCTCTGCGTTACATTGAGGCGTCAGCGCAAAGCTCGGGCACCGGTGCATGAGATGCCCGTAATGTCGGCCTTGAGAAGATGTGTCGCGTACTCCATCTAACGAAAATGCGGGTGTCGTAAGGACGCGAAAGGCCGCCGCGTTCCGCACATCACGGCAATGACGGAGCCGAAGTCGAGCGGCACATTGACTTGCCTGTCTCATGGTCCGATGATGGTGGCGTGAACATCATGGTGAAACGCATCTACGACGAGCCGGAATCCGGTGACGGCTACAGGGTGCTGGTGGACAGGCTGTGGCCGCGCGGCATGAGCAAGGAGCGCGCCGCCCTCGATCTGTGGATGAAGGACATCGCGCCGTCGCCCGGATTGCGCAAGTGGTTCGGCCATGATCCGGCGCGCTTTGATGAGTTCGCCGAACAATACCGGGCGGAACTGGACGCCAGCGCAGAGGCCGTCGGCGCGCTGCGCGACATCATCGTAGCCCGCGGGGCTGTTACGCTCCTGTATGCTGCAAAGGACCCGCTGATTAACCATGCGGTCATCCTGCGCGACTACATGAACGACGTCGTCGGCCGCACCGGAGAATAACCATCCGGCCGCTCGGCGGTGGCATGCGCAACCTGTACCGGACACGACACATGACGTATGCTGCGGCGATCGTGCGCGACGGAACGGTATTGCGCGCCACCGGTGGTGTGATACCCATACGATTTCGTGTGTCGAGTTACCTGGATTGGCCTGCGTTACACTGGACAAACAATGATTCGGGGGAGGCGACATGAACGCTACGGAACTTTCCGCCGTGCTTGAGCGCGGCGAGAACATCTCAGTCGAGTTCAAGCGTTGCGGCGTCCAGCCGGAGACGGATACGTTCGAAACGGTATGTTCGTTCAACAATCGATTTGGTGGTTCGATTTACCTTGGGGTGCTGAATGACGGTACTGTTGAAGGTGTCGATCGTGAACAGGCTATCGCCATCGAACGTAATCTCGTGAACGTGATCGGCAATCCCAAACTGTTCAATGTCGCGCCGGCTATCGAGACTGAACGCATCGAATATGACGGCAAGCTCGTGATCCGCGTCTGGGTTCCGGCCGGCCCATCCGTCGTGAGTTTTAAACATGTGATCTACGATCGGGTGGCCGATGTGGACCGTCGCATCACCAGCGAGACGCAGATCGCGCAGATGAACATCCGCAAGCAGAATCACTTCAGTGAACAGCGCGTGTACCGGTACTTGAAGCCGTCAGATTTCCGATTCGATCTGCTGCCGCGCGTGCGCAAACTGGCCGCGTTGAAGACGCCCGGTCATCCGTGGTCCGAGATGGACGATATGGAGCTGATGCGTAGCGCCGATCTGTACGGCGTGAACTACGACACCGGCGAGGAGGGTTTCAATCTCGCCGCCGTGATGTTGCTCGGCAAGGACGAGGTCATCTCACGCATCGCGCCTGCCTACAAGACCGACGTGATCGTACGCCGCCAGAATTTGGACCGTTACGACGACCGGCTTATCGTGACTACGAACCTGATCGAGGCGCAATCGCAGATCTCCGAGTTCGCGAAACGATACTTGCCCGACCGGTTCATGTTGGAGGGCGACCAGACCGTCAGTCCCCGGGATATCATCATCCGCGAGTTGGTTTCGAACCTGATGATCCACCGCGAGTTCGTCAGCCCGTACCCGGCCAAGTTCCTTATTCTGGGCGACGGCGTTCACACCGAGAATGCATCCAAGGCGATTTTTCAGGGTCAGCTTGCCATCACGAGTTTCAAGCCGGTGTCCAAGAATCCGTTTATCGCCAAGTTCTTCCGCAACATTGGTTTGGCCGACGAGCTTGGCAGCGGCATGCGCAATCTGTACAAGTACTCGAAGCCTTATTCCGGCAAGGACCCGGTGCTTGACGATGGCGATGTGTTCGAGGCGTTCGTGCCGGTGCGCTGGGTGGAAGGCGATGTTGCCGCGGATGGTTTACCTGCTCATGATGAGGTTGGGCGTGACCCGGATGAAACTGTAAATGAAACTGTAAATGAAACTGTAAATGAAACTGTAAATGAAACTGTAAATGATATTACGGCACGAGAGCAACGCCTTTTAGAACTGCTTCATAAGTATCCATCAATTACTTATAGGCAGGCTGCCGGTGCGCTGGGCGTGTCCTACACCACTGTATGGAGAACCTTTCATACGCTGCGCGAATCCGGAATCATCGAACGTACGGGTTCGGACAAGCGTGGCGCATGGCGAGTCCTGCATTGATCGCAGTTATCACGTAACTGATAAGACGGTTTGCCGCGCATCGTTCGCGGTCGCGGTTGCCGCGTTGTATCCTGGTGAGTCATGGAGGCAGCGGAACAGTCGAGAATCATCAATGTCGTTGGCGCGGCGATCGTGCGCGACGGGACGGTGCTGTGCGCGCAGCGAGGTCCGGGCAAGTCGCTTGCCGGGTACTGGGAGTTTCCGGGCGGCAAGATCGAGCCGCATGAGACCGCACGGCAGGCGTTGCATCGCGAGATCGAAGAGGAGCTGTTGTGCGAAGTCGATGTGGCCGACGAAGTGTGCACCAGCGAATACGCGTATGACTTCGGCACGGTGCGGTTGACGACGTTCATCTGCCATCTCATTTCCGGCATGCCTCGACTCACCGAACATACGGATATCCGATGGTTGGAACCGGTTGAGATGCCGGGATTGGATTGGGCGCCGGTCGATAGGGAAGCGGTTGGCATTATCGCGAAGAAACGGCAGTTGCTGGTGCGCTAAATGGTTGGTCGGAGTTGATGTGTTGGGTGTGCCACCCCCTCAGTCAGCGTTGCTGACAGCTCCCCCTTCAGGGGGAGCAGAGCATTAAGCCTTCACACCAGATCGAAGCAATACTGGTCCCGTAACTCATCGAAGAGCCAACGGATGCAGCGCAAGATTTCATAGTCAGGAGCGGAACATCATGGCAGACACAGTCCAGAACGTCCCAAACATGAACCGGCAATCCCGCCTTCCGCTCGCACAACAGACACCGTACGATGACGCGACGTATTCGGTCCTCGAAAGCGCCATCGCCGGCTTCATCGAACCGCGCGAGAACGCCGCCGACGACTACAAGCCAACGCTGATCTCCAATCGTCCCGGCGGCCTGACCATGCACGACCAGATCAGCGATGCGCTCGCGAACAGCGAATCCTTCGACATCTCCGTCGCGTTCGTCTCGACCGGCGCGGTACTGAGCCTGTTCGAGGATTTCCGCAGTCATCATGCCAATGCCGCAGCCGGTTCCATACCCGGCACCGGCAACGCGTTCGCCGATTCCACGCGGCCGACCAGCCGTCTGATCACCTCCACCAAAAACCATTTCAACGACCCGCAAGCCTTCTGGGAACTGCTGCACCTGCAACGAACCGCCGGCGTGGACGTACGCGTATGGGAAGGCGCCGACGACGGTTCCGCCGCGATATCGCAAGGCCAGGGACAGCCGTTCCATCCGAAAGGCTATGTGTTCGCCCGCCGCATGCACAACGGCACCCCGTATTACGAACTGTTCGTCGGCAGTTCGAACCTCACCGGAGCCGCGCTGAACACGCAGCGCGAGTGGAATCTGAAGGTGTCGTCCCTAGCCGACGGCGAGCTGGTCCGGCAGATCCGCGAGGAGATCGACTCGCAGGTGGCCGATTCGGTGCCGCTCACCGAGGAGTGGATCGAACGGTACGAGGAGGATTTCAAGAAATACGCGCCTCCGCGTCGCGATATCCTCGCATCCCTCGAAAGCCGCGACATCCAGCCGAACGCCATGCAGCGGGAGGCTCTGGCGAACCTGAAGAAACTGCGCGATCAGGGCGAGCATCGCGCGATCATCGTATCCGCCACCGGCACTGGCAAAACGTACCTGTCCGCGTTCGACGTGCGCGCATGCCGGCCGAAACGCATGCTGTACATCGCCCAGCAGCAGATGATTCTCAAGGCGGCGATGGAGTCCTATCAGAAGGTGCTCGGCTGCGACGAGTCGGAACTGGGACTGTATTCGGGAACCAGCAAACAACAGGATCGCAGGTACGTGTTCGCCACCGTGCAGACCATGCGGCAGCCGGAAGTGCTGGCGCAGTTCGCGTCCGACGAATTCGATTACGTGCTGATCGACGAGGTGCATCACGCCGGTGCCGAAGGCTACCAGCGCGTCATCGACCATTTCAAAGACGCCGATTTCATGCTCGGTATGACCGCCACCCCGGAACGCACCGACGGCATCAACATCTTCGAACTGTTCGGTCACAACATCGCCTACGAAATCCGCCTGCAGAAGGCGCTGGATGAGGACATGCTCTGCCCGTTCCACTACTACGGTGTCGCGGAATACCTCGGCTCCGACGATGGCCCAAACCAGAGCGCGCATCGTCTTGACATCGCGCACGGTCTCGATACGGAACAGTCCGCGCAGCTCAAATACGAGATCGGCCAACTCGCCACCGAACAACGCGTGCGCTACATCATCGACAAACTGCAGGAATACGGCCAGTTCAACCTGCCCGTCACCGGACTGGTGTTCTGCAGCCGGCAGGACGAGGCGCACGAACTGTCGCGCCTGTTCAATCAGCAGTGGAACCAGCAGGCGGAACGCCGCTATCGTACCGCGGCCGTGACCAGTACAGATGCCGACGGCAAGCCGGTATCGCAGGAGCAGCGCGACGAGTACGTGCGGCGACTGACGGACGGCGAACTCGACTATCTGTTCACCGTCGACCTGTTCAACGAAGGCGTCGATATTCCCGCGGTCAACCAGATCGTGATGCTGCGCAGCACCGAATCAAGCATCGTCTTCACCCAGCAGCTGGGTCGCGGACTGCGCAAGTTCCCGCACAAGGACAGCGTCGTCGTCATCGATTTCATCGGCAACTACGCCAACAATTACCTGATTCCCGTGGCCCTGTACGGCAACACCGGCGATCGCGACCGTGCGCGACGCAACCTGCAACGCAAGTCGATCGGCCTGTCGTCGATCAGCTTCGACCCGATCGCCAAGGAGCGTGTGCTGAAGTCGCTGGACACCGCGGACTGGTCCGAGATGAAGAAACTATCCGAACAGTACCGTCAGGTGCGTTACGAACTCGGACGCATCCCGATGCTCATGGACATCTACGAGTACGATCCTTCGCTGCCGTACACGCTGGCCGCGAAACGCAACAATTATCTCGATTTCGTGCGTTCGCGCGAGAACAGCCTCGGCGGCGGTAAACGCAAGGAACGGTCGTTCGCGGATCAGTTGGAGCCGGTGAGCGACGTCGAGGACGCGATACTCAAGATGGCGACGGAACTGCTGCTGCCGGGGATTCGACCGCATGAGCTGGTGATTCTTGATCGGCTGTGCCGGTTTGCGGACGAACGGCTGGGCGATGCTACTGCGGCGGCCGGCGCTGGGTGGGAGCGGCCGTCCGTATCGTTGAGCCGCAGCTCGCTGATCGCTGCCGTCCGAACCGAGTTCCCGCAGGCCGATCTGTCCGATGATCAATTCGACTCCGCGGTCAGCGTGCTCGATTATTCGTACTTCACCAAGCCGAACCACAAACGGTTCGGCGAGCAGCCGCTGATCGAGACGATCGGTGCGAGCTCGGGAGACAGCGGGCCGTCATATCGTCTCAGTGACGGATTTGCCTCGCTGCTCGCGGCGAACCGCACGTTCCGCATCTTCTTTGCGGACACGTTGCGCACGGGGCTTGCCAACTGCCGTGACCTGTTCCGCGAAGCGCAGGCGAACCAGCGCACCTTCGATCGCGCGTTCCTGTACGAACGCAAGTATTCGATGGCGGACGTCATGCGCCTGTGCGGATGGAAGAAGGAGAACACGCCGCAGAACGTGGGCGGATATCTGCTGGACAAGGACACCAACACGATGCCCATTTTCGTGAAGTACGCGGCCAGCCAGTACGAGGACGAATTCCTGAACGCGCAGGAGATGAGGTACTTCAGCAAGAACGGGCGCACGCCGCAGTCGCCGGAATTCCAGTGGGTGCGTGACCGGCTCGGTGCGGCTGCCGGCGCGGATGATTGGCAGCGCACGCATTTCGTGCCGCTGTTCGTCATGCGCAAGGCGGAGGAGGCCGACGGCAAGTACTACTACGTCGGACACGTCGCGGCGTTCGATCATCCGACGCTCACCACCAAGCCAAACGCCGCCGGCGACGGCGCGGTCAAGGTGACTCTGTCCACGCTGCGTCTGGCCAAGCCGCTCGATCCGGAACTCTACCGCCACCTGACCAGCTGAAATCGTTTTCTGTTCGTGATTGGTTATACGGTACCGTTTGATCGCTTTGACGAGGAGCCCGTGAGTCTTCCTCGCCAAAGCGATCCAAACTTCGTGGCGTCACCTTTCGTTCATCAGTCGAAGTCGGCCACGTAGGCTGCGTCGTCCTCGTCGTATAGTCCCATCTCCGTGACTGCGCGACGCATCGAAGTCAGCAATTGTTCCATCTTCTCGGGTTCCAAGGCCCGTGATGCCTGCGAAGCAACAGCCAAATATCCGGACTGCGGTAGAACTACCTGTTCGGCGGTCATGAATGGTTTGTGCACGGCGGTCGCCCCTCCGAAGCGTAAAAGCCGCCTCTCAAACATATCGGGAGGCGGCTTTTACGAACTGGGCAACGTCCAGCTTTATCACGAGAAAAAGCTTACCGTAAATCTGCTTTCTGGGGCAACTTGTCTGTGACTTGTTACCGGGGTTGTTTATGGATAATCCCTCGTGCCGTGCCGCAATCGTGGATGACCTGCACCGGCTACTTGCGCCATCGATGCATTTTCGCGTCGTGGGTGCGCGGGTTTGGGTCTGTAGACAGTACTGGCGGTTTGCCGGGCGCAGGGTGTCTTGCGTTCGGCAAACCGCCAGTGCGGGGACGGCTCGGGCGTCAGCGCTCGATGCCGTATTCGGCGTACATGTAGGCGTCGTACTGGTCGTCGCTGTGATGCGCGTTGCCGTGATGCATGTTCTGGTGATTGTTCTGTGCTTGCATGATCATTCCTTTGCTCAACCTCTATCCATGTCACGATACGGTTTACCGCATTCGTGTTTCCGAATGATGTGTGGCAGGCCAATCGCAGATGAACTCATCCCGGCGCAAAGTTGAACACCGGGCCGCCCGGGCCGTCTCGTCAGTGTGCGTTGCGCACCCCCGTATCGCGTGGTATAGTAACCCCTGCTATGAAGCAATAATTCAAGGTTTCTTTCCACGCGATTGAGGGCCTCGGGGCCGTTCCCCGGGAGTAGTGCGCCCTCATGCAGGAAAGGAAACCATATGAATACATCGGCGCTCGCCGAACGAATCCAGTCCATCCGCACCACCGACGTCACCGATACGGGTGCCGGTCTCATCGTCCGCGACTCGCGTACGCCGTATCTCAAACTCTACATTCACCCGGCCGGCGTGTTCCGGTCGCGCTGGGAGTACCCGCAGCCGAATCGTCGCGGCCGCATCCCAGGACTCACCGACGCCGATCTTGCGACGGTCGCCGAGATTCCGCGGCGCACGATCGATCTCGGCATGTTCCGACTGCCGGATGATCTGGACGCGGCGACGGAGATGATCCGGCATCACCTTGACCGGCAGGCGTTCCAGATCGCGCCGCACCGGCTGCATCATCCGGTGCCGCGGCGGAAGGCGATGGATGCCTACCGCGACCTGATCGACGATCTGCTGGACAGGCGGCAGGCGGATCGCGAGCGGCAGATCCGTGAGCAGAAGGAGACGAAGGACCGGGTCGAGCATCGGTTCGGGGCGGAGGAGTCGGACCGCGAGCCGAGCGAGGCTGAGCTGGAACGGGCCGCGCGGGTTGCTCGGGCTGCGCGGGACCGGGATGTGCGGATCGCGCGCAACCGGGCCGCGCTCGCGAACGCGCTGGCGACCGCGGGTGGACCGAGTCTGATCGCCGCGTTCGTGATCGATGAGCTGGACGGTTTCACGTCGGGCAAGCCGATGTTTCACGTGGAACAGCGCGTGGATTACGACAGCCACGACCGTTCGCTGATCAAGGAGGCGGCGGTGCGGCTGGCGGCGGCGCGGGTCGCGTTGACGGCCGAGGAGCGCGGGCGGCTCGAGCTGATGCTGGATGAGCTGCTCGATCTCGTCAACCGCGTGCCGGACCGCGTGCTGGCCGCCAAGCACATGTCGCGGCGGGCCTATGCGCCGGCCCTCGCGCTGATCGCGTGGTGGCTGAAGCGGGCGGAGTGATGGTATCGCGCGGTTGCGCGATGCTGTTATCCGCGGCGGTAGCCGCAAGTACCCCAACCCGCCCGGCCTGCGCCGGGCACCCTCCCCTAAGAGGGGAGGGAATTGGCTGAACTGCTGAAGGCATGCGGCGTACACGACGCTCTCCCCTGAGAGGGGAGGGAGATGACGGGATGGCTAATTGACATACGGCGACGCGTCGGCCAAGAGGTGATTCACTCGGCCCATGCGGTGAGGCGGTCGGCGTCGGGGCGGCGGAGGAACTGGAAACGCAGTTCCTCGGGGCCGGTGGTGACGAACAGCGGCATCAGCAGCGTTTCGACGCCGCGCGGTTCGCGCCACAGCGCCGACTTGCGGACGACCGACTGCACGCGTGATCGGCGGGTGACCAGCGTGAGCCGCGTCAGGCCGATCGCGCTGGTCACCACGATGCGATGGGGGAGCGGGACGATGCAGCGTCCACTGTCATCGTCCCTTGCGACGTCAACGCTGCGGACGGCTGCTTCATGACATGCATCGGCCCTGCCGTTCGCATCGCCGACATTTCCACTGCTATCGTCGGGCGGTGACGTGACCGATCCGATGCGACGCCGTTCTCCTGCGCCATCAATGTTGCGGACGGTCGCTTCACGCAATGCGCCACTCTCGTCGTCCATGCCGGAGGTGTTGCCGTTGCCATCGTCGGCCGGTGTCGTCATCGATCCGATGCGCCGTCGGCCGTTCGCATCGTCCATTGCGCCCGACTCATCCAGCAACGCGTAACCGTCGACCCGCGACCGCAGCCATCGGCTGACCGTCCACCGCGCGAACAGCAGCACCGCCGCGGCCAACGCCAGCCATGCCCACCATCGTCCGGTCCAATTCATCGCCGATATCGCCGCGCCTACCGCAACGGTCGCAATCAGGCCAGCCGTAATCGGCAACGTCACGTAATACCGGGTCAATCCGCGGCCCGTGCGCCGTATTGGCAGATCGGCCGCGTCGCGCACGTCCCATTCCGGCAGCATCTCGCGCAGGATCGCGGCCACGCGGCGGGTGCTCACCACCGGCAGGATGTTCGCCGAATCGCTGTTTTCCTTCTCGTCACCACTGCCGGCGGCCGCGGAACTCAGGCCGAGCGTGACCGAACACAGTCCGAACGGTCGGCGCAACAGTGACTGCCGGACGGCGATCGTCTGGATGCGGCTGACCGGCAGCGTGACGGTGCGGCGCGTGAACAGGCCGCGCACGACGACCAGATCGTCGCCGCGACGCCACACCTCGAACCCGTAGAACCGCAGCAGGGCGGACGCGATGCTGACGATCATGAGCGCGATCACGCACGCCAGTATCAGCAGGATGATCGAGAGGACGCCCTGCGCAACGATCGCATCGACCGACTGCGTGGCCGTGCGCATCCACGCGCGTGGGATGAGATCGCTGACCCGGTCGAAGGCCGCGTAGACCGCCAGCGCGGCGGCGAGGAAGCCGAGGTCGGTGACGGCGAACAGCAGGATGTCGCGGATGGAGGCGCGGAAAACCGGGCGGTTGGCGGTTGGCTGCGGGGTTGCGATTGATGATGTCGGTGCGGGGGTTGCGGCTGGGCTGGTTGACTGTGCGATGCGGGGTTGCGGGGGAGAGATCTCTCCGCTCGCTGCGCTCGGTCGAGATGACAAGAGGGGCGCGCTCGGTCGAGATGACAGATTGGTGGTGCTCGGCTGAGATGGCGAGAGAGGGGAGTTAGGTCGGGATGACAGAGGGAGATCGTTCGGCCGAGGCGACACGAGGGATTCATCTGGCTGGAGTGACGGAGGAGGTGTGCTCGGCCGGGATACCTGGCCGGTGGCGTCCGCCGGGAACGGTCGGAGATCGTCGGTGTCGCAGTCCGCAGCATCCGCGCTGATCGGACGCGTGGCCGCGGAATCGACATCGCGCGCGGCGCAGCTGGTTGCGCGAAGTTCCTCCAACTCGAGTTGCAGTGCGACCGGTACCGCGTCGAGCGTGATATCGGCGTCCGATCCGGCGGCCGTGATCGTCAGCCGCGCCACGCCGAACGGTTGAAAATACACCGGCGACGCGCTGTTGATCGCATGAATCGCACCATATCCGATCGTGCGGCGTTTGCGCGAGAACAGTCCCGTGCGGAACTCCAGCGAGTCCACGCCGAGCCGGTAGCGCGTGGTCAGCCATTCGGCGACCGGCGGCACAACGGTGAGCGCCAGAACGAGCGCGGCGGCGCCGACGAGCATCCATGTGGACCATCCGTCGCGAATGATGCGGTAGCCGACGACAGCAAGCAGGATGCCGATCGTCGATCTGAACGATCGGATGACGCCGACGATCAGCGCGGCCGGATGCAGCATCCGCCAGCCGTCGGCGCGGTGATGGTCCTTGTGATCGTGCGCATCGCGGCGGTCGGGATCATGACGCTGATTGTGCACGTCGTTCTGTTGAGCGGCTCGCGGTGCGTCGTCCTGTGTCGTCCCATCGTCCAGCGGTTGCAGCTGTGCGGCGTTCGTCTCGCCCATCACAGGTCCTCCTTCGCAGCGGCGACGCGTTCGGTGATGAGCGCTGTCACGCGTTCCGCCTCGGCCGAATCCAGCGAGGCGATTTCGTGTTCGTCGGCGGCCGTGTGAATCACGATCGTCGTCAGATCGAACTTGCGCAGCAACGGTCCCTGCTTCGTATCCACGTGCTGCACCCGGTTGTACGGCACCGTGACGGTCGAACGGAACAGCCATCCCGTGCGAATGCGCAGGAACCGGTCGCCGATCATGAACCGGTGAAACGCGTACTTGTACCGCGTCTGCAACGGCTGCGACGCGAAATCGAGCACATTGACCGCGGCGAGCAGGGCGATGATGATCGGCTGCCAACGCCACCAGTCGTTCATCCAACAGATCACGGCCGCGGCGGCGCATACCGCGAGCCAGAAGACGAACTGTAGGGCCTCGCTTGCCAGCCACATACTGCGGATGCGTTCCGGATACGGCTGCCATCCGGCGTGTTGGTGGATTGTTGCGCTGGCCGAACTGGTCGGGCTAAGTGGATTGATCGGATTATCGGCCGGCTCTGTCGCGACGGTCGACTCGGCTGAACTGAATGATTCGGTTGGGCCGTCCGGTCCGGCATAAGACGTATCGGTCTGTGGATCGTTCATTGATATCCCCCTCGTCGGTGTACGTATCACTGTATGCGATGCCACGCGACGAGAGCGCGGGTGGTACACGCGTGTTGACCGGTGACGGCGCTGGCTGGACGAATCGGCCAGAATGGGGTTGAGTGGACACGACGAAGGGAGTGCGACGATGGATAATGAGCCAAATCCGTTCATGCCGCGGCGGGATGCGGACAATGGGAATCCGTATGTGACGTATGCGCAGCGCATGGCCGGTGCGGATGGGGCCGGCAACGGGGATGTTCCGTCCGAAGGTGGGCATGTTGGTGCACAACCGCCGCTGTGGGCACCGTGGTACGGCATCGGTTTCGGCTCCGCGATCGTCCGTTTCTTCCGTAAGACGTTCGTGTTCCACGGTCGCGCATCGCGCGGCGAATACTGGTGGACCTGGCTGTTCTGCATCATCGTCGCCGCGGCGACCGGCATCGCGGCATACGGCATAGGATCGGCGATCGGCTTGAACGGTGACGGCGACACGTTCTCCGACACACCGCTTTATGATTTCACCAGCAACGCCGTAACGGTCGCACAGGTCATCCTGTTCCTGCCGAACCTGTCGCTGTCGGTCCGGCGACTGCACGACGAGAACCTGCGCGGCTGGTGGGTGGTGCTGCCGACGGTGCTGTCGGTCGGCGCATTCGTGGCCGCGCTCGCCGTCGCGATCATCAGCTCGCTGGCCGGCGGCGATTCGGCCGCGGACGGCATGCAGGTCATCGTCGTAACGGTGCTCACGCTCATCGTGATGTCGCTGCTGTCGTTGCTCGTATCGGTCGTGCTGATGATCATGCCAAGTGATCCGCGCGGCGCACGGTTCGATCGGGTGCCGGCGGCGCAATCGTCGAATCGGCCGACGTTGCAGTCATCGGTTCGGCCGATGCCCCCGTCGTCGCAGTCATCGACGCAACCCTCCCAGCCGGCGCAATCGTCATCGCCGTCATCCCGACAGTCGCAACCGAAAGCGTGACCGCCATGTCACCATCGATCTCATCCTCTCCATCCGCTTTTCGAAACGTGCTCGCCGGCGTCCGCACATGGTGGCGCGAACCGCACTTTCTTGAGAAGAACTCCATCGTCGGCTGCGTGATCATCGTGCTGGACATGGTCGTTAGACCGCCGCAATCACCGGCGCAGATGATCGTCGCGATGGCCTGTCTGGCGTTCGCTGCGGTGATCCCGTTCATACCGCGCGTGCCGCGGGTGATCGCGCTGGTCGTCTGCGTCGCGGTGCTGCCGTTCCTCACGTTGCCGAACCTGCTGGAGGCCGGCGACATCGTGCTGTTCGCCGTGCTGCTCGCGTTGGGATACCTGCTGCCAAGGTGGGGCGCGATCGCGGTGACGGTCGGGTATGCGTTGGGGGATGCGGCCGGATTCGTGCTGCTGCACACCGGGTCGATCGGCGGCAGTGTGATTCGCGGGGCGATCAGCGGCATCGGGGAGATAGAGGCGGCGTCCGGTCCGGATGACGGTTCTATCGCTGCGGCCGTGATGGGATCATGGACGGATTTCTCCGGAGTGCTGCCGCAGTACTCGATGATCGTGTTCGTGTTCACGGTCGTGCTGAACCTGATGGTCGTCGGGTTCCTGGTCATGTTCGGTTCGGCGTTCCGGCGCACGGCCGAGGCGAACGAGCGGGCGGCGCGCAGCGAACGACTGCTTGGGCGGGTCACGCGCGAACAGGAGTTGGCGCACATGATCCACGACTCGGTGGCCAACGACATGTCCACGATCGCGATGCTTGCGTGGCGGGCGAAAACCGTTGGGGCGAATGATGTGGGCGAGGGCGATGTGGGCGAGATGCTGGACGCGATCTACGAGCGGGCGCATCATGCGCTCGACCGGGTGCACGAGGTGATCGACGTGCTCAACGGCAAGCGGGAACTCGGGGAAGCTGGCATGGCTGGGACGGCGCGGCCGGACGGCGGCGGCGAGGACGAGCCGTTCGGCGCGCAGTTGGAAAAATACGTGGGGGATCAAGATCGCATGATGGCGATGCTGGGGCTGCGCGGGGTGACGAGGCTGAACATCGCCGCCGATGTCGCGGTGCCGGATGCCGTGCGGCGTGCGGCGATGGGACTGATCGAGGAGATCTATGCGAACATCGTACGGCACGGCGCGGTGATGGGGGATGAGCGCGTCGAAGCGGCGTATACCTTGTTCGTCGCTGTTGACAAGCTGCGTATTCGCATCAACGAGGTCAATGCGCTTGCCGACGATGCGGCGACTTTGGCGCATGGGCATGGACGCGGCGACGGCATCGGCGCGCACCGTGCCGAGATCGAGGCGCTTGGCGGGACATTGCACGCCGGGGCGCAGGACGGCGCATGGACGGTCGGCGCCGAAATACCGCTCGCTTATGCGGTTTGACGATTGAGAGGTTGATAATCGCTGGGGCCAAGGTCAGTTTGACGATCGAGAGGCAACCCGTATCAAAGGCCACCCAGATCTATACCCCCGAACTGTATGGGTGAAGGCTTTGGGACGAATGATTCGCTCTCGCAAAGCCTCTCGATCGTCAAACTGATCTCTGCAGAGTCCCGATTTGGCCTCTTGATCGTCAAACTAGTACTTTGTCGGACTTAATGTGATGGGTTTGACGCTCCCTCAGTCGGCTTCGCCGACAGCGTCCTGCAATTGCGGACGGCCTGCGGCCGCGCCTTGCCGGCTCGCTGTCGCTCGCACCTCGCCTACAAACGCCGCCGGCGTTTGCTTCACGGCTCGGCCCTCAGCCGAGGGAGCCAAGAATAAAAGCATCAATTCTAGGTCCGACAAAGTACTAGGCGCATTGGCAGTGGCTTTCTGCGAACTGTGAGGCAGTTTGCCGGTCTGGCGGAGGTCTTTCTCCAAACTGTGAGGCAGGTGGTCTGGTAGCTTGGCATGCGCATGCCTTGTTGAATCGTGACAGCGCGGTGGGTTGGCTGCAGGGGCTGCCTCAAGGTTTGGAGAAAGACCTCCGCACGGGAGGGAAACTGCCTCTCAGTTTTGAGAAAGCCATAGCGCTATGGCGTGGGCGAGGGAGTGGGCGCCGAGCTTGTCGACGGCGCGATGAGCGTGCGTGCGCACGGTCGACGCGGCGACGCCCCAGCGGGAGGCGATCTCGTCGTAGCTCAGCCCTTGGGCGAGCAGATGCAGTGTTTCCGCTTCCTTGGTGCCGAGCTTCGGCTTGTCCGCATCGCGTGCGGTCCGGTCACCTTCTTCTATGAGCAGGCGATGCGCCTCAACCGGAGTAAGGAATAGCTTCCGTTGACGGGGAATGGCCGGATTCTGCGCTGGCGCATTAGTGTCAGACCGGTCGTCAGTCACCTCCATAGACTTCAGCCCGGCAGGGATGAACACACCGCCATCGGCCACCGCCCGCAACGCCTGCACCAATTGAGGAATGTCAGCCTTCGACACGATGCCCTGCGCCCCGGCCGCCGCCACACGATCGGCATAGGTATCCACCGCGAACGCGGTGATCGCCAGCAGTGCGACCGTATCGGTGCGCTGGCGAATCCGGCGGCACACGCTCACGCCGGTCGCCTCGCCAAGCGACATGTCCACTAGCAGTACGTCCGGTCGGGTAGCGGGAGCCAGCGCCTTGCGCACCGCATCCTCGGCGGTCTCCACGCCCCACAACCATCGTGATTCGGGCAGCAGCTGCGGCATGATCCCCTTCAACGCCAGCAATGCCATACGGTCGTTGTCGACGGCGGCCACCGTCAGCGGCTTCCCCTCCGTGTTCGTCATGATGCCTCATTGTAACCGGCATCGCGCCGGCCGTTCCTTGTCAACACCTGTGGGCACGGTCACGAATCGTTCAGCAAACGTGGTTAGCCTAGGGGCCATGAGCAATACCGAACCTCACCCGCAGGACGACCTGCCATCAAACACGCACTCTGAAGCGCCATCGCAGGTGCCGACGGAACAAGCCTCATCTTCCACGACGCCAACGTCCGAGCATCCGGATGCTGACACGCAATCACAACCCGGCCCGCAGCCGGTCCCGACCACGGCGTCTGCCGAACAACCAGCCGATATTTCGCAGAGTCAACCTGCGCCGCAGCAGTCGTCCTCGCCGCAGCCGGTCCAATCCGCGCCGCAACAGCCACTTCAGCCGCAATCCGGCCAGTACTATCCGCCGCAACCGCTGCCGCAGGGTACGTATCCGCAGTATCAGGCGGGCGCGTATCAGCAAGTCCCGCAATCTGAGCCGTACCCACCGCAGGGCCAGCAGTACCAGTCGGGACAACAAGCCGGGCAGTACCCGCCGCAATGTCAACCGTCATATCAAACTTCACAGCCGGCACCGTACCCGGCACAGCATCCGCAATCCCCGCAGCCGGGTGCATATCAGCCGTACCCACCCCAATACCAGCAGCCGCAATACCCGCCGTATCCATACGCCCCGTACCCTTACGCGCCATACTCGCAGGCCACCCCCGAACAGATCCGCCGCCGCACCCTGCGCAAAGCCGTCGGCCGCCCGGCCGGCCTCGTCCTCGCCTATCAGGCGGTCTTCTCCGGCGCGAGCATCATCGCCGGACTGATCATGGGCGTGATCGCCACGATCGAACGCGTCGCCGGATCGCGCCTTGCGAACACGCCGTCCGCCGAGAACTTCCGGCAGATCGAACAGGACCTCGCACAGACCAGCGTGCAGTGGGTCGGCGTGCTGAGCCTGATCTCGGTCGCGGTCGGCTTCCTGTTCATGCTGCTCATGCGCCACCGCACGATCCTCACGCGCGCGTTCTGGCTCGGCGACCCGGCCGCCGTCGCCGGCACAACCAACCCGAACGAACCCCGCGCGCACATGCGCCCCGCATGGTTTGCCGCGTTCGTCGCCCTCATCATCGGCATCCAAGGCGTGCTGCAACTCATCCAGATCGCGTTCGCCGCGCTCGGCATCACGCTCGCCTCGCCCACATCCGACAGCATCGACGAGTCGGCCGTCACCATCAGCATGTGGCTGTACATCGGCCTGATCGGGCCGATCGTGGAGGAGACGGTGTTCCGCGGCGTGCTCATGCGCGAGCTGCAGCCGCTCGGCCGGAACTTCGCGATCGTCACGTCGTCGCTCATGTTCGCGCTGTTCCACGACGACGTGGTGCAGGGCGTGTTCGCGTTCTGCTGCGGCCTCGTGTTCGCGTTCGTCGCGATGGAGTATTCGCTGATCTGGTCGATCGCGCTGCACATCTTCAACAACGCGATCCTAGGCGGCGTGCTGTCCGAGTTCGCGGCGAGCTTCGGCGACACGGGCAACATGGTGTACGGCGTGGCGCTGCTGGTCGTCGGCATCGGCGGACTGATCTACGTGCTCGTGAAATACGGGTGGGGACTGCGCGAATACCGGCGCGTGAACCGGTCCGCGCCCGACACGTACTGGGGCTGGATGTCTGGCTGGTTCTTGACGTTCGTGATCCTCAACGGGCTGTTTGCGCTCGTCTCGTTCGCGGTGGCGATGGCGTAGGCGCGTTGTGACGCGGAGCGTGACCGGGTGCGGATCGTCTCGTCGTCGGGGAGTTTGGGAACGTTGCAAAATCAACCTTTTGCAAGTATCCCGACGGTCGGACGCCGCTCCACGTCACGCTCCGCGTCACGATAGGGGCGCGATATGCGGCAGTCGGGTGCCGGCGGTCGCGTCGGTGCGTTCGATTGATCGTGTTCGTAGTGCGCCGCGTGTACGTTGCGGCCGTGTTTTACAGTGGAAGTTGACTGTTTTGATATCCCTGCCGATTGCGACCGTTGGAGAGAACCATGACTGATTTCGAGCCGTTCTATGACGTCAATCTGAGCTACGACGACAACTATGCGAAAGGTCCGTTCGGCGCGTTCGCCGCTGCGCTGGCCGATGATGCTGGCGCGACCGGTGCCGATGATGCAGCGGCTCAGTCCGGTGCGGCGACCGTCGACTTCCTCGGCCATCAGGTGAACCTGCCGTTCGGCATCCCGGCCGGCCCGCTGCTCAACTCGCGCTTCACCACGGCCGCGTTCCGCATGGGCTTCGACCTTGCCACCTACAAGACCGTGCGCTCGCGCGCGTGGGGATGCAACCCGTTCCCGAACGTGCTCGCCGTGCACCCCAAGGCCGCCGACGGCTCGCTCACCCCGGGCAGCGCCGAACTCGACGAGGGCGTGCTCGCCGACACCCGTTACGAGCAGCCGATCTCCATCTCCAACTCGTTCGGCGTGCCCTCGCGCGACCCGGACGAATGGCAGCCCGACATGCGCCGCGCCATCGAGGCGGCCGGCCCGGGCCAGCTGCTCATCCCGAGCTTCCAGGGCTCGCGCGTGGAAGGCATGACCACCGACGACTACATCGCCGACCACGTTGCCACCGCGCGGCTCGTCGCCGAAACCGGCGCCGACCTCATGGTCATGAACACGAGCTGCCCGAACGAGGGCCACAACCGACTGCTGTGCCACGATCCGGCGCTGGTCGGGCGCATCACCGAGGCCGTGAAGAACGAGATCGGCGACCGTGCGCTCGCGATCAAGCTTGCGTACATCCCGCCGACCGAGGTGACCGGCGGCTGGGGTCCGGAGCGTCGCATCGTCGATGATGCTGCGCTCGAGTTCATGGTGCGCGAGACGGCCGCGCGCGGCTCGGTGCAGGCGTTCTCCGCGATCAACACGATTTCCGCGCGACTGGTCGATGCCGCCGGGCAGCAGGCGCTGCCGGGAGCTGGTCGCGACCGCAGCGGCGTGTGCGGCCGTGCGATCCGCCACGCCGGTCTCGACATGGTGGCGCGTCTAGCCGCGATCCGCGAAAAGCTCGGACTGGATTACACAATCATCGGCCTCGGCGGTGTGGTTGCACCTGAGGATTACGCCGCGTACCGCGCGGCCGGCGCCGATGCGGTGATGAGTGCCACCGGTGCGATGTGGGGCGCCGACCTCGCCCGCAAGATCAAGGCTTCCCGCTGAGTGGTTCTATCCCGAATGTCACGCGAACTAGCCCACATCACGTGAACTAACCCCTTAGCGTGTTATTCGGGATAGAACCGGTCCATTGCTATCCAAAACATCACGCAAACAGGCCTCTTGGCGTGATGTTCTGGATAGCAATGGGCGGGTAATAGCGGAAATATCACGCCACGGGGTTTCTGACGTGATATTTCCGCTAGCAGAGGGGTGCTGGTATCCCGAACATCACGCGAACAAACTTCTGGCGTGGCGTTTGGGATAGTAAGGGCCCGATCGTAGCGGGAATATCACGCCAGAAGATAGGAACCCCGTACTGTGGTTTGCGCGCAGAAGCGCATGATTGAGGTCATTGTCTGCGCGTAGGCCGATGCGCAATCAGGTGCTTCGCATCGGTCTACGCATAGACAGGACGATATCACTCACCGAAAGGGATCAAGATGATCGCTTCGCATCGGCCTGTGCACAGACAAGACAGTCGAACTACTCCTGCACCACGGTGAACACGGTTTGGGTGCCGTCCGGGGCGGTGATGACGGCCTTGTCGGACGGGGTCAGGCCGGTGGGCAGCGTCGCGTAGAAGTCGATCGTGCCCGAACCGTTGAACGAGAACGCCGCACGCCACTGTTCTGGCGTGATCTCGGGCAGCGGACGATGCGCGATCATGCGCAATCCCTCGCGATCCAGCGAGAATCCGCTGTCCGGCCGCGCCCACAGCGACCACGGAATCTGTGCTCCGTCCGCGATCCGCGCGCGGCCATCATCGGAACCGTCATCCGCAGCACCGGTGCTATCGGCAGAACCAACGATCCGTCCGCCGGTCGTCCGATCGCCGTCCGCAAGCCGCGTCCAGATCACCTGATCGGCGTACACGTTCGCGTACGGCGCATCATCCGTTGCGGTTTCCGTATCATCAGTCGATCCACATGCTGATACGTTGCTGTGACCGGCCATGTCGGCAGCCGGCAGTCGGTCTTCGTTCCTGATCGTCGCGATGCGGTCAGACATTCCGTACGTAACCGGTACGGTGGTAGTACCAGCCACGCCGTACGCCCAAATCGTATACACGCCCGGCTCGTCCAGCAGACCGTCGACCGTGAACACGCCGTTGCCGCAAGCCCGCGCATCGTAGCGCACCGCAGCCGCACCGTCGTGCGCAACCTGCAGCCATACGCGGTCGAGATTCGAGTACACGCGCACCGTGCTCGGCCCCTCCTCGCGCGCCACGTACCGCCGCGACGCGATGTACACGAACGGGTCGAGCCGGTTCCAGTTCGCCTTGTGCAGGTAGAACGCGTCTTTCTTCACGTGTCGGTCCCATGTCACGAGACCCTTGTTGTTGATCTCGAACCGTCCCGCCTCGCTCGGCCGGTGATCCACGCCGAAATCGAACATGTTCCACAGCGATGTCGACCACAGCCAGTCGTGCGCGTTGATGTACGCCAGCGCCTCCTCATGCTGCAGCGACTGGTATTCCTCGGGCTGCCAGTAACTGTTCGGCCGCGTCTTGTGCGCGTTCGGATGCAACTCGTGCTGGTCGACGCTCGCGCCCGTGCCGTACTCCGACAGGCCGAGCGGGCGGCTCTCGATCGAACGCTTCTGCTCGATGAGCGCGCCGAAGCCGGGCTGCGAATACCAGCCGGGGTACATGTTCCACGAGATGATGTCGCTCGCCCAATTGCCGCGCGAGCTGGCCGTCTCGTCCTGGTCGGCGGCTTGCGTGGTGTAGCGGGTCTGGTCCTCGGCGTGCGCGAGATCGTCGAGTTCGCGCGACAGTTGCGGCATCGCGATCCACTGGTTCGCGGTGTTGTGATTGCCGACCTCGTTCTGCAAGCCCCAGAAGCAGATCGACGGGCGGTTGCCCTGCTGGCGGATCAGTTCGGTCAGCTGTTCTTTCGTGACGTCGGCGAAGCGCTCGTCCTCGCCGACCCAGTCGATGAACGGGATTTCCGCCCACACGATCACGCCGTTCGCGTCGCACAGGTCGTAGAAGTAGTTCGCGTGCGGATAGTGCGCGAGGCGCAGGTAATTCACGCCCATCTGCATGATGATCGTGAAGTCCTCGAGATGCTGCGCGTCGCCGAGCGCGTTGCCGAGTCCCTCGCGGTCCTGATGGCGCGTGACGCCGCGCAACGGGTGCGAGCGGCCGTTGATGAAGAAGCCGTGGTCCCGGCTCACGTGGAACCAGCGGTAGCCGATGCGCTCGTTGACCGAGTCGAGCGGTGTGCCGGCCGCGTCGGCCGCGGTGGACGGTTCCGCAATGTTGTCATTTCGACTGAGCGCAGCGAGCGGAGCAATCTTTCCGTCGCCACCCGCAAACTCGGACGGCGACTCGCGATCGATCAACTCCATGCGAACGTCGTACTGATACGCGACGTCGTCGTTCGTCGCGCCGCGCGAGTAGTCGATCGGCTGCCACAGGTGCGGATCGGCTACTTCCAGTGTGACCTTGACGTGACGGCGTTCGTGCGGTGCGAGCGTGATGTCGGTGATGTTTTCGGCAACGGGGGCACCGGTGATGTCGGACGTGGGCGCTGCGCTGCCTGGAGCGACGATCGCCGTGCGGATGGCAACGCGGCGCTCGCGGTCGGCGTCGTTGACGATGTCCGCGTGGACTTCGGTCAGGCCGAGATGATCGGGCCGTTCGATCGAATCGCTGCGGCCGGCGTTCGGTGTGACGACGTGCAGTCCGGATGCGCCGCGGTCGTCGAGCGCGAGATGCACGTCGGCGGTCTGCACGAGCCGCGCGGGGCGGTAGATGCCGCCGTAGAAGTTGAAGTCGGCGAACAGCGGGGCGACGCGCAGGTCGCGGCGGTTGTCGACGCGCACGGCGATCACGACGTCTGTGTCGGCCCGGTTGCCAGCGGTGGCGTGTGTGCCGTGCGCAGTCGGATCGTCGGTAGGCGCGGCGTCGCTGACGGCGTCGAGCAGCGCGTCGGTCAGATCGAACCGGAACATCGCGTAGCCGCCGAGATGCGCCGGATCGCCGGTGTCGCGGGCGGTGTCCTGCGGGTCGGAACCGAGCGGGGAGAGCGCGCGACCGTTCACATACAGCGACGTGATCGAGTTCACGCCGTCGAACTCGAGATACGTGCGCCGGCCGGGGGAGATGGTGATGGTGTTCTTCTCCTTGCCGTTCTGGTCGGTTGCAGCGCTTGCCTTGCCATTTAGGCCGGTCGCATCATTCACTGTGTCATTTCGACCAAGCGAAGCGCGCGGAGAAATCTTTTCGCCGGCAGCATCATCACGAACCACCCGCAGATGCGCGCGATACCAGCCGACCGTGCGGTTCATGTTGCCGCGCACGCCGTCGTTCGTGTCGAGCGCGTTCCACGTGTGCGGCAGGGTGACCGGCTCCCATTCGGCATCATCGAAATCCGCCGCGGCGGCGACGGATGGTTCGAGGATGCCTTCATCCCCGTGTCCACAAATGAACCGCCATCCAAGATCGGCGAGATCGATGACTGTGCGTTCCGGGCCGTGGTTGAGCGCCGCAGTTCCTGCGGCGTCGCGGACGTGATAATGACTGACTTCGGTCTGTGAAAGTGGAATGATGCGTGCTATGCGCTCGGCGTACGTCATTGGAACCCCTTCGTCGTTTTGCTCGACCATACGATGTGTATCGATATACATCCGTTGCCATTGTATGCGCGATAGCGAAAAAGGGCGGGGATCGCGTCGTATTTTGCAGTTGTAGGGCATGAGTGGCATTGAACGGGACTCCGGGCCGGAGATGGGCAAAATCGCGTTGGCTTGGATTGCTTGAAATTCCGGGGATTGTGGGTACTTGTCCAAACTTTGCTCAGGCCCTGCTACTTCAGGATCGTTCGCGGAAGGCCCTACAACTGCAGGATATGCCGTATCCGGAACGGAGAAGGGGAATCCCCGATGGGGATTCCCCTGTTCTGATGGATCGAGTGCAACCGCTATGTGGTCCGCCCCCATTTCGTGACGCGGAGCGTGACCGGGAGCGAATCGGGCGTCACACCTGTGTTCCTGAATCATTGGAAAACAAAGGGTTTTACAAGATCGGTGATTTGCCGACCCGCTCCCGGTCACGCTCCGCGTCACGATATGGTTTGCGCCATATACGTACATGCCGGAATCAGAAGAGCCGGGTTTTCATGTGATGAACGGACAATGAAAAAGGGGATTCTCCCATGCATGGAAGAATCCCCTCAGCGTCATCGGCGATTCGTCAAACGGTGATTCACCGATTCATGGCTCACTTCTGCGAAGCGGCGAGGCGCTCGCGCGCTTCCTTGATTTCCTTCTCCGCGACATCAGCACCGGTCCAATAGTCGCCCGGCTTGACTTCCTTGCCCGGCTCGAGGGCCTTGTACTGCTCGAAGAAGTGCTTGATCTCGGCGAGGTGGTACTCGTTGACGTCCTTGACGTCCTTGACGCCGTCGTAACGGACGTCGGCCGGCACGCACAGCACCTTGTCGTCGCCGCCCTCTTCGTCCTCCATGTGGTACAGGCCGACGGCGCGGCATTCGACGACGCAACCCGGGAACACGGAGTTGGTCACCATCACGAGCGCGTCCAGCGGATCGCCGTCCTCGCCCAGCGTGCCCTCGATGTAGCCGTAGTCATCCGGGTAGCCCATCGCGGTGAACAGCTCACGGTCGAGGAAGACGCGGCCGGTCTCCTGGTCCACTTCGTACTTGTTCTTGGAACCGCGCGGGATCTCGACCACGACGTTGAAGGTTTCTGCCATGTCATTTCTCCTTGAAATCGACAGTAATTGACATGCACCACAATACCGCGTACCCGTCCCGTGCGGAATCGGCGTGCGGGACCGTCGGACGACTACTGCAGGTCGACCGCCACGCAATCGGCCGGCGCGTACCCGTGAGCCGGGCACCAGTCGCTCGCCGAATCAGCCGAATCGAATTTCTCTCCGGACAGGATCACGTAGTAATCGCTGCTGGAACTGGCCTTCGTATACGTCGGCCAGTTGCCCGACCAGACCATCAGCGCGTTCGAATTCTTGACCTTCTGCTCGATGAACTGCTGAACGATGTCGACGTAATCCCAGGTCTTGCCGTCGGCTTTCATCCCGTACTTCTTGCTGGACAGCTGCGTGGTGTACGTGGTCAGGAACTGCTTCGCGTCGGATTCGTCGTGCTGAACCTGCCAGGTGAGCGCCTCGTGCGCGTAATGGTTCGCTTCGTCACGGTCGATCGGCAATCCGGCGATCGTGCTGCCGCCGACACCGGCCGCCTGCGTGTCGGACGGCTCGACATCCTCGGTGACGTCCAACGTCACATCGGACGCGGTGAACTCGCTGAAGGGGCGCCAGAACTGTCCGGATGCGAACATCAGCGTGCGTGTTTCGCTGCCGTTGCTCAGATCCAGCGGATTGTCGCTGAAGTCGAACACGGCGGACGCGATGACGGAACCGTCGTCGTCGCGGGCGGTGATCTGCACGTCGTCCTCGTCGAATTCGTCTTCGATCCCGTTGCCCTCGTCGGTGCAGGAGGACGTGAACTTGACGGACACGCCCAGTGAGGTGCCGCCGTCGACGTCCATGACCGTCATCTTGGGAAGATCGGTGCAGACGGTGGGTTCTTTCTTGGTTTCCGTGGACGATTCGCTCTTGCCGGAGTCGTCCGTGCCGCTTGACGAGGTGTCGGATGGAGAGCTGGACTGGACGTTTTGCGCCGACTTTCCGCCGTCGCGCAGCAGGAACCACCAGGCGCCGAACGCGGCCGCCGCGATGAGCACGACCGCGACGATTGCGGCGATGATGATGGTCGTCGTGTTGAACGGCCGCTTGGATGCGGCAGATGCGGGAACGGGGCCGGGCGCGGACGTCGGTCCGGGCGCGGAAGTCGAAGTGGCGGGGGCTGGTGCGGACGCGACGGGGACGGCCGGCGTGGGAGCGGGGACGGCCGATGTCTGCTGGCCATATGTTGTCGGTCGTTCAGCGGCTGGCGCGGCAGGCGACTTCGTGACAGGAGCCGGCGAGCCGACTTCGGAACCGGCGCTCGTGGGTACCGTCTGCGTTGTCTGCGCGCTTGGCCCAACGAGCGCCGTGCCGCAGTGGGTGCAGAATTTCGTGCCGGGCGTGAGCGAGGCGTGGCAGTTCGGGCATGTGGCTTGTCCCGCGGATTGCTGCGACGCCGGCGCCGCAGCTGCGGCCTCGACACGTGCGCCACAGTGGGTGCAGAATTTCATGCCCGGTTGCAGTTCTGCCTGGCAATGTGCGCATTTCATGATTGCTTCTCTTCCATGAATTCTCTGAAAAACTGGATGCTGTACATGAATTACATGAATGATGGGAGCCGGTCGTTGCGACGGACTCCCATCATTGCTCTGTATCTCGCCCGCCACGACTCGTATGAATATCTGTCTACTTGTCGTCCATCGACGATGGTCGTGGCGCGTGTATCTGGTTCGCAGACGGTCTGCTGAAATCTTGCTGAAGCCGAAGTCTTACTGACGGCCCCAACGGTCGATGGCCTGCGGGTCGCCGCTCTTGAGATCGATGAGCAGGGCGCCGAGTTCGCCGAGCATGCGGTCGACATCCGGACCCGGGTCGCTGGCCAGCGCGTAGACGGAACCGTTGCCGACCATCGATTCAGGTGCGGAGCCGAGCTCGAAGCGACCGCCCGGGTCGCCGACGCGCACGGTCAGGTAGTAGCTGCGCTTGATACCGGAGATGACCAGCACGATTCCCAGCAGAATGAGCAGCAGCGACCACGGCAGGAATGTCGCGAGCGTCACCAGTCCGGCTATCACGGCGATCACGCCGATGATGATGCGGAAGATCTTGAGATTCATGCCGTAGAAGCTGTCGAATCCGTCCACCTGATCGATCGGGATGTCGCGCACGATGCGGCTGGACGAGCTTTTGCCGTGGAAGATGAGGCGCTTGTTGGTCAGCGTCAGGAATCCGTTGACGCGCGGGTGCTTGATCGCGGAGCACTGGTAGTGACGGACGACGAACTCGTTGGCGGACAGGACCGGCATGCCATCGTTCGGATCGCCGGGTGCCGCGGTCGTCGTTCCCGCGAAGTTGTTAACGGCGCTGTTGACGGCGCTGAATGCCGACTCGGCTCCCTTGCGTGCCGTGTTGGCGGCGTCGTCGAGGGAGAATTGTGCCGGCTGCTGCTGGGTGGGTTGCGTCGGCTGAGCTGATTGTGCCGTCGGTTGGGTTGGCTGTGCCGTCGGTTGGGTCGTGCCGAATGAGCTGCCGGCCGGTGCGTTGCCGACTGCGGCATGGCAGTTCGGGCACGAGGTCGCACCCTCCGGGATCGCAGTACCACATTGTCCACAGAATGATGCCATGATGAGGACCTTCTTTCTGATCTCTACTATCGGTCCCCACAATATGCGTTCTATGTGTCCAATAACGGCATGATGGTCACAGCATGATCGTGAGTGAGTCAATGCTATGGGACGTGGACTCGGTTACGGCCTTGTGACGGTGACGGAAGCCGGGAAAAAAGACGGGATACTAGTCGGCTAGCCGACTAGTATCCCGTCAGGTTTAATGTGATGGGTTTGACGCTCCCTCAGTCAGCCTACGGCTGACAGCTCCCTCGGCCGAGGGAACCGAGAATAAAAAATGCGTCTTGGCCCCCTCAGCTGAGAGGGTCTGTCGGCGAAGCCGACTGAGGGAGCGTCAGACCCATCACATTAAAACCCAACAAAGCATCAACGCACGACGGTGAAGACGTGCGCGACGTCGGCCCACGGGGCGAGCGAGACGAAGTTGTCCCAGTGCCACTCGAACTCGCGGCCGGTCAGTTCGTCGCGCAGATGCGCGCCCTTGGCCGGATCGACGTCGAAGTCGGGCATCTCGAAGTGGACCTCGTCCTGGTGCGCGTTGTGGCCGTCGAGGTTCACGACGACGATCAGCGTCTCCGCCTTGCCGGTGCCGGTCAGCTCGGCCGGCGTGTGGCGCGCGAACGCGAGGATGTTCTCGTCGTGCGTGCGCAGCAGGCTCAGGTTGTGGTAGCTGAACGCGGCGGGGTGCTCGCGGCGGATGCGGTTGAGCGAGGTCAGCAGCTCGGCGATGCCGTACTTGCCGGCCGAAGCCCAGTCGCGCACCTTGACCTCGTACTTCTCGTTGTCGATCTGCTCCTCGAAGCCCGGGCGCTGCTTGTTCTCGATCAGCTCGAAGCCGTTGTAGATGCCCCAGCTCGGCGAGCCCATCGCGGCGAGCACCGCGCGCACCGCGTGGCCGGCGATGCCGTTGTCGCGCACGTAGGCGGTGAGGATGTCCGGCGTGGTCGGCCAGAACGTGTTGTGCTGGTAGTAACCGTCCTCGCCGTTCGTCTCGAGCAGGTACTCGCTCAGCTCCTCCTTGGTGTTGCGCCACGGGAAGTAGCAGTGCGACTGCGTGAAGCCGACGTAGCTCAGCGCGCGCATCATGCCCGGGCGGGTGAACGCCTCGGCCAGGAACAGCACCTCCGGGTGCTTCTTGGTGACGGCCGCGATCACGTCCTGCCAGAAGCGCACCGGCTTGGTGTGCGGGTTGTCGACGCGGAAGATCGTGACGCCCGCCTCGATCCACAGGTTCATGATCCGCTCGACTTCCTTCTCGATGCCTTCCATGTCGGCGTTGAAGTCGATCGGGTAGATGTCCTGGTACTTCTTCGGCGGGTTCTCCGCGAACGCGATCGTGCCGTCCGGCTTGGTGCGGAACCAGTTCGGGTGCGCCTTGACCCACGGGTGGTCGGGCGAGCACTGCAGCGCGAAGTCGAGCGCGATCTCGAGGCCCAACTCGTGCGCCTTCGCGCACAGGGCCTTGAAGTCGTCCATCGTGCCGAGCAGCGGGTCGACGGTGTCGTGGCCGCCGAGCGCCGAGCCGATGCCGAACGGCGAACCCGGATCGTCCGGTCCGGCGACGAGCGAGTTGTTGCGGCCCTTGCGGTTGGTCACGCCGATCGGGAAGATCGGCGGCAGGTACACGATGTCGAAGCCTTCGGCCTTCGCGCGTTCGAGGCCGGAGACGGCCGTCTTCAGCGTGCCCTGCACGATCTTGCCGGTCGCCTGGTCGACGTACGCGCCTTCGGAGCGCGGGAAGAACTGGTACCATGCGGCGAAGCTGGAGGCCGGACGTTCCACCTTGAAACGCTGCGGCGCGCTCGGCGAGATGCCGTCGCGCAACGGGTTGGACTCGTGCAGTGCCTCGATGGCGGCGTTGTCGGCGGCGGCAAGACGCTCTTCGGCCGACAGCGTGCGGTCGGCGGCGGTCTTGGAGGCATCCTTGAGGAGCTTGCGCTGTTCGGCGTCGAGTCGCGCGTCCTTGGTCACGGCCCAGCGGGCGAGCAGCTCCGCGCCGGAATCCAGCGCGTTCTCCACGTCGTCGTGCACCTTGACCTTGATGCGGGCGTCGCGCAGCCAGGACTGATACGTGTCCTCCCAGCCTTCGATCGTGACGGTCCACTCGCCCAGCTGACGCTTGACGGTCGCGAACTCGGGGTCCCACGGCTTGACGTCGGAACGCTCGCCGCAGGTCAGCTCGACCTGCCAACGGTCAAGGCCGGGGTTGACGCAGGTCATCGGCACGCGGGCCATCTCCTTGCCGCGGGGCCCACGCACTACGGCGGTCGCGCCGACCTTGGTGCGTCCCTCGATGAACACCTGCGCGGTCATCGTGAACGCCTCGCCCAGCTCGACGCGCGCCGGGAAGATGCCGCGCTCCTCGGCCGGGGTGATGTCCATGACGTTGATGCGGCCGAACTGGCCCGGTTCGTTCACCGGGATCGACTGCGCCGGGGTCTCGCCGACGAGGCCCGGGATGGCCGCCTTTTCCGCGGCGGTCTTAGTGGTGGATTTGCGCGTCGTCCTGCGCGCGGTGGTCTTGGTCGCAGTGGTTTTGCTTGCCGCAGTGCGACGCGTCGTCTTGCGTGCGGGCTTGCTCGCCTTGTCTGCGTCGACCTGTTCGGTCTTGGTTTCGGCCGTGGGATTGCTCGTTACTTCAGTCATATTCAATCTCATTCTCTATAACAAGTGGCCGTAGTGATGTACTGCCATACCTGTCATTGTATGACCGGCATGGAACGGTGCAATATCGCGGTTTTGCGTTATGGATAATCGGTTGACTGACGGTTGCGAACGGATTACGTAACGTTGATGACTACGTACTATTGAGATGGATATACTCAAAATATGATCGATATGGCCGACGTATGCTGACATCCACGGTGATGTCAGCATACGTTTGTGCGGTTGATCGATATGCTAATGACGCTGATGCGCCGTGTACCCCACCCGACGCTTCGCGCCACCCTCCCCTGAGAGGGGAGGGAAATCCAGGCGGCCCGTCGATCACACGCTCACGGTGGTGAGCGTCGGGGTTTCGGTGCTCGACTTGATCTGCCTGAAGCCGATGAACGCGATCGCCAGCGACGCCAACGCGAGCGTCGTCACCACGAGGAAGCCTCCGTGCGAGCCCATCCGGTCGATGAACTGTCCGGCGATCGCCGAACCGACCGAGCCGCCGATCGAATTCATCGCGCCCATCCACGCCATGCCTTCGGTGAACCGCGTCGGCGGCACCAAATGCAGCATCAGCTGGTTGCCGTTCACCCACGTCGGCGCCTGGCACACGCCGATCAGCAGGTAGATGATCATGATCACCCACAGATGACGCGCGAACATGAAGCAGCCGATGCCGAGGTTGACCACGGTCAGGCAGAAGTAGAACCGCTTCCACAGAGGGATCGTCCAGTTCTTCGCGCCGTAGACGAGCGCGCCGACCAGCGAGCTGATCGAGAAGCACGCGAACACGAAACCGGTGTACTGCTTGAGGTCCGACTCGGTGGCGAACGCGACGATCGAAATGCCGGCCGCCGACTGGAACGCGCCCAGACCGAACCACGTCACGCACACCGCGATCAGGCCCGGCCCCCAGATCGACTCCTTGTGCCCGGCCAATGCGTCGGCCTGCGCCTGTTCGACCGCCGCACGCACCTCGGCGTCCGACAATCCCTGCGCCACCGCGCGGTTGCGGGCCGCCTCCACGACCGCCTCGGCCTGCACGGCCTTCGCGCGCGCTGCCTCGCGTTCGCGGTACTGCTTGCGGGTCATGCCGGCCTCGCGCGCGAGCACGGTCTGCGACTTCGGTTCGGTCGTCAGCTCCGTCAAGAACATCAGCGCGCCGACCAGCACGCACACGCCGGTCACCGAGAACGCGAGCAGACCGGAGATCACGGCCAGCGTCGAGGCGAGCGGGTTGCCGATCACCCACATGCACTCGTCGAACACGCCCGACAGGCTCAGCGCGCGGTTCGTGCGCTCGCGGTCGCCCTTGAGCAGCGTCGTCCAGCGCTGGCGGCTCATCGCGCCCCACGGCGGGATCGCGGCCATGAACGGCACGATGCAGTACAGGATCCATTCGGGTACGCGGTTGGTGATGCACGTCACGAGCGCGCTCGACGCGATCATCCACACGATGATCGTCGGAATCGACACCTGCCGCTGTCCGAACTTGTCGACCAGCTTGCCGAGCACGGGGGAGAAGACCGCGAGTGCGATCGCCTGCACGGCCGTGAGCGCGCCGGCCAGCGAATAGTTGCCGTAGTACTGCTGCACGGAGATCGTGATCGTCATGCCGACCATCGGGAACGGCATGCACGCGATGACCGAGCCGACGGCGAACCGGGCGGTGTGGGGTATGCGGAGCAGCTCCGCATACCCGCCGAAGAGTTTATGGTTGATGTCCTTGATCGTGCTCACGACCTGGTTGGGATGGTGATTGGCGGTTGCCATAGCCGCTCCTTTCTGCTCACGGGTGGGTACTGGGGCCGGGCCGCCGTTTTGCGTCGCGGCGGTCGGTCGTCGTCGGTGACATGCAGGGCGTGGCGTGCGGGCGCACCCCCGGCGCAGCGTTGGTTACCGCTTGGTAGATTGAAAGGATTCGGCTTCCCCGTCTCCCCGCGGCCGGTCACTGCGTCATGTTGCCGTGCCTTGGGTCAGCCGTGCGAATGCATGCGTTTTTGCTGTTCACTTATGCAGTCATGGATACTCTAGAAGTTCGCTTGCCGCGACACGCGGCGTACCCGACCATTCATGTTGAATAATTGATGGAGAACGTAAGCGGTTCGCGGATCGATGATGAGTCTCTTGACGATCTGGTCATTTCGAGCGAGGCGAAGCCGAGTCGAGAAATCTTGCGTGGCACATGACGTGTCGGAGAAGATGTCTCCACTCGGCTATCGCTCGGTCGACATGACAATGTGTTGCGGCTCATCGTCCTGCGAACCGCCGCGCAGCAGTCAGCCAATCCGAAGGAGCCGCACGATGACCGCAACCACCATCCACTTCGTCCGTCACGGCAAGGTCTACAACCCGGGCCATCTGCTGTACGAACGGCTCCCCGGCTTCCATCTGTCCGACCGCGGCCGCCGCATGGCCGAGGCGACCGCGCACTATCTCGCCGCCAACCCGCAGACCAACACGATATCCGCCGTCTACTCGTCGCCGCTCGAACGCACGTGCGAAACCGCCGGCGCGATCATCGACGCGCTCAACGCCGTGCGCGCCGACCGCGGCCAGTCCCCGCTCGAACTGCACACCGACCCGCGCGTGATCGAGGCGGGCAACGAATTCCGCGGAAAACGCATCGGCCACGGCGAGGGCGCGCTGTGGAAGAACGGCAACTGGAAGCTCGTGCTCAACCTGTACCGGCCGAGCTGGGGTGAGTCGTACCGTTCGATCTCCGCGCGCGTGGGCGAGTTCGCGCGCGAGAAGGTGCGCGAGCATCCCGGCGAGCAGATCGTCGTCGTCAGCCACGAATCGCCGATCTGGTCGTACCGACACCTGCTCGAAACCGGGCATCCCGAACACTGGATGTTCCTGCGGCACACCGCGCTCGCGTCGGTCACGTCGATCACCTACGACTGCGAGAGCGGCAAGGTGATGTCGATCACATACGCCGACCCCGCGGCCGACGTGCAGTAGCGGCATAATGGGGTGTGATGACTGTCGTTTGCCCCGCGGGGGCGAGCATTTCCCTCCCCTGATAGAGGAGGGTGGCAGCCGAGGCTGACGGGTTGGGGTCGTACCCGCCGGTTCGGCACGACACCGTGCATATGCAAAGGAGCGAATATGACCGTTTCTCTTGATTCCGCCGCGGTCGCGCGCGTCGCCGCGCTGCCGGCCGTACGCGAGGCGGCCGAGGCCGGGGCACAACTGGTCGCGCTGTGGCCGCTGACCGACGCGAAGCAGATGGACAACGACGCGAAATACGCGGAGAACCTGCAGGTGCGGCTCACGCGCATGATCGCGCGGGTCGTGACCGGCGAGGACGTGACCGTGCCTGACGCCGAGTTCGTGTACGAAGGCGCGGACGAGATTCCGGGGCGGCCGCAGTCGATCGTGGACGCGCTGCTCGCCGCGAACGACGCGTACGACACGATGATCGACTACCGAGACGCGCACGATCCCGACGTGCTGTTCGACGCGGTGCGCGCGATGGGCGTCGATTGGCCGGATGCGACGGTGGATGCGGTGCGGGACGCTCTGGGTGAGATCGAGCGGGCGATCGCGGGTGAGCGCGGTGGTGCGGATGCCGATGCGGCTGGTGTGTCGGCATCGAGTGCCGATGCGGGAACGTCCGGCGTGCTGGTTGACGGACTGGCGATGCGGTTCGCCGAATCGCTGGTGATCTGCGACGGTCTGCTATCGACCGTCGCGCAGACGGCCGGTGATGCTGCGGCCGCGCAGCTGCCGATCATCCTGTTCGTCAACGAACTGCGCGAGCAGACCGCGGTGCCGCGGCTGTGCCTGAGCGACGACCAGTACCGCGCGCTGCTCGACGCTCGCGCCGATGCCGCTGCGGGCGGTGCGGGTACATTGGGCGCGACGGCCGGCGTGATCGCGCCGATTGCCGCCGCCGAGTGGAAGCGCCATTACGACGACGTGACGTGGGACCCTCAAGAGGCCAAGCGCCGCGCCAAGGAGGAGGACGAGCGCAAGAACAAGGAGGCGCTCGCCGCCAAGTTCGCCCACATCAAGGACGACCCCACCAAGCCCGAGGTGGAGCTGTAACGGGTCGGTGCAGTTGGCTTCAAACGCATCATATTCAGCGCAACTATTTTCGGAAATAAGCGGCTTCGCCCGAAAATAGTTGCGCTGAGTCGTCATCGGCGCAACTTTTCCCGGAAATCAGCCTATGGTTCCGGGAATAGTTGCGCTGAGGAGATGGCAGCGCAACTTCTCTCGGGCGAAGCCGTTTCTTTCCTGGAATAGTTGTGCTGAGAGTTGACGCCGAGAGTTGATGGAGGTCGTTGGCGTTGGTCGTTGGGATGGCCGTGGATGGCGAGATGACGGTGATCGCGGGTGATGGTCGTTGGAGGTGGTTGCGGATGGTGATCGTTGACGACCACCATGTGTGAAGGGTTTGTGAGAGCGCTCACATTTTTCGTGTCGAATGTTGGTTGGACTTGCGCAAATGTGCGATTGTGTGATATTTTTATTTCAGTTACCGATAACCTCCCGATGAGGTGAGTGAATCGGTTGATATAAGTCAAGACATACGATGGCGTACGATTAAGGAGCAACACCATGAACAACGAACCGAACAACCGCGATGCACGTGACGACGAGTCCCAGGACTGGAGCGCACTGTTCGCCGGACTGTCTGCCTGAGTCCCGTATGAACACGGGGCGCGCAGGAAACACGAGGGCCGCACGTCCACCGTCGGATGTGCGGCCCTCGTCGTATGGACTCCTGTCTGCCCTTGGTCGTCATTTCGACCGAGCGAAGCGAGTGGAGAAATCTTTCAGCGGGAAACCGCTTTATAGGATTTCTCGACTCGGCTGCGCCTCGCTCGAAATGACATGGGTGGGGAGGGTTTCGCCTCGCTCGAAATGACGTGTCTCAGTCCCATCCTTGCCAGTGGCGGAACAGCGCCAGTTTCGCGAACAGATCGCCGAACAGCAGTCGGTTGTCGACCTGCGTGATCACATGGATGCCGCGCCCGGCCATCGCATCCGCCTCGCTCACCGGCTCCACATCGACCGGCCGGTCATCGTCGTCCAACGTCGGCCGCGCGATCGCGATCCACTGGCTCGACGCCGGGGCCATATCCCATGTCGTCTGCAAAGCGGTCAGACTCACCAGCGGCGAGTCGCCGAGACAGTACGCGCCGGTCGGCCGCGTCCAATACCGCTCGCCATGCAACCGGATGTTGTCGATCTCGCCGCACAGGTACCTGCCCAGTTTGCCGCATGGCAGCACGTGCGAGGCCAGCTCCGCCGTCGAGACGAGGCATTGCCGGTACGCGTTGCGCGGCACCTGCCACAGCGGGAACCCGCAGCCGGTCAGCAGCATGCGCGCCGCGATCGGGTCGATCTGCGCGTTGTATTCCTTGACCGGCCGGCCCAGCGGCGCTTCGCCGTATCCCGGATACTCCTGGCCGCCGATCCACACGACCGTCATGCGCTCGGCGATGCGCGGCTCGGTCAGGTACGCGCTGATCAGATCGGTCACGCCGCCGCCGGCCACGTAATACAGCGGCAGATCGGTATCGTCGCGCATCGCCTCGCGGATGATCGCGTCTCGCGCGGCGCTCGGCCGTGGCGTATGGTCGTCGGCAAGCGGCAGCTCGGAACCGGCGACGAGCGCATCGTCATACCCGGTCAGGCCCAGCAGTCCGAACAGTTTGCGCACGCGTGCCGTGCCGCGCGCGACCGTGTCGCCGGACGGATCGATAAAGTCGCCGTGAGTTAAATGAGAGACGATAATCAGTCGGATATCAACCGTTTCGCACAGCACGTGGTGCGTGAGCTGGAACAGATCGTCCGGATCGCCGGCGAAATCGTTGTCGATGATCACGCGGCAGGCTGCCGGGCGACGGTGTGCGGTCGGGGCAGCCGTGGCAGCCGCAGTGCCGCTGCCGACATTCGTGCTGCGGGCGTCCGCGGCCGTCACGCCGTCTTCAACTTCCCCTCCCATCCACGGACTCGTATTCAACTCCCATGTCTTCGTCGGCCGTTCGTCAGTCGCCATATGATCGCTCCCTTACGCAACGGGTTGCCGTACCCATGTTTATACAACGATGTAATCACGAGTATAGAACGCAGGTCCTATATTCGCCGGCATTGCCGGTTCCGTCGTCGACGCCGGCGGAACGGTCCGTCGCGGTTGCGCGGCGGCTGCTACTTCTGGGAGGCCCAAGCGCACAGGTTGCCGCCGATCACGGAGAAGGTCATCACGTCCTTGCGGTCCTTGTCGCGCGGCAGCCTGTCGAACGCGCCGTGGTATTCCACGCCGTCGAGCGTGATGGTCATGGTTCCGGTGCCGTCGGTCTTGTCGAGCTTCCAGGTGCCGGTTTTGTCTCCGGTGACCGTGCCGTTCTCGGACAGCGTGATGTCGACCGGCTTGTTGACGCCGAGGTAGTCGGTGCTGGTCTCGTCGAGGATGTTCTTCGGCCCTTGGAACGAGGTGTTCTGCTCGTGGATCACGAACTCGTAGTCACCGGCCACGTTGTTGGCGTCGTACTTGGTGTCGGCGGCCTTGGTGCCGGTGTATTCGTACGGTGCGGCCACGAGCCAGCCGTCGTCGGTGGCGAGCAGCTCGTGCACACGCACCTCGTGTTTCTCGCCGGTGCCGGAGAAGCGGCTGTGATACACGACGTACATGGTGCCGTCGTCGTCGGTGAGCAGCGAGTTGCCGCCCTGTGCGACTTCGATGTTCGCGTTGTCGTTGCCGCTCCACTGAATCGAGCTCATGAGCCGTACGCCGATGTCGCTCTGCCAGTTGTCGGCGATGGCATGCGTGCTGATGGCGGTGTTGCCCTTTTCATCGATGTACGGTCCGGTGAGCTTGTCGGAGCGGAACATGCGCATCTGGTAACCGCCGGTCTGCGTCAGGCCGCCGTAGGAAAGGAACAGATACCAGTGCCCGTTGGCGTGGATGATCGCGTTGCCTTCGCCGGAATTGCCGAATCCGCCGGCGATTTTGATGCCGTAGTACGCGTCGGATCGGTTGGCGACCGTCCGATAGGTGGTGCCGTAGTCGCGCAGGCCGGTCTTCGGATCGATCCTGAACATCCAGATGCCGCCGAACCACGAACCGAAGCTCATCCACAGATCGCCGTTGTCGTCCTCGGAGATGTACGGGTCGATCGCGTTGATGCCGGTGTCGGTCCGCGACGTGTAACGGGTCAGGTCCGAACCCTTGCCGAGCACCTTCCACACGTCGGTCTTGCCGGCGTTGTCTTCGTTGAAGCCGGAATAGGTCACCGGGCCGACGTACGTCCAATCGCCGTCGATGCGGTCGGCGGTGAGCAGCACGATCGCCGAGCGGTAGTTCGCGCCGTTGATCGACATGTACATGCACCACTTGTTCATGGTCTTGTTCCAGTAGACTTCGGGCGCCCACATGTTGCCCTTGACGTCGGGATTGGACGGCTGCTTCGACCAGTTGGTCCAGATATCGGCAAAGATCTTCTCGTAGTCGTCGCTCAGGTTGTTCCTGAACGGCGTCCAGTTGATCAGGTCGTCGCTGGTGAGCCAGGCGAGGTGCGAGCCGAAGATGTAGTACTTGCCGTTGGCCTTGACGATGTCGGGGTCGTGTGATTCGCCGCGCTTGATATTGGTGATGTCGGACTGGCTGGAGGCGTTGGTGTTCCTGCCGTTTGGCGATGCGTTCGGGCTGGTGTTGGGCGAGCAGCCTGCCAGCGTGCCGATGAGCATGGCCGTTGCGGCTGCCGTGGTGATCGCGCGGCGGAGCGTTGATGTGAATGGCATGTCGTGTGCTCCTTTGAGCGTGCTCGAACAAGCCACGCCGATTTATACAACGATGTAAGTTCAGGTATAATATACATCGTTGTAAGTGAATTGTCGAATCGAAAGGGCGTAGGGGCTCCGATTCCCCGACATGCGGCACGATGGGGAGCTGAATACGGCCTATGCTGGTATAACGATGAAAATCGTGTCGCGGTGGACTGTTGCCCGGGTCGTCGTTCGATCGGCGATGGACGGGCAGCGGCGTTTCGTCCGGTCAGCGCCGCCGGCTGGCAGCCATCGATCGATGAAGGCAGAACATGGAGAGCAGGACAGCATGAGCAGCAATGCGGCGGGACCCGAGCGGGTCGTCACGATGCGCGATGTGGCCAAGGCGGCCGGCGTGTCGATCAAAACCGTGTCGAACGTGGTCAACGACTACCAATTCGTGTCCGATAAGACGCGTGACAAGGTGAATCGGGCCATCGAGGAGCTTGGTTATGTGATGAACGTGTCCGCGCGCAATCTGCGCCGCGGCCGCACCGGCATCATCGGACTGGCGATTCCCGACCTGCAGATGCCGTATTTCGCGCAGTTGTCGTCGCTGGTGATCGAGGAGGCGAAGAAGGTCGGCCTGCGCGTGATCGTGGAGCCGACGCTGTACTCGCGCGACGGCGAGTTCGATGCGCTGCTCGGCTCGCAGCAGACCATGATGGACGGCCTGATCTACAGCCCGCTGGAGCTGAGCGCCGACGATCTGGAAAACGTCAAACTTGACTATCCGATGGTGTTGGTGGGCGAGCGCATCTTCACCGATCGGTTCGACCATATCGCCACGGAGAACATCGAGGGTGCGAAGCGGGCCACGCAGTATCTGCTGCAGACCGGATGCCGGCGTGTCGCCGTGCTGGGCACGCATCCGGGCGAGGAGGTCGGTTCGGCGGCGCTGCGCTTGCGCGGATACAAGGAGGCGCTGGAGGAGGCCGGCGTCGAGTATGATCCGCGGCTGGAGGAACCGTCGATCATGTGGCATCGTACGGACGGCGTGGCCGCGATGAACGCGCTGCTCGACTCCGGCGTGCAGGTGGACGGCGTCGTGGCGCTCAACGACATGCTCGCCTCCGGCGCGATGCATGCGATCCAGATGCGCGGGCTGCGCATCCCCGAGGATATTTCGGTGGTCGGCTTCGACAATTCCGACGATTCGCAGTACCTGTCGCCGGCGCTGACCTCGATCGCGCCCGGGCTTGAGGCGGTGGCGCGGCTGTCGGTGCGCGTGCTCAACGAGCGCATCGCCGGCCGGAACCCGCTGGGCAACCACACCGACGCCCCGGTCTTCCGCAAGGTCGCCTCCGGCCTGGTCGTCCGCCAATCCACCCGGTCGCTCTAGCTCGTCGCTGTTTGGGCGGGCAGGCGCTGGGCGTTGGGTGCAGTTCCGGAAACGTCGTGGCGTGATGTTGTTGACAGTACGGTCGGCTTACTAGCCAAAACATCACGCTAATACGGTGATTCGCGTGATGTTTTGGATAGTGCGGTTGGCTTGCTAGCTGAAATATCACGCTGGAAGGGTGGCTGGCGTGATGTTGGTGATAGTGGGGAGTGGATACTGGCCAAAATGGGCGCTTGTGTTGTTTTCGTGGGTGTGGGTTCGTCGTTGAGCCGTTGAGGGAGTAAGAGAAGAGCGCTTCCTGGGTAGGATGTTTTCGACCAAGATAAACAAACAACCAAAAAGCGCCTGAT
>NZ_JBKEWJ010000024.1:0-46598 GCF_056357555.1 Bifidobacterium sp. LH_230
AGGTCACCATCCGCATGGCCTACGGCTTCCACCACGTCACCAACCTCATCAGCCTCGTCATGCTCCGATGCGGCGGACTCAACATCCAACTACCAACACCAACAAACTAACCCACGAAAACAGCAGAAGCCTCTTTTTTTTAACATTGACTTTCTATGCTGGCCGATTGTGTCTGAGAACAATGGTGAGAAGAAGGATGACGGTTCGCGGTTGCGGCCGTTTGCTGATGCGGTGGTGACGTCGTGGCGTACGAGTGTGTATGCGTTGCGTCGGCGTCCGGCGCGTGTGGTGGCGATGTGGCTGTCGATGCTGGTGATGATGGCGATGCCGTCGTTGCAGGTGTGGCTGATCGGTTGGGCGTGTGGGCCGGACGGGCTTGGTTCCGACAGCGGGCTTGGCGCGGGCCGGTTCGCGTTGATCCTGGTGGTGCTGACGGTGGGCGCGGTGCTGATGTCGGTATCGTCGTCGTTGGCGCAGAACATGCGTGATCTGTTGCAGGAGCCGCTGATGGCCGAGTACCAGTCCGATCTGACCGATGCGCTGGCCAATTTGACGCCCGGGCAGACGTTGGACGACGAGGTGACGACGCAGGTGCGTGCGGCGCGTGACGCGATCCCGTATAACGTGGCCTCGCAGGCCGCGGACGCGACCTCGGTGGTCGGCGCGTTGGTGTCGATGATCATGCTGGCGGGTTCCCTGTGGCATATGCATCCGTTGGCCGCGGTCATGATCGCGTTGGCGATGATCCCGGAGCTGTTGGCGCAGTTCGGCGTGGAGAGGCTGACGAACGAGTTGTGGCCCAAGCGCGGCAGGGAGTCGCGTCGCGCGAACTATTTCGAACGACTGTTGGATTATCCGCCGTCGAGCACGGAGATCGCGGCCACGGCCGGCTCGTTCGGCATTCCCGAACAGGCGCGTGTCCGGTATTTCAACATGGCGGGCATGTGGGAGCGGATCTCGTGGCGCACGGTGCAGTTGACCGGCGTCAGCTCGCTCGTGTTCGCGGTGCTGACGGGCGGCGCGTTCTGGCTGATCCTAACGGGCGGCCATGCGTCCGTGGCGAGTATCCCGGCCGCGCTGGTGGGCATCATGACGGGGTTGTCGGTGACGCGTACCACGGGCGAGGCGTTCGGCAACCTCATGGCGTCCACGCCGATGATCCTCGCCTACGAGAGGCTCATGGACCTGCTGCACGCGAACCCCGCGATCCCCGCGATTCCCGCGTCGGCCGGCCCGGTCGGCGTGCACGTTGAACACCTGACCTACGCGTATCCGATTGCAGCGAAGGACGACGACGAGTCGGATGGTAACGGCAAGGATGGTGACGGCGATGCCGCGGAGGATGGCGGCAAGCCGGTGCCGGCCGTCCAGTCTCCGGCGTTGGACGACGTGTCGCTGGACATCATACCGGGGTCGATCGTCGCGCTGGTGGGCGAGAACGGATCGGGCAAGACCACGCTCGTCAAGCTTGTCGCCGGCATCCTCGACACGCCGGACGGTGCTGTGAGCCTGACCTTGGGCGGGGAATCGTCCGATGACGGTCGCCGTTCCCTGGATTCGTGGGCTGAACGGTTGGGCGCGTCGAGCATGGTGTTCCAGGACTTCACGCACATCGAGGTGACCGTGCGCGAGTTCATCGACCCCGCATCCCGTCACACGGACGACGAACTGCGCGACGGACTGCAACGCGCCCGTGCGCTCGACATCGTGGACGGCCTGCCGGGTGGCCTTGACGCGCAGCTTGGCCAGGAATGGGGCGGTGTCGGCCTGTCGGGAGGCCAGTGGCAGCGGCTCGCGCTGGCGCGCACGTTCCTGTCCGGCAAACCGTTGTGGATGCTCGACGAGCCGACCGCCGCGGTGGACGCGACCGCCGAGGCCGCGATCTACCACGACCTGATCGCCAACCGGCCGTCCGGCGTCACCGTGATCGTCATCAGCCATCGGCCACGCGTCCTGACCAACATGGACCGGATCATCGTCCTCGACCACGGCCGCATCGGCGAAACCGGCACCTACCAGCAGCTGATCGACCGCAACGGCACCTTCGCTCGACTCGCACAAGACAGCCTCGAATAGTCTTCGGACCGGATATCGTCGTCCAATAGGATGGTCGTGTTCCCTCTATGTCCGACTTTGCCTACTTTCCGTGTGTTGGTGGGCGGATGCGGACGCGGAAATTCACAAGTGGGTGTTTGCCTACCACGAAAAACGGTAAATCACGGTTTTCGTGGTAGGCAAACACCCACTTATCGATTCCCGTGTCCGGTTTCACCCACTTTCGATCGTCCCGAAAACCGGCATATGGTAGGCAAACGCCCACTTGCGGAATCCGCGTCCGTAAACACACACTTTTGATAGCTCATTCTGGTCGCGCGTATGCCCGCTGACATCGCCGACCGGGGCATCGACGCCAACAACGGCGCGTATTTGGGCTATCCCGCGCTAGTGACCTGTTGCCTCTGTATCCCGGCGTTGTCCAACGTTGCGGCGAGATTGGGGAGCATGGCAAACAAGGCAGGCAAGAACGCGCCGTTCACCATCGTGTTCGGCGGCGACCCGTATCTCAACGGGCAGACGGTTCGCGATCTGCGGCAGCGCGCTCAGCAGCGCCGTCCCGATGCGGAACTGGTCGAACTCGACGCGGGCGACACCGATCGCTACGAGTTCGACGAGGCGGTCGGCCCGTCGCTGCTCTCGGACACGTCGATCGTCACCGTGACCAACCTGCAGAACGCCGACGACAAGCTCGCCGACGCGATGATCGCCTACTGCAAGGAGGCGTGCGCCGACCCGAAGAACGCCAGCATCGTCATCTGCCAGCATGAGGGCGGCATGAAAGGCAAGCGCGTCGTCGACCAGTTCGAGAAGGCCGGCGCCCGCAAGGAGGCCGTGGCCGATCTCAAGAAGGCGGACGCGAAGCTCAACTTCACGATCGGCCGGTTCGAACGCAACCATCGCCGCGTCGACCCGGCCGCGGCCCAGCAGCTCGTCGCCGTGCTCGGCGAGAAGACCGGCGAACTGGCCGCCATGTGCGACCAATTGTGCTTCGACTTCGACGACGACCCGATCGGCCTGAACCGCGTGAACCAGTATCTGACCGCCAACCCGCAGGTCACCGGCTTCGCGGTCGCCGACACGGCCGTCGCCGGACGCACCGCCGAGGCGATCGTCCAGATGCGGTCCGCGGTCGAACAAGGCACCGACCCGATCGCGCTCATCGGCGCGCTCGCGATGAAACTGCGGTCGATGGCCAAGGCCTCGGCCGTGCGTTCGGGCGTGATCTCGCAGGCCGAGGCAAAGATGAACCCGTGGGTGCTCAAGAACGCGCAACGACAGCTGTCCGGATGGACGTCGGACGGCATGAGCCGGTGCATCCAGCTGCTCGCATGGGCGGACGAGCAGAGCAAGACGAACGGCGGCGACCCTGTGTACGCGATCGAACGCTGCCTGACCGCGATCGGCAGGAAGGGAAGGGAATCATGAACGACGTGAGTCGAAGCATCACCATCGACGTGCCGACCGACGACGACATGCGCGCTCTGGGGGAGCGGGTCGCGCGGCAGGTTCGCGGCGGCGACGTGCTGCTGCTGTCCGGGCCGCTCGGCGCCGGCAAGACCACGTTCGCGCAAGGATTCGGCCGGGGCTTGGGCATCGGAGAGCCGATCGTCTCCCCGACGTTCACCATCGCCCGCGAACTGGACGGTCGGTTCGCCGACGGGAGCCCCGCGCATCTCGTGCATGTCGACGCATACCGGCTCGGCGGCAACGCGTATGCGCCCGGGCAGGACGCGGTCGGCCGACTGCTCGACGAACTCGAATCGCTTGGATTGGATGAGGAACTCGAGGACCCGAGCGCGAACACGGTGATTCTCATGGAGTGGGGCGAGCAGATGGCCGCCGCGCTCGCGCCGCAACGGTTGGAAGTCCACATCGACCGGCCGTTGCGGTCGTCCGACGGCGATCCGGCTGGAAACGGCGATGCGAACGACGGCGAGCTGACCAGCGACGGCACGCGTGTGGTCACGCTGGTGCCGGTCGGCGCACGATGGGATTCGTGGACGATCGACTGACAGGATAAGGGGGATGTGGGACTCCTTGTTGTAGACTCGCTACAGGTTTTTCGGACGCATCGTTCGGGATCAGTCACGATCAAGGAGAGACACGCATGGGTTGCACGCTGGTGATCGACACGTCGTACGGTTCGACCGTAGGCATCGTGGGACGCGAGCCGATCGTCGAAACCGACTCGCGCACCCACGTCGAACGGCTGCAAGTCAACATCGCGCGTGCGGTGTCCGAGGCCGGACTCGCACCGTCCGACATCGATACGATCGTCGTCGGACTCGGTCCCGCGCCGTTCACTGGACTGCGCGCCGGCATCGTCACAGCCAAGGCCCTCGCGTTCGCGACCGGAGCGAAACTCGTCGGACAGAACGTGCTCGAGCCGCAACATGAGATGCTGGCGGCTGTCATGGACGGTGGCGACATGTTCGCCGGCGTCGACTTTCTGTCCGAACTGCCACGACTCGTGCCGGCCGACGCATCAAAGAATTGCGACGATGCGGCCGTACGGGAAGGACATGCCGAGCTTGACCGTCACGTCACCCTGTGCGTGAACGACGCACGACGCAAGCAGCTGTATTTCACGCTCATCCACGGCACCATCAACATGCCTGATGACGAGGCCGACGGCAACCGCTGGATCGGCATGGACATCGACTATCCCGAACGGATCGTCGAACGCGTGCGCGACGTGATCGACGAACGTTCCGCACACGACGGCGTGCGTTATGTCGTGGATGTGGCCGGTCACGGCGCCGCCAAGTATGCGGGCGCGTGGACGGTATTCGGCGACGCGCTTGGCCACGTGATCGACGGTTCCGTACTGGACGCAGGTGCGGAAGGCGTCGCGTTGTTCGCGGCGACCGCGTTGTCGCGCGGATTGCGGGGCGATCGGGAAATGCCAGTCGAACCGCTGTACCTGCGCCGGCCGGACGCGGAGATTCCCGCGCCGCTCAAGCACGTGCTCAACCACGCCGGCGCGGAAAGGACCGCCTGATGCTCGTACCATTGGACGGACTCGACCGCGAAACGGCCGTCGCCGCCGTGCGCGCGTTGGAAGTCGAACTGTTCGGCAACCACGCGTGGAGCGAGGCGTCGATACGACAGGAACTCGACGCGCCGGCACGCACGTACGTGTTCGATGTCGCGGACGAACGAGACGATGACGCGATCCGGCCGGCCGACGTGCGCGGATTCGCCGGCTACTGGTACGACGGCGACGACGCGGAAATCATGGACGTCGGAGTCGGCAAGACATACCAGCGGCAGGGCATCGCGGCCGCTATGATGACCTGGCTGGTCGATCGCGCGCGCGAACAGGGCGCACGACGCATCCTGCTGGAAGTCAGCGTCGTCAACGAGCCGGCCATCGCGCTGTACCGCCGGTTCGGCTTCGAAAACATCGGACTGCGCAAACGGTACTACCAGCCCGAAGGCATCGACGCGCACGTCATGGCGCTGGATTTGGAGCCACACATCGTCGGCTTCCAAAACGCAAACGATGCGAACGCAAGCCATCCTGATACGGAGCATACGGAACGCAGCAACCACGAGGAGACGAAATGAGCGAACCGATCGTACTGGGCATCGAATCGACCTGCGACGAAACCGCCGCGGCCATCGTACAGGGCCGCACCCTGCGCTCCAACGTCGTCGCCTCATCCATGAACGAACACGCGCGATACGGCGGCGTCATCCCCGAAATCGCGTCCCGCGCCCATGCCGAGGCGTTCGTGCCATGCGTCTCGAAGGCGCTCGCCGACGCCGGACTGGAACTCGCGGACGTGGACGCGATCGCGGTATCCGCCGGGCCTGGCCTTGCCGGATGCCTTGCGGTTGGCGTGTCGGGCGCGAAGGCGCTCGCATGGGCGGCCGGCAAGCCGATCTACGGCATCAACCATGTGATCGGGCATATCGCGGTCACCCAGCTGCAGTTCGGCGCGTTCCCGCCGGACACGCTCGCGCTCATCGTCTCGGGCGGCCACACGTCGCTGCTGCACGTCGAGGATGTGGCTCGGCACATCGACGTGGTCGGCACCACGTTGGACGACGCGGCGGGGGAGTGCTTCGACAAGGTGGCGCGACTGCTCGGCTTCCCGTACCCGGGCGGCCCGCACATCGACCGGCATGCGCAAAAGGGCGATCCGAAGGCCATTCGCGTGCCGCAGGGACTCACGCAAGGCAAGGCTGGCGCGGCGCATCCGTACGATTTCAGCTTCTCGGGCGTCAAGACCGCCGTGGCCCGTTGGATCGAGGAACAGCAGGCGGCCGGGCGCGAGATTCCGGTGGATGACGTATGCGCGTCGCTCGCCGATTCGGTGGCGACCGTGCTGGCGAAGAAGGCCATGCGCGGATGCGAGCAGTACGGGTCGAAGTCGCTGATCGTGGGCGGCGGGTTCTCCGCGAACTCGCAGCTGCGCGCCAAGCTGCTCGAATACGGCGAACGGTGCGGCGTCGAGGTGCGCATCCCGCAGATCAAGCTGTGCACCGACAACGGCGCGATGGTCGCCATGCTCGGCGTGAACCTGGTCGAGGCCGGCGTGACCCTGTCCGCGCCCGATTTCGCGATCGACTCGGCCATGCCGCTGACCAAGATCAGCATGTGATCTGCGCCGGGGCGTGATGGTTTTCCTTCAACCGATTCGATTCGTTCTGATATCAGGCGGCTCAGCGCAACTTTTCTCGGAAATCATCCCACTGTTCCGGAATTTGTTGCGCTCAGCCGACGTCAGTGCAACTATTTTCGGGACGATGGAGTGATTCCCGAGAATAGTTGCGCTGAGTAAAGGAGTGGAGGATCGCGGTCTCTGGGACTAGTGGACGATAACGAGAAGGGCCTCGAAACATTAGTTTCGAAGCCCTTTGATGGCTCCTGCGGCTGGGCTTGAACCAGCGACCGTCCGATTAACAGTCGGATGCTCTGCCAACTGAGCTACGCAGGAATACGTGCTGCGACGTAGCGCCGTGCACAAGATGTAAATAATATTCAAGAATTGCGATGATGCAACTTCGGCGGTGTCTTCGGCGTGTCGCGCTGTGGATGGCGGTCTCGGACAGGAACTGTCCGCGACACGGATGAAATGTGGATTGATGTGGATCGGCGAAAAATTATCCACAAAAAATGTGGAACGACACGCCGAGTGTGGATAAGTCCGACCTTTCGACCACATACCCCTGTTTGGCTGGACATCGACTTCGCGATCCGGCATCGTGTAGATCACCTCGTCGGCAACAGCGCCGGCGAGCGCAATCCATAGTCGGATTTTCCAAGGAAGGAACGATGATGACAGCGCACAATACCCAGACGAAGGACGTCGGAGGCACATTCTTCAGGATCGCCGTTGCCGTGATCTGCTTCGTGACGATGATGCTCAGCGGCGCCGTGCACTCCGTACGCGCACAGGCCGCGAACGGGACGCTGACGATCAAGGCGGGCAGCGGCAGCTCCCTGGCCGGGCACACGTTCAATGCGTATCTTCTCGCCACGTATACGGACGTGGTGATGAAGGATGCGACGACCGTGCAATCGGTAAGCGCCAAACCGTCCAGCGACGCGACATCCAAGTGGATCACCACCGCATTGAAGGCCGCCGGCATCACCGTCGATACGGCCAAAGGCCAGAATCCCGCGGAACGCATGCTCAAGCAGACCACAGGATCGAAGGCGACGCGCGTGATCGCGGCCACACTGGCGGCCAACATCTCCGGCCATACCGCGGCGAAGGCGAACCAGACCTCCACGGCGTCGTCGTTGGCGCTGACGCTGACGGAAGGCTACTATCTCATCACCGATTCCGCAGGTCTGCCAATCATCGCGTCGACCACCATCCGGGGAGCGGTGAAAACCGCGACGAATTCGACTCTGGGTTCCGTATACATGAAGGACAAGGTCGCCACTCCGAAAAAGGAGATCAAACGGGCGGACGGCACCTGGCATGACAGCGCCGGCGTGACGAACGGCGAAACCAGGCAGTTCCGCGTCCGGGTCACGCTGCCGAACAAGCTGGCCGCCACGACGATCACCCTCACCGATGCCATGACCGGCATGCAGTATGTCAGCGGAACGTTCAAGGCAAAGATCTCGGCGGGCGCCAACGTCGGCAAGGACGTGACGTCGGCGTTCGGCACGGTGGGCAAACTCTCCTCGGGAGAGGGCTTCACGGTGACGTCCAAGGAGACGCTCATCGCCAGCTACGCCACCGAACAGGTGGAGATCACCTACTCGTCGAAGATCACCGACGTCGCCAAGGCCAAAAAGGGTTCGAACACGGTCAAGGTGTCGATCGGCTGGCAGCCCGGCATCGATCCGCCGGGAGAGAACCCTCCGGGAGACACGGTGGACGTGCTCACCTTCGACGTCAACCTGAAGAAGATCAGCGCCGCCAGCACCGGCCAGAGCGTGATTCCGGTCGCCGGGGCGAAGTTCATCATCAAGAGCGAGACGCTCAAGAAGTGGATGAACTGGGACGACAAGACCAAGCAGTGGACGTATGTGGATTCCGCCGACAAGGCGCAGCGCAGGTCCACCGATTCCAGTGGTCTGATCGGCTATGCGAGGCTTGGCGCTGGCAGCTATCTCATTTCGGAAGTCGAAGTGCCGCAAGGGTATTTCAGTCTGGTGAAACCGAGCTTCCGCGTGACGATCACGGACGATGGCGTGATCTCGATCGTGGGCGTCGACCAGGCGGGCCTGACCACATCGGTCAGCAAGGCTGATGGCAAGACCTCGACACCTGTCGCCACCGTCAAGAACGTCAACAACATGAGCCAACTGCCGATGACGGGTGGTACCACCATCGGCGCGATGAGCGCGTGTGGACTGTTCGTGCTGGGGGTCGCTCTGTTTGGTGGCCTGCAGGCCGGCAAGACGCGTCGAGACGGTATGGATACGGTATGGAGGTCATGACATGGCTATCAGATGTCGGGCGAGCGCCCTCGCGCCCATGCTCTCGGCGCTCGCATGCACGGTGCTTGTCTGCCTGTCGACGGCGGTCGCGCCCGTCGCCGTCGCACAGGATGAGGGAGGAGACCTCGAACTTCAGCGCGAACAGGTCGCGACCACCGGCCTGATCGAGCAGACCGACGACGACGGAATACTGCTTCAAGACGATCCTGACCTGGATTTCAGGGGTATGGACGACCGGATATCGCTGTTCTCCCTGCCGCTCCTGTCCGATTCGGCTCCGACCCATGGGTGGATGAAGTTCTTCGACAACGAGGATACCGAGTATCCGGGGAAACGAATCGACGTCAACAGTCAGCCGTCATATGTCATGCCGTCCATGAGCGGGCTGCCGAGCGTGGAATACCATCCGAACCAAGGGCTGAGCGGCAACGCCGACTGGTCGCCTGTCGTGTGGGAATCACAGTGGTTCGACGTGGGCGGGCGATGCGACGACAAGTGGGGCGCCGACGTGTGCACGATCACCGGCAACGGCGGATTCGAGCCGCCCTTCATTAACGGGAAGAAGCGGTTCCGCCTGTTCAGACCCGGCGATCGCATCACCGCCCCGACCGCTACGGGTTCGTCGACATGGTGGGCGATCTACCATCGCAGCTGGGCCGTATACATGGGGCTGATCAGATACGCTCCGAACGGCGGCACGGGAACGATGCAATCGACGTCCGCCAACATATCCGCATACGATCTCAACACCGAGACCTACTACACTCGGGTCCCGGCCACGCTGGCCGCCAACCAGTTCACACGCGCGGGGTATCGATTCACCGGTTGGAAGTCCCGCGGGTCGGGCGGCATCAGCCAACCTGGCGATACCCAGTGGGTGACGCTGAGCGAGTATCCGTCGTCGGAGTACAGCGAATACCTGATCTTCGACGCCCAATGGGAAAAACTGCCGGAAACCACGGCCATGCCTTCCACCGGCGGCAAAGGACTGGGAACGGCGTATGCCGCAGGGGCCGGGCTGTGCGGTGTCGGATTCGGCGGGGTCGTCGGCCTCACCCGCAGACGGGATACGGGCGAGCCGCCCACCGGAGCCGACGATGAACGCTGACGGATTCGTGCCGTTACGGTGGCGCGAGGCATTGCACGGCACCCCCGTGGTGATGTCCCGCGCCACCCGCACCGCGTTGCGCCGTCGCATCGGCGCGGCGCGGCTCAGATTCCGTCTGCTGATCGCCATGACGGTCGTCGCGTCGTTGCTCGGCATCGCCCTGTTCACATGGATAGGCGTTGCTCGGGCAATGGCCCAAGCCGATGCCGAGCGTGCGATGTCGCAGGCCAGCCGGGATGCCACGCAGGTGGATGACGGCACGAGGGCGATGCTCGACGCGGCCCGCGCCTACAACACACGGCTGGCGGCAACGCCACAGGTCATCGGCGAGGCAGTGCTGGCCGATGGCATGATCGTCGGGGATTTCACGTTCGACGGAGACGAGGAATATCAACGCACACTTGATATGGGAGATGCCATCATGGCGGCGTTGCGCATTCCGAAGATCGGATTGAGACTGCCGATTCGTCATGGCGCAGGGGAGTACGCGCTGGCCAACGGTCTGGGACATCTGCACGGCACCAGTCTGCCGGTGGGCGGCACCTCCACGCATGCGGTCATTACCGGGCATCGTGGCCTGGCGGACAAGGAACTGTTCACCAGACTCGATGAGCTGGAGGCCGGCGACCCGTTCTACATCGAACTCGGCGATGGGGCAACGCTGAGCTATCAGGTCGAGCGCATCCTCGAAACCGATCCCGACCAGACCGACCGGCTGCGCATCGAGCGAGGACGGGATTTGGTCACCTTGGTGACCTGCACGCCGATCATGCTCAACACGCGGCGTCTGCTGGTCACCGGGGTTCGCGCCCGTATGCCGGATATCGTGCCGCCTCCCGAATCCGCGCCTGGCGACGGCCATCCCAAAGAGGTAAGCGCCGCCGCGACGCTCGCCTGTCTGATGACGGGATGGTCGGCTACCGGAATGATGGGCCGCCGCGCACGATGGCGGGAGATGATGCGGCCCCGACATGCGGCCGTGGCGGAAAGGAGACGTGATGAATGACGAGAGATACCGGCGTCGCCGTCGTCGCCTGGCTATGTGCGACCGTTCGCTGCGTGAACGGAATCGGGCGCATGGGAGGCGGGCGGCCGCGGCCTGCGCGTTATGCGCGACATTGACGGTTGCGATGGTATTGCTGCCGGTGACATACGGGCGCGAGCGTCGCATCGCCTTAGCGGATGACGATGCGCTGGTGGGATGCGCCGTCGACATGCTTTGGCCGGTACGCGAGCCGACCGTGTTGCAGACATTCGACGGTCCGGCGCAACCGTGGCTGCCCGGGCACCGTGGCGTGGATCTCGCCGCGGAACCTGGAGACGATCTACGGTCGCCGGTGTCGGGCGTCATCGCCTTCGCCGGCATGGTGGCCGGCAAATCGGTGGTGAGCATCGCCTATGGCGATCTGACGTTGACCTTCGAACCGGCGGTCACCGATCTCGCCGTCGGTGCGACCGTCCGACAGGGACTGCCGTTCGCGACAGTGGAAGGAGCGTCGGACCATTGCGGCGAATCCTGCGTGCACTGGGGCATACGGGCGGGCGACAGGCGGTACCTCGATCCCGCCTCACAGGCTGGGAAGCGAAGAATCACGCTCAAGCCGACGGTGTAGACGGCATGACGGGTCGAACAGAGGATGGAGGAGACGGACAATATACGCGAATATGCCGGTTTTGTTACCAAAGCGCACTACACTGAAGGCGACGCAGACACTACGGTAGGAGAGCCATGCATAAGGAATACACGCGACCGCTGGAACGGCCGATCGACGACGACAAGAACCTGTTCGAAGTGCTCGCCGAACGTGCCGAACGCACCCCGGACGACGCGCTGGTCGAATACAAGGACGGTGACGGAGTCTGGCGTTCGTTCAGCGCATCGGAATTCCGCGACAAGGTCATCGCCATCGCCAAGGGTCTGATCGCCCGCGGCATCATGCCCGGCGACAGCGTGTCGGTGATCGCGCACACCTGCTGGCAGTGGACTGCCCTCGACATGGCGATCATGTCGATCGGCGCGCTCACCGTGCCGGTCTACGAGACGAACTCTCCGGCACAGGTGAGCATGATCTTCAACGACTCCCGCGTGCGTATGGCGTTCGCCGAGGATGACGCGCAGCGAGACAAGGTCGAATCCGTGCGTGACGACTGCCCGGAGCTGCGCGACGTGTACGTCATCGGCATGGGCGCCATCGACACCATGATCGAATACGGCCACGCCGTCTCCGACGCCGAGTTCTGGGAGCGCGAGCGCGCCGTGCGCGGCGACGACCTCGCGACGATCGTCTACACGTCCGGCTCCACCGGCACGCCGAAAGGCATCGAGCTGAGCCATCGCAACTTCGTGTTCATCACCTATTCGGGCGTGCAGTCCATGCCCGACATCGCGATGAAACCGAACCGCCGCCTGCTCCTGTTCCTGCCGCTCGCCCATGTGTTCGCACGCTACATGCAGTTCTTCTGCTTCGCCGGCAACGTCACGCTCGGCCTATCCAGCAACCTGAAGACCATCCTCGCGGACTTCAGCGCGTTCAAGCCGACGTTCATCCTCGCCGTGCCGCGCATCTTCGAGAAGATCTACAACGCGGCCTCCCAAAAGGCCGGCTCCGGTCTTAAGGGTCGCATTTTCGCGGGGGCGACGCAGGCCGCCCGCGACTGGTCGAAGGCGCAGCAGTCCGGCGAGCCGATCCCGTTCATGCTCAACGTCAGGCATGCGCTGTACGACAAGCTGGTTTACCGTTCGATCATGGCCGTCTTCGGCGGACACGTCGAATACGCCGTGTCCGGCGGCGCGCCGCTCGACCCGTCCATCGCGCACTTCTTCAACGGCGTGGGTCTGCCGCTGCTCGAAGGCTACGGCATGACCGAAACCTGCGCCCCGTCCAGCGTCAACCCGACCGCCGGCTACAAGATCGGCACCATCGGTCTGCCGATGCAGGGCGTCACGATGGGCGTGGACGAGGATGGCGAACTGTGCATCAAATCGCCGGCCGTCTGCGTCGGCTACCACAACCATCCCGAGATCACCCGCCAGCAGATCGTCGACGGATGGCTGCACACCGGCGATCTCGGCGCGATCGACGACGACGGGTTCGTCTCGATCACCGGCCGCAAGAAGGACCTCATCATCACCGCCGGCGGCAAGAACGTCTCGCCCGGCATCCTCGAAGCGTCCGTGATGACCTCGCCGGTGGTCGACCAGTGCGTCGTCGTCGGCGACCGCAAGCCGTTCGTCGCCGCGATCATCTCGCTCGACCTCGCGGAAACGAACACATGGCTGCGATCGCAGGGCGCGGAACCGGTGTCCGACCTGGCCGAGGCGGCGAAGAACCCGATCGTCTACGCGGAGGTCGAACGCGCGGTCAACAAGGCCGACGACCTCGTCTCCCGCGCCGAATCGATCCGCAAGTTCGAGATCGTGCCCGACACGTTCACCGAGGCCAACGGCATGCTCACGCCGAGCCTGAAGGCCAAACGGCAGGTCATCACCGACCATTACCGCGATCTGATCGACAACGTCATCTACGCCGGCAAACGCTGACGTATCGTATCCGCGACGCAGGCCAGACAAGCATCATACGGCTCGCTGACTGTCGGACCCGTCATGTCCGACAGCCAACGAGCCGTTCTCGTCAACGCCGCACGAGATGCGTCAGCTCGCCGAGATTGAGCTCGACGCTGACGCCGCGCTCCGCGTAATGCGGCTGGTCGAGCGTCGACACCATCGCGTGCCGGACGAACTCGCCCGCGATATGCGCCGATTCGGCCAATCCGCGGCCGGCCAGCACCGCGCCGCACAATGCCGAGGCGAACGCGTCGCCCGTACCGTGCGTCATATACGGCAGCTTCTCGTGAACCAGCTCGTGCTTGGCCGTGACGCCGGCCGCTGCGCTCGCCACATAGTTGCGGATCGTGCCGTCGTTGCGGTCGATGCCCTTGAGCACGACGTTGCGCACCCCCATGTCGAGCAGGGCGCTAAGCAGATCATTCACGGCCGCATCGTCAAGATCAAGCCCCGCATACGTGCGTCCGGTCAGAATCGACGCCTCCGTCAGATTCGGCATCAGCACGTCGGCCCCATTGGCGAGCGCGCCCATCGCCTCGCACAGTTCGGGCGTGTATGTCGGGTACAGTTCGCCGCCGTCGCCCATCACCGGGTCGACCAGCCGCAGCGCATGCGGGTATTCGCGGTAGAGCCGCTGGATGATCGCCACCTGGTCGGGGGAGCCGAGGAATCCGGAATATACGCCGTCCAGATCGACGTTCTCCTTGCGCCACGCATCCAGATAGCCGTCCAGGATATCGGTCGTGTCGTGGAACGTGAACACCGGGTAGCGCGTGTGCGCGGAGAACAGCGCGGTCGGCACAGGGCATACGTTGCAGCCGGCGGCTGACAGGATCGGGATCGCGGCGGTCAGCGAGCACGTGCCGTAGCCGCACATGTCGTGCACCGCGGCGACGCGGGGGATGTAATGGGGATCGCGTTCGTAGAGGATAACGTCGTCGGTCATGGCCGTCCTTTCCTTCTTGCCTGTGCATGACTCTAGCCGTCGGCATGACTTATGGATGATGGTTGTCGGTTTAAGCTGTGCGATACGACCGGCGCCGACGTTCGGCGCGACGATCCGGGCGCGGCGTGTCGCGGAGAAAACGGATGATTTTCAGCCGGGTCGGACAAGACGATATCCCAATGATTCCAAGGGTTGATAAAGGGGTATAGGCAACCGTGATAGCGTCCGGCTTGCATCGGCCGGCCTCCTGCTCGTAAGGTCTAAACCAACACCTCGCCACGACAGCCGGACACCAACCGGAAACGGCCGGCAGGGTGGCGACACAAGACAACAGCCAATGGATACCCCACCGAAGGAGCACATCATGACCGACCCGAACAAGAAGTACCATTTCGAAACCCTGCAGCTGCACGTTGGCCAGGAGGAGGCCGATCCGGCTACCGACGCCCGCGCCGTCCCGATCTACGCGACCACCTCCTATGTCTTCCACAACTTCGACCACGCCGAGGCCCGCTTCGGTCTGGCGGACCCGGGCAACATCTACGGCCGTCTGACCAACTCCACCCAGGGCGTGTTCGAGAACCGCATCGCGGCCCTCGAAGGCGGCACCGCGGGCCTGGCGGTCGCGTCCGGCGCTGCGGCCGTCGAATACGCGGTGCGCAACATCACCCAGTCCGGCGACCACATCGTCTCCTCCAAGAACATCTACGGCGGCACCTTCAACCTGCTCAAGCACACGCTGCCGCGCGATGGCATCACCACCACCTTCGTCGACCCGGAGGTTCCGCAGAACTTCGAGGACGCCATCCAGGAGAACACCAAGCTCGTCTATTTCGAGACCTTCGGCAACCCGAACGCCGACCTGCCGGACTTCGAGGCCATCTCCGAGATCGCCCACAAGCACCACCTGCCGGTGATCGTCGACAACACGTTCGCCACCCCGTACCTGTTCCGCCCGCTCGAGCACGGCGCCGACGTTGTGGTCGAATCCGCGACCAAGTTCATCGGCGGCCACGGCACCACCCTCGGCGGCGTGATCGTCGAAGGCGGCAAGTTCAACTGGGCCGAGGTGCCGGGCAAGTTCCCGACCCTGACGGAAGCCGACCCGTCCTACCACGGCCTGAACTTCTACGAGGCCCTCGGCGGCACCGCGTTCGTGACCCGCATCCGCGCCATCCTGCTGCGCGACACCGGCGCCACCCTGTCCCCGTTCGCCGCGTTCCTGCTGCTGCAGGGCACCGAGACCCTGTCGCTGCGCGTCGAACGCCACGTCGAGAACGCGCTCAAGGTCGTCGAATACCTGCAGACCGTGCCCGAGGTCGAGTCCGTCTCCCACCCGTCCATCGAGGGTCGCCGCGACCACGAGCTGTACAAGAAGTACTTCCCGAACGGCGCCGGCTCCATCTTCACCTTCGACATCAAGGGCGGCAAGGACGCGGCGCGCGTCTTCATCGACAACCTGCACCTGTTCAGCCTGCTCGCCAACGTGGCCGACGTGAAGTCCCTCGTCATCCACCCGGCCTCCACCACGCACTCGCAGGAGACCCCGGAGGAGCTCGAGGACCAGGGCATCCACCCGGGCACCATCCGCCTGTCCATCGGCACCGAGAACATCGAGGACATCCTCGACGACCTGAAGGGCGGCTTCGAGGCGGTCCGTGCCTCCGGCCTCGCCAAGTAAGCGTCGGACAAACCGGTCGACCGGTTTGCGGACCGTGTGATCCGCGAGCCGCGGACACGTAACATGCGACCGGGAAAGAACCGAGTATCCTAAGCCATGACCTCGCCCGAACCGGCGGGTCATGGCTTAGTTTTCGTGAAGAGAGGAACCATATGACTGCACGCACGAAGCAGACGTTCAACGCCGCCACCATCCCGCTTATCGCCGTCATGACGGCCGTCACCACCGTCGTGACCATGTTCGTCCAGATCCCCACGCCCACACGCGGCTACCTGAACCTGTCCGACACGATGATCTTCTTCTCGGCCTACGCGTTCGGCCCGTGGATCGGCGGCATCATCGGCGGCCTCGGCCCGGCCCTGTCCGACCTGATCAACGGCTACCCGCAGTGGGCGATCTTCACGTTCGTCATCGACGGCGTGCAGGCCCTAATCGTCGGCCTGCTGCTCAAGGAGTTCAAGCCGCTCAACGTGATCGGCGTCTCCGTGCTGGCCGGCGTGTGGAAGGTGTTCGGCTACTTCATCGCCGGCGGCATCCTCTCCGGCTGGGGTCCGGCCCTCGGCGAGGTGCTCGGCAACAGCTTCCAGATGGGCGTCGGCCTGATCGTCGGCCTCGCCCTGTTCTCCGCCGTGCGCAAGGCGTACCCGCCGCTGGTGCGCCTTGGCAACCTCGGCGTCAAGGCCGCGGCCTGATCGTGCCGCGTTCGCAAAAGACACGCATCGGCTCCCCCTCGGTTGTGCGAGGGGGAGCCGATTTCGTTATGCCGGGCATGATGACCGATCACGGCGGCACCCGTCGCAGATGGTCGCAACCGTCCGCCACGACACGCGATAGGATAGATCGAATGAGCTTGGACACCCTGATCGAGACGCATGATCTCGGCTGGCGATACGCGCCGATCGTCGACGGAGGCCATCCCATAACGGGCCTCGAATCCGTCACCGTCGCCATTCGCCCCGGCGAATTCGTCGGCGTCGTCGGCCCGACCGGCGCAGGAAAATCGACGCTGTGCATGGCCCTGGCCGGCATCATCCCGAACCTTGCGGACGGTCAGATGACCGGCACCGTCACCGTGGCCGGCATGAACGTGCGCGAGACCACCGTCGCCGAACTGTCCACCCGCGTCGGCTACGTGCAGCAGGACCCCGAATCCCAGTTGTTCTGCGCATCCGTCGAGGACGAGATCGCGTTCCCGCTCGAAAACCGCGGCATGGGCCCCTCGCTCATGGACGACCGCATCGACGAGGTGCTGCGGCTGGTCGGCATGGAGGACTACCGCACCCGCATCCCCACCAGCCTGTCCGGCGGACAGATGCAGCGCGTCGCGATCGCGGCTGCGCTCGCCGCCGAACCCGACATCCTGATCCTCGACGAGCCGACCGCCGCGCTCGACCCGGACGGCCGGCGCGAAGTGTTCGCTGCGCTCGATGCGATCCGTTCGCAACGCGACCTGACCGTCGTCATGGCCGAACAGGACACGTCGCATTTTCCCGGCCATGCCGACCGCATCCTCGTCCTCAACCGCGGCCGTCTGATCGAACAGGGCGACGTCGGCCTGTTCTCCGCACAGCCGGAACTGTTCGAACGACTGGGCGTCGCGCTGCCCGACGGCCACGAACCGGTCCTGCGCATCATCGACGGCGACATGAGCGCGCCGTCCGCATCCGGCGACGATCCGATCATCGTATTGGACCACGTCACCTACCGGTACGCGTCCGGCGGCCGTGCCGACGCCGCGAGCCGTCCGCCGGCACTGGACGACGTGACCTGCACGATTCCGCGCGGCGCATTCGTCGGCCTGATCGGCCACAACGGCTCCGGCAAAACCACGCTCGCCCGGCACCTCAACGCGCTCCTGACCCCCGGCGGCGGACGGGTGATCGTCGACGGACTCGACACCCGTACACACAGCGTCGGCCAGATGGCCGCGCATGTCGGCTTCGTCTTCCAGAACCCCGACCACCAGATCTTCTGCGCCACGACCTGCGAGGAGATCGGCTTCGGTCCGAAGGCGCTCGGCAGGACACCGCAACAGGTCAAGGACGCGGTCGACAAGGCGATGCGCCTGTTCGGTCTCGAACGGTTCGCCGACGTCTCGCCCGCCACGCTCGGCTACGGCGACCGGCGAGCCGTGGCCCTCGCCTCGGTATTGGCGATGGGCACGCCGATCCTCGTGCTCGACGAGCCGACCGCAGGACTCGATCGCAATCTGTCCGCCCGGTTCCTCGACGCGGTCGCCGCACTGAACCGGAATGGCACGACCGTCATCATGATCAGTCACGACATGGCCGCCGTCGCACGGTACTGCACGCACGTCATGCGCATGGACGACGGCCGGCTCGCCGCATACGGCAGACTGGAAAGCAGATCGGAAAGGAGCGACGATGGACGCTGACCTGTATGTGCCCGGCGACGGCTGGTTGCACCGCGCCGACCCCCGCGTCAAATTCGCGTTGTCCCTCGCGCTGCTCGTCATGTGCCTCATCTGGCGCAACTGGGCGTTCATGCTCGCGATGCTCATACTCGAGCATGTGATGCTCGCCGCCGACCATGTGCCGGCCGAACGCGTCGCATGGGTCTGGCACACCCTCGCCCTGCTCATCGTGCTCATCGTCGTGCTCTGGCCGATCTTCGACCCGAGCGGCACGCATGAGATCTGGCGGTGGGGCGTCCTGCGGTTCACGCGTGAAAACCTCGTCATGGCGGCCGTAATGGGACTGCGCATCCCCGCGCTCGGCTTCGCATGCTTCCTCACCCTGTTCACCACCAGCCAGCCGCGCCTCATTCGCGGGCTGGTCGCCCTCGGCATGCCGTACCGCGCCGGACTCACGCTCGCCACGTCGCTGCGCTACATTCCGGTGTTCTTTCAGATCTTCCAATCCGTTTCGGCCGCGCAACGAGCACGCGGCCTCGACCTGAACGGCGGTGCCGCCGGCAGGGGAGCAGGCAACCCGATCGCCGTGCTGGTCGCCCGCTTCAAGTCGTATCTGCCGATCATCGTGGCCGTGCTCATCCGCGCCTACCGCATGAGCCAGGGCGTCGGCTGGGCGATGGAATCGCGAGGACTTGGCATGCCCGGCGTCACCCGCACCTACCGGGTGAACCTGCGCATGCGTCCGGCCGACTGGCTGCTGCTCGCCGTGACCGCCGCCGGCACCGTGACCGCGGTCACGACGATGATCATGATCGGTTAGCTGTTGAGCTCCAGCTCGCCCAATTTGTCGGTGAGCTTGATGTTCTCGCTGTAGTCGACCGGACAGGCGATCACATGCACGCCGCCGTCGGCCATCATCGCCGCCTCGATCGAGGGCTTCAAATCATCGGCGGACGAGACGAGATGGCCGTGCGCGCCGAAGCTTTCGGCCAGCTTCACGAAATCGGGATTGCCGAAATCCACGTCGTCGTGATGCCCGTTGTGCAGGTCCATCTTCCATTTGATCAGGCCGTACGCCTTGTCCACCCACACGAGGATCACGATATGGCAGCCGAGGCGCACCGCCGTCTCGATCTCCTGCATGTTCATCATGAAGCTGCCGTCGCCCATCACCGCGAGCACCGGCCGTCCATGCCGCGCCAGCGACGCGCCGACCGCGCCCGGCAGCGTCCATCCCATCGTCGACAGGCTGTTGTCGATGATGCACGTGTTCGGCAGATACGTCGGATACAGGCGTGCCATCCACATTTTGAGCGCGCCCGTGTCCACGAGCGCCACGTCGCTGTCGTTGAGCGCCTTGCGCGTGTCGTAGACGACGCGCTGCGGCTTCATCGGGAACGATTCGTCGTCCTTGCAGGATTCGAACTCGTGCATGAGCAGCCCGCGGATGTCCGATTCGGCGTTCGCGAACGTGACGTCGCGTTCGCGCAGCGCGTCGATCAGCTGCGTGAGCGTGGCGTCGATGTCGGCCATGATGTTCAGCGTCGTCGTGTAATGCGCGTCCGTGTCCTCCACGAACGTGTTGATGTGGATGATCTTCTTGTCGTTCTTCGGGTTGATCTTGACCGGATCGAACTGCTGGATCGAAAACCCGACCGCGATGATGAGGTCGGCGTCGTCGAACGCGAAGTTCTCGTAGTCGTGGCGCATGAAGCCGACCACGCCGAGCGCGTTGCGATGCCGGTCGGAGAACACGCCCTTGCCTTCGAACGTGGTGGCCACCGGCGCGTTGAGCTGCTCCGAGAGGACGCGCAGCTGGTAGTCGGCGTGCGCGCGGCTCACGCCGTTGCCTGCGAGGATGATCGGGTGCTTCGCCTTGGCGATGATGTCGGCCGCGGCCTCGATGTCGGCGGGCGTCGGCACGGTGTGCACCTGCAGCGCGCGGCTGAGCGGTTCGGCGTCGGCCGGCGCGGGCTGTTCGGCGATGTCCTCGGGCAGGATGATGCAGGTCGCGGCCGGACGCTTGCGCTGGGCGAGCGCGAAGCCTTTGCGCACGGTTTCGGTGACCGCCTGGGGGCTGAGGATCATGTTCGTCCAGCGGGTGATCGGGCGGAACACCGACACGAGGTCGATGATCTGATGTGACTCCTTGTGGATGCGGTTGATGTTGCCCTGCGCGCACAAGGCGACGAGCGGCGTGTTGCTCGCGTTCGCGCACGCCACCGGCAGCGTGAGGTTCAACGCGCCCGGGCCGAGCGTGGCGAGGCACACGCCGGGCTTGCCGGTCAGATGCGCGTAGGTGAGCGCCATGAAGCCGGCGCCCTGTTCGTGGCGCGTGACGACGAACCGGATGTGCCCGTCGCGCTCGAGTGCCTCGATGAACGGGATGTTCTCCTCGCCGGGGATGCCGAAGATCACCTCGACGCCCTCCTGCACAAGGCATTGCACCATGAGGTCGGCGACGTTGCGCTGATGGTGGCGGTCGGTGCGCGGGCGGGCCGCGGCTGCGGTGTCGTGGGCTTGCGTGTCGCCGTTGTGGTCGAGACCGTCGCGAAGACGCGATTCGATGCGGGCGAACAATGATTCGTTATGCTGTTCTGTCACGAGTGCACGAGTATAGCGGAGCGGATGATCGCGGCGATGTTACGGATGACATATGGGCGTAACAATGCGGTGATTGAGGGGCGACTTTCGGAAGACTTCGGCGATTCGCCCCGCTGACGGATGCGTTTGCGGGGCAAGATTTCGGGAACTTCCGTAATCCGCCCCGCTGGGACGCCGTTATCCGGGGCTTAGCGCCTACGATGTCCGGGATCTGCCCCGCTGAGACCATTGTCCGTGGGGCTTTCCGCTGACGGTATCTGGGATCTGCCCCGCAGAAGAGGCGTATGTCCGGGTGCGATGTGCGGATGATGGCGGTTCATCCTTGGGGATGATGCCGGGCGGCTGTGTTTCCTTCTGCCGCACGATGCCGCCGGCAGCCGATTCCTGCGAGGATGGGACCATCATCCGATATCCGTCACGAGGAAACGAGGAATCATGGAAGGTATGGTCACCACGGCCACCAACCCAACCGCCATCGAGGCGATCGACCTGGTCAAGGACTACGGGCAGGGCGACACCGCCGTGCACGCGCTGCGCGGCGTCAACGTGCGCTTCGAACAGGGCCGGTTCACGGCCATCATGGGCCCGTCCGGCTCCGGCAAGTCCACGCTCATGCACACGCTCGCCGGACTCGACTCGGCCACCTCCGGCCGGATCATCTTCGACGGCGCGGACATCACGAAGATGAACGACAACCAGCTCACCCTGCTGCGCCGGCACAAGATCGGCTTCATCTTCCAAAGCTTCAACCTGCTGCCCATGTTCAGCGCCGAACAGAACATCCTCATGCCGTTGACGCTCGCCAACGAGAAGCCCGACCGTCGCTGGTTCCGTCAGCTCGTCGAGACGCTGGGCCTGAGCGAACGGCTGAACCATCGCCCGAACGAACTGTCCGGCGGCCAGCAGCAGCGTGTCGCCATCGCTCGTGCGCTCATCACCAAGCCGTCGCTCGTGTTCGCCGACGAGCCGACCGGCAACCTCGACTCCGTTTCCAGCGCGGAGGTATTGAGCTTCCTCAAGCGTTCGGTCAAGGAACTCGGCCAGACGATCATCATGGTCACGCACGACGCGGTGGCCGCATCCTACGCCGACCGCGCGATCGTGTTCGCGGACGGCCGCATCGTCACCGACGTGCCGCAACCCACCGCCGAACAGATGAACGAACTGCTCATGGCCGAACGCGAACGCGCCACCCGCGCCGCCATTCGATAACCATCGTCTCTTGGCTCCCTCTGATGAGGGAGCTGGCACGCGGAGCGTGACTGAGGGAGAGAAGAAGGCCAAACCTTCTGACTACCCCTCAGTCGGCTGCGCCGACAGCTCCCCTGACAAGGGGGAACCAAGTATGTGCAAAAGGAATTTCCCATGTTTTCCATCACGCTCAAACTCATGAAGAAAAGCGCGCGGATGCTCATCCCCGCGGGCATCGCGATCCTCATCGGTACCGCGTTCATCTGCGCCACGTTCCTGTTCTCCAACACCATGACCGACGCGCTCGGCCGTCAGCAGACCGGCAGCTACGGCGGTGCGAACTATATCGTCACCATCGACTACGACGCGTTGGAATCCGCGACGAAAGAGGAGAGGGACGCCGCATACTCGATCACCGTCAACGACTTCCATCTCGATCAGCTGGCCGCGACCGACGGCGTCGACGGCGTGCGCGCCGACACGATGACCGACGTCACCGTCGTCAACGGCGACAAGAACGTCAGCGGCATCGCGCTCGGCACCGCCAAGGACGCACGGCTGCTGCCGGTTGGCCTTGCGGACGGTGATCTGCCGGCCGACAACGGCGAGATCGCCCTGCCGAAGTCCGTCGCAAAGCAACTCGGCGTGACGATCGGCGACACGGTGACGCTCGGCTCGCGCAGCCTGCAGGAAGAAGCGTCGATCGCTGACTCGACTGCGACTGCCGCTGACAAGTCCGGCAACGTCAGTGTGCGCGTCGTCGGTCTGACCGACGATCCGAACGGCGTATACGGCTCCTACGGCGGCGCGTCCGTGATCTCGAACGACGTCATGGCCACGTTGCAGGCCGTCGATGATTTCTCGCAGGTACGCACCAGCCAGTTGTTCCTCGACCTCGCCGGCGGCGGCAACGGCACCGACGGCAGCGCCACCGACCCCGCCAAGGCGCAGGCCACGGCCGATCGACTCGCCAAGCTCATGCCGAAGCACTACCGCATGCTTTCGCGCGAAGCCGCCAACCGTGAGGCCATTAAGGCGCTCAGCGTGGACGGCGGCACCGACATCACCACCACGTTCCTGCTGAGTTTCGGCGTGCTCGCCATGTTCGTCGCCGCGCTCGTCATCGCCAACACGTTCCAGGTGCTCGTCGCCCAGCGTCGCCGCACGCTCGCCTTGCTGCGCACGATCGGCGCGAAGAAAAGCCAGTTGTACGGCTCCGTCCTGTTTGAGGCCGGCGTGCTCGGTCTTGTCGCGTCCATACTCGGCGTGGCGCTCGGCTGCGCGCTGATCGGCGGCTTGTGCGCGTCCGGAGTGATGGCGTCGACCGGCATGGATGCGCGGTTCGTCGTCAGCTGGCAGGCGTTCGTCGTGCCGGTCGCGTTCGGCATCGTCATGACCGTGCTCGCCTCGCTCGGCTCCGCGCGCTCCGCGACGGCCGTCACGCCGCTCGAGGCGCTGCGGCCGATCGAACTGACCGACACGCGCCGCGCGGGACTCGTGCGCGGCATCATCTCCGTACTGTTCATCGCGGCCGGCCTCGCGATGGCCGTGTTCGCCGCATGGCAGATGAGCCAGTCGATCGCCGGCCATTCGTCCATGATCACCGACGCATATTCCACCGTGCTGCTCATGGCCATCGCCGGCTGCGCGTTCATCTTCTTGGGACTCGTGCTGTCCGCCGTGTTCTGGCTGCCCGTGCTCATGCGCGGCGTGGGCGCGCTCGTCGCGCTCGCAGGACCGTCCGCCAAGGTCGCGCACGCGAACATCCAGAAGAACCCGCGCCGCGTGGCCGCGACCGGTGCCGCGTTGCTGATCGGCGTCACGCTCGTGGCGACCATCGCGACCGGTGCGACCAGCGCCAAGCAGACGATGGGGGAGGCGCTCGACAAGCGGTTCAGCGTCGACATGATCGCCGACGGCGCCGATATGACCGACGCGCAGGCCGCCAAAGCGGCCAAGATCAAGGGCGTTGCGGCCTCCGTGTACGCGCCGACCGTCATGAAGTACACGACCGACAAGGATGGCAACGACCTGTCCGTGCTGTTGGTCGGCGTGAACGATGCGGACGCGCTGCGCTCGGTGATGAAGGCCGATCTCAGGAACGTCTCAATCGGCGACGACACGGTGCTCATGCCGAAGTACGACGTGTTCACCGGCAAGAAGCTGACGTTCGATGGCGGCACGGCGACGTTCACGGACATGACGGGCGACTCCGATAGCTCCGGCGACGGTACGGCAACGACTGACGGCAATGCATCGGCCGAATCGGCCGGCAAGACGATCACGCTCAAGCCGGCGTACGTCGACTATCGCCGCGTGTCCGAAAACTACAATGCGGTCGCGTTCGTCAGTGCCAAGCATTTCGAGAACGGCGACCTGACGGCCAGCGGCCATATGATGCTCATGAAGATCGACGCGGACGCCTCCGGCGTCTCCCTGAACGACGTGCTCACCGACGTGCAGCAGACGTTCACCGCCAGCACCGGCGTGCAGGTGACCGGACCGGTCGCCGAACGCTCGCTGTGGGAGACGATGGTCAACGGCCTGATGGCGCTGCTCGTCGGCCTGATCGCGGTCGCTGTGCTTATCGCGCTCGTCGGCGTGGCGAACACCTTGTCGCTGTCGGTCATCGAACGCACCCGCGAATCCGCGACCCTGCGCGCCATCGGCATGACGCGCGGCCAGCTGCGCCGCTCGCTCGCGGTCGAGGCGCTGCTGCTCTCGCTCGTCTCCGGCGTGGTCGGCGTGCTGCTCGGCACCGCGTTCGGCTGGCTCGGCTCCTACATGGTGTTCAGCCTGTACGGCGACGTGGTCTTCCCGTTCGATTGGATGGGCAATGGCATCATGCTCGGCGTTGCGGCCGTGGCCGCGCTCATCGCCAGCATCGCCCCCGCCCGCCGCGCCGTGAGCACGCCGCCCGTCGAGGCTCTCGCCGAAGCCTGACGGCTCGGCTCGAGCCTCTAGGGCGGCCTTCGCGGCAAAGCCGCTCACTTCGCCTACAAACGGTCCACTGGACCGTTTGCTTAACGGCTCAGCCCGTCGAGGCTCTCCCGAAGCCTAAATAGCTGGCGGAGCCTCGGCTTCCTCGGCTGAGGGAGCTGTCGAGCACCAGCGAGACTGAGGGAGCGTACACTCCTGGACATACAGAAGTTCATGTATGCCTAGGGTGTACGCTCCCTCAGTCAGCCTTCGGCTGCCAGCTCCCTCAGCCGAGGAAGCCGAGGTTTTTCCTCCTCTCGGCTCCCCTTGTCGGGGGAGCTGTCGGCGAAGCTGACTGAGGGGTAGTCAGAAGGTTCAACCTCGTGACTACCCCTCAGCCTTATCGCGTTTGCCAGCTCCCTCAGCCGCGGGAGCCAAGAAGCTCACACGAGCTTGTTGTCGTAGGCGAAGACGACGGCCTGCACCCGGTCGCGGGCGTTGATCTTGGCCAGAATATGCGCCACATGCGTTTTCACGGTCGGCAGGCTGATGAACAGCTTGCTCGCGATCTCCTGATTGCTCAGCCCGTGCGCGATCTCGACGAGGACCTCGCGCTCGCGGTCGGTGAGCAATGCCAACTCCGGATCAGTATACGTCGGCTGCTCAGGCTGCGACGATCCGGCAGTCGTTGCCGGCGATGTCTCGGCCGCGGCATCGCCCTTCGCATATCCGTCCTGCATCATCTTCTCGATCAGCCGCTTCGTGGCCGATGGCGCGATGATCGCATTCCCGTTGAACACCGTGCGGATCGAGCTCAGCAACGTCTCTGGCTCGGTGTCCTTGAGCAGGAACCCGGACGCGCCCGCGTTGATCGCGGCCATCACATATTCGTCCAGATCGAACGTGGTCAGAATGATCACGCGCGTCGGCCGATCGTCGTCCGCCGACTGCAACGAACTGATGCGCCGCGTCGCCTCGATGCCGTCCATGCCGGGCATGCGGATGTCCATCAGCACCACATCCGGGTGCGACGATTCCGCCAACGCCACGGCCTGCGAGCCATCGCCGGCCTGCCCTACCACCTGCATGTCCTGCTGGGAGCCGATCACCATCGCGAACCCGGCGCGCACCAGCTCCTGGTCGTCGGCGATCACCACTCGAATCCTGTTCTCACTCATGATTCACCACTGTATTCGTTATTCGGTAAGACGAAAGTAGACGACACCCTGATTCTTCCCTGAATCTGCTCAGCGACGGATCGCTTTCACCGGACATCTTCCAATCGTTCGGTGACATATGGGCGAGTGGCATGCTGCTGCTAGCCCAAATATCACGCAAACAGGTTGGATTGCGTGACATTCCGGCTACTAGCGGGCCGATACCGGACGTTACGGTATGGGGTGAGTGCGGCGGACAGGCAAGCCATGCCGCCGGGAACATCCTATGCGCGACGTCGCGCTCCGGCGAGCTGTTCGTCGAGCGAGGCGGCCGGGCGCAGTCGCATTTCGGGTTGCGCATGCTCGTGCGCCTCGTCGCTGAATCCGGTTTCGCGCAGCACGCTCAGCAACTGGCGCATGTGCTTGAGCGCCGTACGCCCCTGCTGCCCGATCGCAGCGAACGCCGCCGCGATCGACTCGGCGGACGGCTCTTCGCCACGCGCCTCGGCCTCGTCCAGCATACGGATGCCGGCCACGGCACGGTCGATCACCAACGTCAGTGTCTCGCTCACCTCGGCTTGGATGCTCGCGCTGATCCGGTCGCGCTCCATGTTCGCCGCCAGCACCTTCTGCTTCGCCTGCTCGGCTTGCAGCGCCTCTTCGCGCGCTTGGAGGACCAGCACGTTCGCGCCGCTCGAACGCTGCCATCGCGCCAGCAGGATCGTGCCCACGCACATCGCGCCGACCATGCCGGCCCACATCGCCGCCTCGACCAGCATCCTCAGCGGCGACCAGCCGTTCGCACTGTAATCCGCGGAACGCAGCATCCAATGCAGCACGCTCGCATACCCGTAATCGCTCACCAGCACCTTGAACCCGAACAGGGCCGCCACGCCGATCGAAGCCACACCGGTCCATCGCCATGCGGTCGGCCGCCCGTACAGCACCGCCGAATACAACGCGCACAATGCGAACAGGTTCGAGAACAGCACCGGCTCGAACGCCACCAGCTGGAACGCGGACACGATCACGACCGCAAGCGCCGCGCCCTCGGGGAACCGGCGGCGGAAGCACAACGGCAGCATCGTCGTGATAACGATGAACCGGCCTACCGCGAGTTCGCCGGTGGCGCCATCCAGATAGCCGTCGAACATCGAGATAGCATTGACGCACATGATCGCGGTGAGCAGCAGCGTGCCGACGATGTCGGTCGCCAGATAATGGCGTTCGGTCCACTGCGACAGCCGTTCCACCCAGTTGAACGGTTCGCCGTTCGCCAGCACGGCCTGTGCGATCGGCTTGGAACGCAACCGGTCGCGCAACTGCGCCCATGTGGGGATCTGGGGGAGCGCGGGATCAGGAAGATGTCTCCGCTCGCTGCGCTCGGTCGACATGACAGTAGGGTTGGTTTGTTCGGTCGACATGACAGGAGGGACGGTCTGTTCGGTCGGCACGACCGTAGGGTTGGTTTGCTCGGTCGGCATGACCGGGGAGTCGATCTGCTTGGTCGGAACCGCAAGGAAGGAAGATTGCCGGGGTGGTGCGACGGCGGGATCGGACTGCATGGCCGAATCGGGATCGTCGTATGATCTCGCGGCGGCACCCAGCGGTATGACGGCGTGCACGGCGAATCCGCCGCCGACCTGTGGCCCGGCCGTCACCGTGCCGCCGGCCGCTTCGACGCGTTCGCGCATGCCGAGCAGCCCATAGCCCGGCTGATGCCCGTCCAACGAGGATGATGCGCCGCGGCCGTCGTCAGTCACCGTGATCTCCAACGACCGGTCGGTCCAATGTTCGTCGATGACGACGCGCACGTTCGGCCCGGCGTACTTGCGCACGTTGGTCAAGGATTCCTGCACGAGATGGTAGACGGCGACGCTGGCGGCCGCGGACAGCAGGTCCGGTCGCGCGGTGCCGTCGATGCGTCGCGTGACCGTGCTGCCGGCGGATGATGCGGATGGCATGGATGCGGACTCGGACGAGTATGCCGATGCTGCCGAAGTGGTATTCGATGACGGCGATGATGCCGGCGACGTCGCGGCGGCTGCCCGCGCCTGATCGACCAGCGCGTCGATGTCCGCGTAATCCGCATGCGCGGACCCGCCGAATACGCCGAACAGCCGTTTCATATCATGCAATGCGCGTTCCGACTCGTGCCGGATCGTCTCCATCGTGCGTCGCGCCACGGCCGGATCATGCGCGCCCGCGTATCGTCCGCCGTCCGACTGCACGATGATGATCGACAGCGTGTGCGCCACCACGTCGTGCATGTCGCGGGCGATGCGTGCCCGTTCCGCCAACGCCGCGATGCGACGTTCCTCGGCCTCGCTCGCCTGCAACGCGTCGTTGCGCTCCTGCATCATATGGATCGTGATAAGCCTCGCCCGCTGCCAGAACGCGGCGATGGCGGTCGCGACGATGCACGACAGGATCGAAACGGCGTAGATCGCCGTCTGCTGCATCAGGTTCTGCGCGCACTGGCCGGTGAACTGGCCGTCGGCATAGACGAGCCAACATTCCGGCATGCCGTTCAGATCGACGCTGCTGATATCGGCCGGCTTCATATACGGCTCGAAATACGGTCCGACGAGCGTCGACCACGAGATAACCGCGCTCGCCAGCACGCCGAGCGCCGAAGCGAGCACAATGAACGCCTTCGTATTGCGCGGGTCCCCATAGACGATCACCGAATACAGCAACAGCAGCGACAGGAAATCCGAGAACACCATCGACGGGCCGGCGACCAACTGGAGCACGGCCAACGCCGCGAACGCGAGCGCCGAAACCTGCGGCCAGAACCGTCGGGTCGCCGCCGGCATCGTCATCACCGTCGACCAGAACACCTGCCAGCCCATGCCGTACGAGAACAGCGGTCCGGGAAACCCGCTGCCGGACGAACCGAACAGCAGTCCGAACGCCAACGCCAGCAAAGCCGCGGTGATCGAATCCATGACCAGCATGCGGACGCGACGGTTGCGCGTCAGCCGATCCCATGATGCCTGTACACGTTGCCCGATACCCATAATCGACCAGCCTATCGCGGTACGGGACCGCACGTCCATCATGCGCGGGGATGAGCCGGTTTTGTCCCCGCGTGCGGCTGATATGGAGAACAGCCGTATCCTTCAAGGAAAGGGGAGAGCGCATGACGCTGCTTGCTGAATACTACGTGCCCGGACTGCATGTGGAAGACCGTTCGATCAAGGTGCCGCTCGACTGGGCCGGCCACGAGCCGGGCAAGGGCTTCGACGGGGAGCCGATCAGCCTGTTCTACCGCGTGGTCACCGCGCCCGAGCACGTGCACGACGAACTGCCGTTGCTCGTCTACCTGCAGGGCGGCCCCGGCGGCGAAAGCCCGCGACCGCTCAACCCGACCTCCGACGGCTGGATCGCCGAGGCGATCAAGCACTTCCGCGTCATCCTGCCCGACCAGCGCGGCACCGGACGCTCCAACCGCGTCGACACGCAGGTCATGGCGCGCCTCGCCCCGGCGGGCGCCCGCGCGCAGGCCGATTACCTGAAACTGTTCCTCGCCGATTCGATCGTGCGCGACTTCGAACACCTGCGCCGCACCGAATTCGGCGGCGCGAAGTGGGTGACGCTCGGCCAGAGCTACGGCGGCTTCCTTACGCTCACCTACCTGTCGCTCTACCCGCAGGGTGTGGCTGCGAGCTTCACCTGCGGCGGCATCCCGCACGTGCCGGCCGACGCAGCCGAGGTCTACGAGCACACGTTCCCGCGCATGGCGCGCAAGACCGCGCAGTTCTACGAGCGCTACCCGCAGGACGTCGAACGCGTGGCGGCCGTGGCCGATCGGCTGACGGCCGGCGACGTGAGCCTGCCGAACGGTGACCCGTTCACCGTGGAGCGGTTGCAGTGCCTCGGCTCCGACTTCGGCATGAAGCCCAGCTTCGAGCGCGTGCACTGGATACTCGACTCCGCGTTCCTCGACGGCGACGGCTCCGCAAGCGCCGATTCGCCGCTGTCGGACGAATTCCTGTCCAAGGTGGAGATCGCCACGTCATCGCGACCGCTGTACTGGCCGTTGCAGGAGTTCATCTACGCGAACGGCGAGATGGATGAGCCGATCCGCTGGGCCGCGCAGCGCGTGCGCGACACGAAACCCGAGTTCGGTCCCGACGTGCGCCCGCTCAACTTCACCGGCGAGGCGATGTTCCCGTGGATGTTCGAACAGGAGCGCGCCCTGCGCCCGTTCAAGCCGGCGATGGACCTGCTCATGGAAGACACCAGCTTCGGCGTGATCTACGACGAGGCCCAGCTCAAGCGCAACGAAGTGCCGCTGCAGGCCGCCGTGTACTTCGACGACATGTACGTCGACTCCGGCATGCAGCTCGACACGCTGAGCCGTGTCGGCAACTCGCACTACTGGACCACCAACGAGTTCGAACACGACGGCAACCACGGCGACCGCGTGTTCAGGCACCTCTACGCCGAGGCGCTGAACCGCGGCGACCTCGAAGAGCTGTTCTGACCGCACGGCCACGTCAGCGAAGCCAGCGAACGAAAGGACACACATGAGCATGGATCTCACCATCGGATTCATCGGCTACGGCAACATGGCCCAGGCCATCGCACAGGGGCTGGTCGACGCCGGCGTCGTCACGGGCGGCCGCATCGTCGCCTGCGCCGCGCACTGGGACAAGCTCGAACGCACCACGGCCGAGATCGGCGCGCGCCCGCTGCACAGCGCGACCGAGGTCGCCGTCGCGGCAGACGTGGTGATCGTCGCGATCAAGCCGTACCAGATCGCATCGGTCGTCGGCCCGATCGCCGACGAACTGGCCAAGCCGGACAAGATCGTCGTGTCGATCGCCGCCGGATGGGATCTCGCCAAGTACCGCGACTTGTTCGGCGACAAGGCCGACGGCATGCACATCCAGTGCACGATCCCGAACACGCCGATGGCCGTCGGCAAGGGTGTGCTCGTCACCGAAGCCGACAACACGCTCACCGATGCGCAGACACGGACGTTCGAGGAACTGTTCGAGCCGATCAGCCTCATCGAACGCGTCGACACCGCGCATATGAACATCGCCATGTGCATCGCCGGCTGCGCACCCGCCTTCACCGACATGTATCTCGAGGCGCTGGCCGACGCCGGCGTCAAATACGGGCTGCAGCGCGCCACCGCCTACCGGTTGGCCGCGAAGATGGTCGAAGGCGTGGGCGCCTTGTACATGGCCACCGAAACGCATCCTGGCGCGATGAAGGACGCGGTCTGCTCGCCCGGCGGCACCACGATCCGCGGCGTCGCGCAGCTCGAGAAGGACGGTTTCCGCGGCGCGGTCATCAACGCCGTCGACGCGATTGAAGCCTGACGTTTATCCAACCGCTCACGACGGTTCCCCGATCTTCCGCACGGAAATAGAGGAGCCATCGTGAGCGATTATTGCATCTGAACGATAGCCGCAGATTCCGGCTCGCTTTGGTTCGCTACTTCGTGCGCACGTACAGGTGATACGGTTCGTCGTCGATCATGAACAACGGCACGAACCGCAACCCGGTGGGCCGATGCGTGAAGACGAGTCCGTCCTCCGAACGATCGAACGCGGCGTCGACATCCGCATCATCGACCGGCACGTCAAGCATGTCGGTGCGTTCGCTCAACGCGGCCAGCACATACGGTCCCCACGCCACGGCCGCGACCTCAGGCCGGTCGGGCGTCGGCAACAGCCGCATATGCGGCGCGAACGTCAGCTCGATAGCCGCGCCATCCCATGAATCCAACCCCAACGCGTCGGCCGTGAACGCCAGCTCGCCATCGCCGGTGCGCGACAATTCAACCACGCCGAACGGCACGTCGCGACCATCCGCCCGCACAGCGACGCGACCGTCAACGCTCCACCCCGGCACACGCACGCACAGCACGTCGCGATCCAACCGGTCGATGCGCATCGCCGCATGCTCGGGCGTCGCATCATCCACGGCCACGGCCAGACGCGCCGCATCGTCATCCAGCGTGCCGTTGAGATACCGGCACACATACAACGTGTCGGCATCCACGTAATACGCGCCATGCGCCGTATAGCAATGCGATTCCAAGCCGGTGCCGTGACAGCAGCTGTTCTCGCCCAGATCGAACTCCTTGCGCCCGCCCGGCTGCGTCGGCATGAAATAGATACTGCCGCCGTCATCGGCGTGCTCGGGCCGGCGGTCGATCGTCGCGGCGATATGGTTGACCGTCGCCGACTCGGCGTAATCGGCGTACGCGGCGCACGGCACGTAGCGTTCCAGCTCGGCGACAAGCTTGAGCATGTTATACGTCGCGCAGCTTTCCGCCGTATCGTCGGCCAACAGCGAACCGATCTCGTCCGGCTGATGAAACATCTCGCCCTGACCGGTCCCGCCCATCGCATACAGGTGATGGGCAAGCACCGCATCCGTGAAGAAGCGCGCCTGATCGAGATAATGCAGCGAGCCGGTCGCCGCGAACAGCTTCACCATGCCGATGACCTGCGGAATATGCTGGTTCGCATGCATGCCGCCCAACGCATCCACATGCTGACGCAACGGCTCCATCAGACGGTCGTTGTCGAACAGGCGGGCGGCCGCAAGATGCCGCTCGTCGCCGTCCAACGCATACAGGTCGGCCAGCGCATCGTTCATGCCGCCGAACTCGCCGGCGATATACAGGCTCCACATGCGCTGCAGCCGGTCATGCGGCAGCCGGTGCAGCCGCTCGTACGTCCAGTCGCCGATGCCGCGGGCCACGTCGAGCGCCTGACGGTTGCCCGCGTGACGATACGCGTCGAGCAGCCCGGCGAGGATCTTGTGCAGCGTATAGTACGGCGCCCAGATCGTCGGATACGGCGCCAGATCCTCCAGACGGTCGAACTGCGTCTCGTCATACGCCGACAGGAACCCGGGATGCGCGTCCGGCCGCGTGCCGAACGCCCGCTGCACCTCGGCCAGCGAAGCCACCACATAATCGAGTTTCGCCTTGATCGTCGCATCCTCGCTGGCCGCATACGCCAGCGCATAGGCCGACAGCGTATGGCCGGTGGTATGCCCGCGCAACAGCGAATCCGGCGCATCCCATCCGGTCATCGGCCGCGCGCCGCGCGTATCCAGCCCGGCCGCACGGCGGAACTCCAACAACAGCCGATCGTCATCGACCCCACGCAGATACGCGATACGATGCCGCAGATTGCGCGCAAGCACGCCGTCGCCCGTCAGCCGCACATGATCGAGCGGGAGCGGAACGCGCCGCGCCGACGCATCCACCGTCACCCGCGGATCATGATCGACGACATGCACGACGGCGGTCACCGGCACGTCGGTGCCGTCGATCACGTCATGCCAACGCACGTCGTGACCGCGCCCGTCATCGTGCGGCAGACGCGGGGCCGTATGCTCCACGCCGTCACGCCAGTCGATACGCTGCGCGATCGTCATCCCGTCCTCGGTGCGCACCGCCGTATACGTCGGCAACGCGTACGCCGCGCCGGTCCGCACGGTCAGCGTGATCGGCACCACGTCGCGCACGGCGACCCGGTTATGTTGTTCGAGCACACGCACCGTGAACGTGCGCGTCGCGCTCGCCGCGCCATGCGTCAGCGTCGCGGTCAGCGTCACGTCGCGATAGCCGCGGCCATACTCCGGCTGATGCACGGAGCCATCCGGCCTGACCCAGCGTTCGTCGTCGCTCGACCAAGTGATCTCGGAACCGTTCGCGCCGCTCACCGGCAGATCGAGATCGAATTCGACGGTGCCGGTATTGCCCAGATACAGCAGCGCCGCATCCTCGTTGACGATCCGCTGATCGGTTGCGCTGATATCCGCCATGATGGTGCCTTCCGACGTTGCCTGACGCCGGTCGCCGGAATCGATGCGGCCGGATGCGGTGCCCGTTATCCAATCGTTTCTCAATCTAGAAAACGCGGCCGACCGAACGTCATGAGGCCCGCGTCGATCGTAACGATAGACCCGCGTGCCGCCGGTCCGTAACATTGCCGTGAACTGCCCGTTACCTGTTAGGCGACGATGCGTAAACGGATGGCAACACATGCGGTCTTTACTCGAGCATACCCAAGGCGGCAAGGGTTCCGGATCACGGGACGCGGCGCGGGGCATCATGAGGGAGGAAACCCATGCACATCAACAAGAAGCAGATCATCGCGGCGACCGCGGCGGCACTGTCAGCGGGATTGCTGCTCTCCGGTTGCGGCTCGAGCACCGGCAATGGCGGCACGGCGTCCAAGGACTCCGGCGGCATGGTCATCACGATCGCGAACGGCGAACCGCAGAACCCGTTGGTTCCGGGCAACACGAACGAAACGACCGGCGGCAACGTGATCGACATGCTGTTCTCCGGACTCGTCGGCTTCAAGCCGGACGGCACCTCCGTCAACGAAGTGGCCGACAAGATCACGCCGAACGCGGACAACACGAAGTTCGACATCACGTTGAAGTCCGGCTGGAAGTTCACCGACGGCACGCCGGTGACGTCCGAATCGTTCACCAAGGCGTGGAGCTACACGGCGAACGCGAAGAACGGCCAGCTCAACTCCAGCTTCTTCTCGGTCATCAAGGGCTATGACGACCTGCAGAAGGACGGATTGAAGGGCGATGAGCAGTTGAGCGGCCTCAAGGTGACCGACGACACGCATTTCAGCGTCGAGCTCAACGAGCCGAACGCCGTGTTCCCGGTCATCCTCGGCTACTCCGGCTACTATCCGCTGCCCGAATCGTTCTACAAGGACCCGAAGGCGTTCGGCGAAAGCCCGGTCGGCAACGGCCCGTACAAGTTCAAGTCGTGGAAGCACAACGCCGACATCGTCGTCGAGAAGAACGACGACTACCCGGGCAACTTCAAGGCGAAGAACGACGGCCTCGACTTCAAGGTGTACACGTCGAACGACTCCTCGTACGCCGACATCCAGTCCGGCAACCTCGACGTCTCCTCGAACGTGCCGGCCACCGCGCTGAAGACGTTCCAGAAGAACTCCAAGCTCAACTCCTACTCCAAGGCCGGTTCCGGCACCGCGACGTTCACCATCCCGCAGTCGCTCGAGCACTTCAGCGGCGAGGAGGGCGTGCTGCGCCGCCAGGCCATCTCGTTGGCCATCGACCGCGAGCAGATCACCGAGAAGGTGCTGTCCGGCACCGCCACCCCGTCCAAGGAATTCTCCTCGCCGATGACCTCCGGCTACTCCGACAGCCTCAAGGGCAACGAGAACCTGACCTACAACCCGACCAAGGCCAAGAAGCTGTGGGCCAAGGCCGACAAGATCTCCAAGTTCACCGGCACGTTCACCATCGCCTACAACACCGACGGCGGCACCAAGCCGATCTACGACGCGGTCGTCAACCAGCTCAAGAACAACCTCGGCATCGACGCGGCCACGAACCCGGTGGCGACCTTCCAGGAGTTCCGCGCCGCGATCACCGACCGCACCATGAAGAGCGCGTTCCGCACCGGCTGGCAGGCCGACTATCCGTCGATCGAGAACTACTTGAAGCCGATCTTCTCGTCGTCCGCGGCTGACGGCAAGGGTTCGAACGACGGCGACTACAAGAACCCCGCGTTTGACAACCTGCTCAACGAGGCCGCCAAGGCGTCGAGCGTCGACGCGGCGAACAAGCTCTACCAGCAGGCCGAGGAGATCCTGCTCAACGATCTGCCCGCCATCCCGCTGTACAACTCCAACGCGACCGGCGTGTACGCGAAGGGCGTGAAGAACGTGGAGCCGAACTGGAAGGGCGTTCCGGTGTTCTACGAGATCACCAAGTGACGGTCTTATCCACGATAATGTCCAGTATGTGAACCGCGAATATCGGTTCGCGTGGTTTGCAAGGGGATGCCCTCGGCGGGCATCCCCTTTCGCGTTGTATAAGGCCGATATTCCAGTGTATGAGATGCGATGGTGCGCATGGTGGAAAGTGTCTGTGTCTCTGACGGTCGGGCATGATCGGGCGGATGAATTACATACCGTGCGACGACTCGTAAAGTATCGTTAACTTTTCGGGTCTTCACTCATACACAACGAAACGGACGGACCTGGTCCAACGCAATCCGCGGACTTCGCGCCGACCGTGTCGTCCATCATGAGGGAGGAACTCATATGCGCACGAACAAACGATTCATCGCACTTGCGGCAAGCATCCTGTCCGTCGGCCTGCTGCTGTCCGGCTGCGGCAACGGCAACGGCGGCAGCGGCTCCAACACGGCGGCGACCGGCGCGGACGGCGTGATCTCCATCGCGTCCACCGAACCGCAGAACCCGCTGATCCCGGGCAACACGAACGAAACCGGCGGCGGCAACGTGATCGATATGCTCTTCTCCGGCCTGGTCGGCTTCAAGGCCGACGGCACGCCGGTCAACGAGGTCGCGGACAAGATCACGCCGAACGCGGGCAACACGAAGTTCGACATCACGTTGAAGTCCGGCTGGAAGTTCTCGGACGGCACCCCGGTCACCTCGGAAAGCTTCACCAAGGCATGGAGCTACACGGCGAACGCGAAGAACGCACAGCTCAATGCCAACTTCTTCTCCGTCATCAAAGGCTACGACGACCTGCAGAAGGATGGCCTCAAGGGTGACGAGCAGTTGAGCGGTCTGCACGTGACCGACGACACGCACTTCAGCGTCGAACTAAACGAATCCAACTCGGTGTTCCCGGTCATCCTCGGCTACTCCGGCTACTATCCGCTGCCCGAATCCTTCTTCAAGGACCCGAAGGCGTTCGGCGAGAAGCCGGTGGGCGACGGCCCGTACAAGTTCAAGTCTTGGGACCACAACAAGGACATCGTGCTTGAGAAGAACGCCGACTACCAGGGCGCGTTCAAGGCGAAGAACGCCGGACTCGACTTCAAGATCTACACGTCGAACGATTCCGCCTACGCCGACATCCAGTCCGGCAACCTCGACGTGATGGAGACCGTGCCGACCACCGCCATCAAGACTTTCCAGAAGAACACCAAGATCCAGTCCTACAACAAGGCCGGCTCCGTGACCGCCACGTTCACGATCCCCTCCACGCTCGAGCATTTCAAGACCGACGAGGAAGGCCGTCTGCGCCGTCAGGCCATTTCGATGGCCATCGACCGCAAGCAGATCACCGACAAGGTGCTCTCCGGCACCGCCACCCCGTCCACCGAATTCTCCTCGCCGATGACCGCCGGCTACTCCGACAGCCTCAAGGGCGCCGACAATCTCAAGCTCAACGTCGCCAAGGCGAAGGAACTGTGGGCCAAGGCCGACAAGATCTCCAAGTTCGACGGGCCGCTCACCTTCACCTACAACGCCGACGGCAGCGCCAAGTACACCACCGAGGCGGTCGTCAACCAGCTCAAGAACAACCTCGGCATTAACGTGACCACCGCCACCGTGCCGACCTTCTCCGAGTTCCGCGACGAGATCACCAACCGTCAGATCAAGGGCGCGTTCCGCACCGGCTGGCAGCCCGACTACCCGTCGATCGAGAACTACTTGAAGCCCCTGTACGCCTCGAGCGCGGCTGACGGCAAGGGGTCGAACGACGGCGACTACAAGAACCCCGCGTTCGACGCCAAGCTCGCCGAGGCCGCGAAGGCCCCGAACGTAGACGAGGCGAACAAGCTCTACCAGTCGGCCGAGGAGATCCTGCTGACGGATCTGCCCGCCATCCCGCTGTACAACCAGAACTCCACCGGCGCCTACGCCAAGGGCGTGAAGAACGTGGAGCCGAACTGGAAGGGCGTCCCGATCTTCTACGAGATCACCAAGGGCTGATCTTCGCCCGACAACCATGAATGAATAATGCGCACGATGCTCGGTTCCGCCGTCCTGCCACGGCGAGACCGGGCATCGTCGTATATGCGCGAGTCCGGCGATGCCGCAGGACGTTGAGGCAACGCTCGAACAGCTACTGAACAGAAGCCAAGGAGACATGATGAGCGAACCATGTGAATACGATCGCGACGTGCTGCGCACACTGCATGCGACCGCAGCCGGCAACGACACCGAACCCGAGCCGAACAAACGCGCGGGCGGCCTCAAACTGCAAGGCAAGGGATTCGAAGACATCATCTACAGCCACTGGGGCGACAATCCCAACAAGCGGACGGCCGAACGCAGCCCGTTCGCCGACGACGCGGCGAAACACCGCGACGAACTCGCCGCCAAGCTGCCCGGCGAACGGCTCGTGATCCCGGCCGGAGCGGTACGGCACCGCACCTGGGACACCGACTTCCTGTTTCGCACCGGCAGCGCGTTCGCGCACATGACCGGACTCGGACGCGATCTGGAAGCCGGCGCCGCACTCGTCTTCGACCCGACCGTCGACGAGAACGGCACGGTCGGCTACCGGGCGACGATCTATCTGGAACCAACCATCGACCGCACGAACCCGCGGTTCTTCTCCGATTCCAAACACGGCGAATTCTGGATCGGACCTCGCCCGCTGCCCGAGGACTTCCACATCATGACCGGACTCGACATCCGCGACATGACCGGATTCGAGGACGCGCTGCGCGCCGGAGCCGGCCCGGACGGCATCCACATCCGCGTGCTGCGCGGCTACGATCCGGCTATCGATGCGACCGTCGACCGCATCCGCGAGGAAACCGGACTGGGCGACGCGGCGGCGAACCGAGGCGCGGACGCGGTGCTCGAGGAACGGTCCGACGAATGCCGCATCATCAAAACGCCGCGCGAAGTGGCCGAAATCGTCAAGGCGGTGGAGGCGACCAAACGCGGCTTCGAACGCGTGGCCGACATTCTGCCCATCGCGCGGCAGGTCAAGCGCGGCGAACGTCTGCTGGAAGCCACGTTCACCCACTCGTGCCGCTACGAAGGCAACGGCATCGCCTTCGGCACCAACGCCGCATCCGGCCCGCGCGCCACCATCCTCGACTATCATGCCAACGATCACGCGCTCAAGGACGGAGAACTGTTCCTGCTCGATGCCGGCATCGAACTCGATTCGCTGTATACGGCTGACATCACCCGAACCTTCCCAATCAACGGAAGATTCACCGAACCGCAACGCGAGATCTACCAGGCCGTGCTCGACGCGTCCAATGCGGCCATCGACGCGGCCAACAAGCCCGGAGCCGTCTACCATGACATGCTCGACGCGGCGCTCGCCTCGGTCGCACGTTCGCTGCATCGGCTCGGCATCCTGCCGGTCAGCGTCGAAGAGGCATTGCGGCCCGACGGCCACCAGCATTACCGCTGGCTCTACCATGGCACTGGGCATCACATGGGTATCGACGTGCATGACGCCTACCGGTCGTGCAACGAATACTATCCGGATGCGCCGCTGGAACCCGGCATGGTGTTCACGCTCGAACCCGGCCTCTACTTCGATGCGGCCGACGAACTCGTGCCCGAACGCTATCGTGGCATCGGCGTGCGCATCGAAGACGACCTCATGGTCGATACGGATGGGCGGACCAAGCTCATCAGCGACTTCGCCCGCACGCCCGACGAGGTCGAGGCGTGGCTCGCATCCCACGGACCGGAACAGTACCTCGACAGTTTCCTTACGCAGGAGGCCGCCTGCGCATGACCTGGTGCCTTGCAGGGTGTTTTCTTGGCTCCCTCGGCTGAGGGAGCTGTCGGCAAAGCCGACTGAGGGAGCGTCAGACCCATCACATTAAGTCCGACAAGGCACTAAGTGCGGTTCGCACGTAACTTGTGCGCAGTATGCATATAACCGCAATCGCTATCGTCGTAGGCGTCGGCCCGTGCTGGGTACGGCCGCGGGTAGCGTTGCGCACGGCGGACGATGCGGTGACTGTCCGCCGTGCGCAACGTCATATCAGACAGAACATCAGACAGACACAAGGAGACGGCCGGCATGAGCGAAGCCCGGTATTCATACGAGAACGCGATCCGCGAATTCGTGTACATCGAACTGCCGTTCGACGGCGACGCGGACGGCCGCAACGACCTGGTGCGCGCCGACATCATCCGCCCGCGCGAACTCGACAGCACCGAAAAGATCCCCGTCATCATGGACCCCAGCCCGTACTACGAGCTGTACGACCGCCACGGCGAGAAATTCGAGTACATGCACCCGGAAGACAAGTGGAACAGTCCGCTCAAACAGTTCCCGTTCTTCTACGACAACTACTTCGTGCCGCGCGGCTACGCGGTCATCATGCTCGCCACATCCGGCACCGCGCTGTCCGAAGGATTCTGCGACATCGGCGGGCCGAAGGACATCGCCTCCGCCAACGCGGTCGTCGACTGGCTCAACGGCCGCGCAACCGGCTACATGACCCGCGACCGGCGTGAGCCCGACAACGAGATGACCGCCTACTGGGCATCCGGACTCGTCGGCGCGATCGGCAAATCCTACGACGGCTCCGTACCCAACGGCATGGCCGCCACCGGCATCGAAGGCCTCAAGACCATCGTGCCGATCTCCGCGATCTCCAGCCAATACGACTGGTACCATCCGCACGGCGCGCTGCTCAACGGCGACGACGCCGACGGCGGCTGGTTCGAACCCGACAACTTCGCCGTCACCCTGCAGTCCACCGCCGACGGCAAACTCCAGCGGTTCAACACCAAGGGCGGCTGGCAGCGGCTGCACGACGGCGCCGACAAGGAGCATCGCAGCTACAACGAGTTCTGGGCCGAACGCAACTACCGCGCGCACGTCGACCGGTTCAAGGCCAGCGTGTTCCTCGTGCACGGCGTCAACGACCTCAACGTGATGATGAACCAGGTCGATACATACTGGAAGGCGCTGGGGGAGTGCGGCGTGCCGCGCAAGATCTGGCTGCACCAGTACGCGCACGACGACCCGTTCGACGTGAGGCACGACATGTGGCTCGCGACCTTGGAACGGTGGTTCGACTACTGGCTCAAGAACATCGATAACGGCATCATGGACGAGCCGGAGGCTGCGATCGAAGACCCGGACGGCAACTGGCATGAATACGCGAGCTGGCCGGTGCCGGGAACAACGGCGCGCACGTTCGGCGTGCGCGGGGGAGCGGACGCGCGACTGGGCGAGCTGCGCGAGTTTGCGGCGGATGATGACGAATCCGATCAGGGCGATCATGTCGCCACGATCAAGGGCGCGCGCATCCGCGAACTCATCCCGTTCAGCGAATCCGGTCACGCGAGCGACGAACGGCTGCTGTACGTGAGCGAACCGCTCGCCGCCGACCGGCACATCTCCGGCACGCCGCACATCAGCCTGCGCGTCAAGGCATCCGCACCCGACACGAACCTGTGCGTCTCGCTCATCGAATACGGCGAAGGCAACTACGTGCAGGTGAGCGAAGACATCCACGCGCTCGTCGAATTGAAGGAGAAACGGCCCGCGGTCGGCGGCTCGTCCGACGACGACAAGGCCGTCTACCCGGTGTGCGTGCCGCGCAAATCGCATGAGATACAGAACATGGTGACGCGCGGCTGGATCGCCACCGCCCACAAGGACTCGTTCGACACGTTCGCGCCCACGGCGACCGGCGAATGGATGGACGTCGCGTTCGACCTGCTCGCCACCGACTGGACCGTGCGCGCCGGGCATCGGATTGCGCTCGCGGTCTACAACAACTCGAAACGGCTTGCGGCCGTGCCGCTGTCCGATTTCGAGGTAGATCTCGATTCGGTGCGGCTGACGGTGCCGATGGCCTGATCGTACGCACGTGCGGGCGAGGTGGATGCTTTCCGTGGTCCTATGCCGATATGTTGCCGTCCGTTGCCCCTCCGATCAGTGGACGACGACATACCGCATCACGGGTCTGCCCGGCAACGTCCACCTTGCCGCCAATACTGGGACTCATGTCTCTTACTATCGGAATCGTCGGTCTGCCGAACGTCGGCAAGTCCACCATGTTCAACGCGCTGACGCGCAACAATGTCCTCGCGGAAAACTATCCGTTCGCCACCATCGAGCCGAACACTGGCATCGTGCCGCTGCCCGACAAGCGCCTGCCCGTGCTCGCCAAGCTCGTGCACACCGAGAAGGTCGTGCCCGCCACCGTCACGTTCGTCGACATCGCCGGCATCGTCAAGGGCGCGTCCGAAGGCGAAGGCCTGGGCAACAAGTTCCTCGCCAACATCCGCGAGGCGGACGCGATCTGCGAGGTCGTGCGCGCGTTCAAGGACGACGACATCGTCCACGTCAACGGCAAGGTCGACCCGGCCGACGACATCGACACGATCAATACCGAGCTGATCCTCGCCGACATGCAGACCATCGAGAACGCGTTGCCGAAGCTCGAGAAGGACCTGCGCGGCAAGAAGATCGAGCCGGCGTACCTCGACGCGGTCAAGAAGGCGAAGGCCATCCTCGAGGACGGCGAGACCATCGACCATGCGGCCGCCGCTGGCAAGATCGACAAGTCCGACATCTACGACCTGCACCTGATGACCGCGAAGCCGTTCATCTACGTGTTCAACGTGGACGACGACGAACTCGCCAACGACGAGCTCAAGACGAAGCTCGCAGCGTCCGTGGCTCCCGCTCCGGCCGTGTTCCTCAACGCCCAGTTCGAGGCCGACCTGACGGACCTCGACGAGGACGACGCGCGCGAGATGCTCGCCGATGCAGGCCTTACCGAGTCGGGCCTCGACCAGCTGGCCCGCGTCGGTTTCGACATCCTCGGCCTGCAGACCTTCCTGACCGCCGGCGAGAAGGAGGTGCGCGCCTGGCAGATCCACAAGGGCTGGACCGCCCCGCAGGCCGCCGGTGTGATCCACACCGACTTCGAAAAGGGCTTCATCAAGGCCGACATCGTCTCCTACGACGACTTCGTCGCCGCCGACGGCTCGATGGTCAAGATTAAGGAGGAAGGCAAGCTCCGCCAGGAAGGCCGCGACTACGTCATGCAGGACGGCGACATCGTCGAGTTCAAGTTCTCGCCAACGTCTAAGAAGTGATTGTCGCATAGTGCCGAGGCCTTCGGAACCTTAGTAATTCCAAAGGCCTCGGCTTATATTTGCGTTCAGTTGTTGTGTGGGCTTGTGCTTGGGGCGTTTTGTCGTGTGTCTGGGTGTCTGCGGGAAGGTGCGGATAGTCAGCGAGAACTAGTCAGTCTTTCGGGAGCTCAATTTCTACATGAGTTTCTCCGCTGATTCTTCGGATAGTCGCTGCGGTCACTTTCGCCTCGTTCCCGAAAGGATCAAGGTTGTCGGGAAGCGGGACAGTCCCGATAAGAGTTCCGGTGAATCGTACCGCCAAGTATTGTGATGTCGGTCTCACCGTGACCCACATGCGTGTGTTGTCATCGAGGTCGGACAGCAGGATGTCTGTTCCCTGTGCTGGCGCAATATTCACTACCCGTTCGGTTGGCGATAGTACTTTTTTGTGAGGTTTGGCGTTGACGAACCCGCCGCGAGTTTCAGGACGGCGCAGGCTCTCCTTCGGAGTCTGCGAACTCCGAATCGGTTTAATCTCAGGTTCCGGCTTCGAAGGTAGAACAACCTGCGAAGATAAATCGACCGGCGCATGTTCGTCTGGCATTTGCAGACGAAGCTGCCATTGGTTTTTGTCTCGGTCCTTAGCGCGATCAGGGATGTGAGCCAGCATGACGGCACCATCGGCGGGAACCTGTCCACAATGGCGCTCCATCTGGTATTTGCTGATGTGACCAATCTCCTCGCCATCAAGGTAGACCCAATATGTCGGATAGCCGAGATATTTGCCAGAACGAATTCTGTCTTCGGTCACGTATACCCACAGCCATGCGTCGTATCCGTAACTGCGCAGGATGTCTTGATGATGTTCATCGCCGGAAATTTCTACACCGCAGTCCATGCTTTCGATGATGCGACCTTCTGGCTGGACGTTGATTGGCGTGGTACTAAGACCTTCAAGATAGGCGCTTTTGGCGAATATCTTGTCTTTACGGCGTCTCTCTGCGATGGCACGTTGCGCGGATTTCCGTTGTTCCTCCGTGGACAAAAACCTTGGCCTGTCCATGGTCCTCAATCGATGCCAGCACGCAAGTGTCTGTCTGGCGTCCTGAAGCGCGCGATGTGCTTCTTCATCGGCGACCCCCAACAGTTTTGAGAGCTCAAGAAGACTCATCGAAGGAGCATTTGGGAACATGTCGCTGCCAAGGCGCTGTGTATCGATGACATTGTTGACAAGATGCGGACAGTCCATTCGATCCGCTTCCCGGTTTATTGCGGCGATGTCATATGAGATATTGTGTCCGATGATTGTAAGGGACATCACCGATTCAATGAATACTGGTATGACCTGCGCGGCCTCGGGCTGTCCAGCGATGTCAGCTTCCGTGATTTTGGAAAACAGTTTCGCTGATACAGGTAAGTCTCCGACCGGCGTGATCAGCTGCTCATACTCGTGAATGGGAAAACCGTTGCGGAGAAGAATCGCTCCAATCTCCACCACCTGTGGGCCAATCTCTGAGCTGATTGTTTCCGTATCCAATACAACCGCGTCGGCCGCTATTGCGGCCGTGCGGAATTCCACCAATGCGTTTGGTGCCGATACGGGTCTGCTTACTGGATTATCCGGATGGTCCGATAGAGGTAGAAGCACCACTTGCCGTACTTCATCTTGAGATTGTGATGCATGGCGTCCTTTGCGGCCTCCGAACAGCCAGGAAAACAATCTCATGCATCCTCCTCGTTGCACTTGCATCCGAACCGGAATCGTTCGGCGTGATCTTTCATTTTGCTTCTGCTGACTCGTGTACCGATATTGGCTGAGCCGGATGAGTCTTTCATCCCGTCACAGGTACCAAGCGTCTTCGCGTACTGGCTAAAGCATATCAACATGGACATATCAGTGGACAGCACCTACGCAATCCATGACGAATAGTGCTGATTGCTTGGCCTAGCAAAGTAAACGTGTTGCGCTCTCAAACACCGATCTTGCTTATTCCCAATGCAATGGATGATGTATGCCGTCGTCGTAGTGATGATGTTCAGAAAGAAAGTTAATGAGCTCATTGGAACACGAATCGTCGCCGTTGATCTCATCCGCAAAGTAGAATAACGCGATTAACGCCTGTGCGACTGATCGTTGCTCGTAGCCGAAGTTCGGGTATCGGCGGCGCATGTCTCTGGTGACCGGCGGCACGATGATCATTTCGCGGTGCCATAGCCTGCTGTGATGCGAGCACAGGTTGCGCAGGTAGACCATCGCGTGGATAATCTCGGATGCGGTGCGCAGGTTGGTGCGTATGCCAAGCGACCGGTACAGCTCCTTGAGCGCCTCCGTGTCCTTATGCAGGCTGAGCATGCGTGACACGGTATCGAACGGCATGGTCTCCACCGCCGCCCATATCGGCACCGGTTCGCCCGCCTTCCGATAGTGTCGGATGCATATCTCGTTCGACATGTCCATCCATTTGCGGATGTTCGCAACCAGCGAAGTGCGAAGCTCGACGCCTTTGCGGTTGGTGATCGGCTCGTACGAGTCAATGTCCGCGTACGAGTATGCGCCGCCATTCCGGGTGATGAGATACGCGAAACGAGACCGTACCGTCAACTCGATAAGAGCCGTGCCCCGCAGAATCATGGAACGTAGTTCACCGTCCAGCCGATACGGTTCGAGGAATTCCGAAACAGTGACGTTCGGTTTGAAGTCGTTGTCCCCGTGCGCCGGATCAATCTGAAACGCGCGGAAATAACCGGACAGCCGATAGTAGTTGGAATCAAACAGAATCCGGCACATCTCGTCGTGATCCGGCACGCTCAAGCCTCGTGACTCCATGAGCTCGATCATCTCATCCAAGTTCTTCGCGGGCTTCACCGACACCTCCGGAAATGAAAAGAGCCTCCCGGGTTGCGCACTGTAAGGAGGCGTGGAAGGCTGCTGTTGATATTTAATTTAACATCCGGACTCGACCATCAGTGATTCGCAGTCTCATCATGCTGCCACAGTGCGGGACAATCGCGATGCCGTGCGACCATTCCAGGCAAAAATGCGACGCAGTCCGGTGATGGCGTCGAGTTCAAATTTAATGTGAGCAAGAAGTGATTGCCGCATAGTCGCATAGCACTGAGGGCCTTGGAATTGTAGTGATTCCAAGTGATGTGACCTGGTTTTTGTTCCGTGTTTTATCTCATTGATGGGAGACTAGGAACATGACCGGAAAGACTCGTTATACGAAGGAGTTCCAGGCGAGGGCGCTCAGGCTTC
>NZ_JBKEWJ010000025.1:0-40555 GCF_056357555.1 Bifidobacterium sp. LH_230
CACGAAGCGTCTGCACGCCTCCCTGGGCTACAGGACACCGGAACAGGTCGAGAACGAGTATTATCAAAAGCAGATGGCACAAGCCGTCTCATAGCAGAGACGGAACAAAAATCAGGCCACTTCACACACTTGCGGACAAATGACAGCGGTACACATTGTGTGACAGCTCAACTGTCAGCAGCAATGACCGCACCTATCGCAGATCCTTGATATTCCGGGATTTGATGAGCACACTGATTGTCACGCTTTGTTTATCTCGCTGATTTGTAGAGAAGTATGACAATTTGTCTGTCACACTTTGCCAGTGACGCACGAACGTGAGTTTGTGTGACAAGATATCACGGCACACTTGGCCTGAAACAGCGGTGTTGCGCCAAGTGTGACACAAGAATACCCCCAACAACGCGAAAAGCCCCGCACGTGGCGAGGCTTTCCGAGAAGATGCGCAGACGGCACAGCCCGTCGCGCGATCAGCCAAAGCGGCCGGAGACGTAGCGCTCGGCCTCTTCGTTCTGCGGGTTGTTGAACATCGTGGTGGTGTCCGCGAAGTACTCGAGGTGACCCGGCTGACCGACCGCCTTCAGGTTGAAGAACGCGGTGTAATCAGCGATACGCGCGGCCTGCTGCATGTTGTGGGTCACGATCACGATCGTGTAGTCGCCCTTGAGCTCCTGGATCAGGTCCTCGACCGCGAGGGTCGAGATCGGGTCCAGAGCCGAGCACGGCTCGTCCATGAGCAGCACCTGCGGGTGCACGGCAACCGCGCGCGCGATGCACAGACGCTGCTGCTGGCCACCGGACAGACCGATGCCCGGGTTGTCAAGACGGTCCTTGACCTCGTTCCAGAGGTTGGCGCCGCGCAGCGCCCACTCGACCAGATCGTCCGCGTCGGACTTCGAGATCTTGCGGTTGTTCAGGCGCACGCCGGCGAGCACGTTCTCGCGAATCGACATCGTCGGGAACGGGTTCGGGCGCTGGAACACCATGCCGACGTCGCGACGCACGGACACCGGGTCCACGTCCTTGTCGTACAGGTTCTTGCCTTCGAGCAGCACCTCGCCCTTGACGTGGGCGCCGGGGATGATCTCGTGCATGCGGTCGAGGGTGCGCAGCACGGTCGACTTGCCGCAGCCGGACGGTCCGATGAACGCGGTCACCTTGTTCGGTTCGATGTTGATGTTCACGTCTTCCACGGCGAGGAAGTTGCCGTAGTAGATGTTCAGATGGTTGACATCAATGCGTTGTCCCATGTGAATTCCTTATTTGATATTTACCGAAGTTCTTGCATCGCGGGCGGCGTCAGCGTTCGGACTTGACGGCGAAGACCTTCGCCACGAGTCGGCCGATGCCGTTGAGGATGAGGACGATCAGGATCAGCACGAGTGCGGCGGCCCACGAACGCTCCATAGGAATCGTGGTGACGCAGGCGGCGGTCGCGTTGGCCGGGCAGTTCGCGTTGAGCTTGGAGTACTCCTGGAAGACGTACACCGGGAGCGTGGTCATCTTGCCGTCGAACAGGTTGAAGTTCGTGGACGCGATGTAGCCGGCGGTCATGAGCAGCGGCGCGGTTTCGCCGATCACTCGCGCGATGGCGAGGATGCAGCCGGAGACGATGCCCGGCAGGGCGGTGCGCAGCACGATCTTGGTGATCGTGCGCTGCTTGGTGACGCCGAGCGCGTACGAGGCCTCGCGCAGGTCGCCGGGGACGATCTTGAGCATTTCCTCGCTGGACTTGACGACGGTCGGCAGCATCAGCAGGGAGAGCGAGACGGAGCCCGCGAAGCCGTTGACCGAACCCGGTCCGATGAGGATGGTGAACATCGAGAACGCGAACAGGCCGGCGACGATGGACGGGATGCCGCTCATGACGTCGACGAGCAACGTGATGGTCTGCGCGAGCTTGCCGCCGTGCGCGTATTCGACGAGGTAGACGGCGCACAGCAGACCGATCGGGATGGAGATGACCATGGCGCCGAACGTGATCTCGAGCGTGCCGATGATCGCGTGGAACACGCCGCCGTAGCCGCCGGACGGGGTCGGGTTGCCACCGACCACGCCGGTCATGTTGAAGCTCAGGAAGTTGAGGTTCAGTCGCTTGAGACCGTTGACAAGCGTCGTCCACAGCACGGAGACCAGCGGGATGAGCGCGATCACGAACGCGAGCGAGATGAGCACGCGCATGATGAGATCCTTGCGCTTGCGGGACGCGACGAACGAACGGGACGGCTTGAACTTGTCGAAGTCGATGACGGGCGCGCCTTCGAGCGACGCCTTGGGGTCCTGGGTCAGGTCAGCCATCATCCCACCTTCTTTTCAGTGATCTTGCGGGCGACGTAGTTCACCACGAACGTGATGAGGAACAGCACCAGACCGGTGCCGATCAGCACCGACACGCCGAGGTCGTTGGCCTCAGGGTACTGCGCGGCGATGTTCGCGGCGATCGTCTGGTTCTGCGAGGCCTGCAGCAGCTTGAACGAGTAGTTGAGGCCCGGGGACAGGATCATCAACACGGCCATCGTCTCGCCGAGTGCACGGCCGAGGCCCAGCATGGAGGCGGATACGACGCCGGACTTGCCGAACGGGAGCACGGCCAGCTTGACCATTTCCCACTTGGTCGCGCCGAGCGCGAGGGCGGCCTCCTGCTGCAGGCGCGGGGTCTGCAGGAAGATGTCGCGCGACAGGGAGGTGATGATCGGCAGGATCATGACGGCGAGCACCACGGCCACGGTCGCGACGGTACGCGACGGGTTCGCGGCCGGGCCAGCGAACAGCGGAATCCAGCCAAGGTAGGTGGCCACCCAGTTCCAGAACGGGTAGATGGCCGGCACGAGGATCAGACCGCCCCACAGACCGTAGATAACGGACGGGATGGCGGCGAGCAGGTCGACCACGTAGCTTAAGGCAGTGGCGAGCTTCTTCGGCGCGTAGTGCGAGATGAACAGTGCGATGCCGATCGACACCGGGAACGACAGCAGCAGCGCGAGCGCCGAGACGAGCACCGTGCCGAAGAGCAGCGGGCCGACGTACTGCCAGAAGCCGTTGGCCTTGCCGCCGGTGAAGTCGGCGATGGTCTTGCTGTTGTCGGCCTGATTGCCGCCGATCAGCGGCCACGCGCGGAAGAGCAGGAAGAGGAACACGGCGGCGAGCACCACGAGGATCAAGATGCCGCAGGCGTACGCGATGACGCGGAACACCTTATCGGCGGTCTTGCCGCTCGCAGCAGGCATCGTGACCGCTGCTTTGTCTTGCGAACTCACAGGTTCTCCTTATTATTTGGGCGATATGCGAGTGAATCGCATTCGGAGCCTGACCGCCTGTAGGCCGCAGCCGCGTGATGCGACTGCGGCCTACAGGATTTCACTTCAGTCAGCGTCCGGATGACCGGTTCACTTGGTCTTGATGGCCTCGATGGAGGCGGCGTCCTTCTGGGCGATGGAGTCCGGCAGCGGAGCGGAGCCGGCGGCCTGGGAAGCGGCCTTCTGGCCGTCGGAGCTGGTGACGTAGGTCAGCCAAGCCTTGGTGAACTCAGCGGTCTTGGTGTCCTTGTACTCCGGGCAGGCGATCATGTAGGAGACCAGCACGATCGGGTAGGCGCCCTCGGTGGTGGTGGCGTGGTTGATCTTGACGACCACGCGGTTGTCGCCCTTGACGGAGGAGTCGAGCTGGGAATCGTCGATGACCTTGGTCGCGCCGTCAGCGGAGATCTCGCTGTACTTGTCGCCGACCTTGACGGCCACGGTGCCGAGGTCGCCAACCGCGGAGAAGTCAGCATAGCCGATGGTGCCGTCGGCCTGCTTGACGGTGTTCACGACGCCCGAGGTGCCCTTGGCACCCTGACCAACCTCGTTCGGCCAGTTCTCGGACAGGTCGTAGGACCATGCGTCAGCGGCCTGATCCTTGAAGTAGCTCACGAAGTTCTGCGTGGTGCCGGACTTGTCGGAGCGGTGCACGACGGTGATCGCGGTGTCCGGCAGGTCGAGGTCCTTGTTCTGGTCGGCGATGGCCGGATCGTTCCACTTGGTGATCTTGCCGTCGAAGATCTTGGCGATGGTGGCGGCATCCATGTTGATGTGCTTGCCCGCGTCGGAGATGCCCTTGAGGTTGAAGATCACGGCGATCGGGGAGATATAGACCGGGATGTCGAACGCGGTGCCGGAGGCGCACACGGAGGAGGACTGGTCCACTTCGTCATCGGCGAGGGCCTTGTCGGAGCCGGCCCATGCGGTGGCACCGGTCAGGAAGGTCTTGACGCCGGCGCCGGAGCCGGACGGATCGTACGCGATCTTGGCGTCCGGGTTCGTGCCCTGGAAGCCGGCGACCCACGCCTCGACGGCGGCCTGCTGCGAAGAGGCGCCGGCGCCGTTGAAGTTGCCCGAGATCGGCTCGGACTTGGAGGTGGTGTCGGAGGAAGAGTTGTTGGAAGAGCCGTTGTTGGTGGAGGCGGTGGTGTTGTCACCGCAGGCCGCGAGGGAAGCCAGCATCGCGATGCCCGAAATGGCCGCGATGGAGCGGAAAAGCACATTCTTACGCATGTCTATTTCTCTCTATTCTGTCAATCAATCTTTTTGACAATTCAAGACTATGAGAGATTTTGGGGGTCACCGTCCAAAATCGGTGAACGTAAGATGAACAGTTGCCAATCAATACGACTACGCCCCGGCTACGTCGTTTTTGACATAGCCGGGCGCGGCCTCCGCCACTCGCTCCGTGGATGAACAGTCCAGCGGACTGTTCATAGCCGTGCGCACCAGCGCACGCGCTGGCGCCAGAAGCTGGAATCGCGTTTCGCGCGATGCCGTACTGTTGGCGGCGCTGATGCGCCGCCAGTACCCCACCCGCCCGGTCGGGCACCCTCCCCTGAGAGGGGAGGGAAAGATCTTACGTTTGCGCGCGAAGTATGAGCCGACAGCCGCCACATCAACACCTCCCTCCCCTTTCAGGGGAGGGTGTCAGCGAAGCTGACGGGTGGGGTACTCGCGGCACCGCCGCCACAAACACCGCATCGGCCATAGGCCGATTCCGTCATCCTGCCGCTATCACAATCACCAGCGCACGCGCTGAACACTGCGTGACGAGCTTCGCTCGGCATCTCCGTGGATGAACAGTCCGGTGGACTGTTCATAGCCGTGCGCACCAGCGCACGCGCTAAGCACTGCGTGACGAGCTTCGCTCGTCACTCCGTTGGAGCGTCGATCTTGTATCCCAGTCCGCGCACGGTCGTCAGGTACTTCGGATGCGCCGGATCGACCTCGATCTTGGCACGCACGCGCTTGACATGCACGTCGAGCGTCTTGGTGTCCCCCACGTAATCCGATCCCCAGATCCGGTCGATCAGTTGATGACGCGTCATCACGCGGCCCTTGTTCTGCATCAGGTATTCGAGCAGTTCGAATTCCTTGAGCGGGAAGAACACGTTCTCACCGCGCACGCTCACCTGGTGCTGGCCGATGTGCATCACGATGTCGCCGCAGGTCAGCGGCATGTCGCCGTCCGCGCTGCCTGCGACCTCGGCGACCATCTGGTTGCGTCGCAGCACCGCGCGGATGCGGGCGAGCAGCTCGCGGAACGAGTACGGCTTGGTCACGTAATCATCCGCACCGATCTCGAGGCCCACGACCTTGTCGATTTCCGCGCTCTTGGCGGTGAGCATGATGATCGGCACGCGGCTCTGCTCGCGGATGCGACGGCACAGCGCGGTGCCGTCCAGCCCCGGCAGCATCAGATCAAGCAGGATCAGATCGAATCCGCCCTGCGTGAACAGTTCCAGCCCCTCCTCGCCGGTCGCGGCCGCGGACACGTCGTAGCCTTCGCGCGTGAGCTGGTACACCAACGGTTCTCGATACGATTCCTCGTCCTCGACGATCAGAATGCGGGTCATCTGTTCTTGTTCCTGTTCCTCTATTGATTTCGTCTCATCTCGTCCCGAACAGGCGACGATCTCACTGCTGAGGTTTATCGTAGCCGCTCGGTGAACCGAATATGACGAACTTCCTAAACTACGTAACCGATTGCGCCGACTATATCAACGTAGTCATGCGGCGGGTTTCGCATCCTTGCGATCGTCGTCTGCCGCAGCATCGTCCGCGGCCGGCAGTTCGATCGTGAACGTCGACCCCTCGCCTTCGCGCGACCATACGGAGATCGTGCCACCGCATTCCTGCACGCAATGCTTGGTGATCGCCAATCCCAGCCCGGAACCGCCGGTCTCGCGCGAACGCGCCGGGTCGACGCGATAGAACCGCTCGAACACGCGGCCCAGCGACTCGGCAGGGATGCCGATGCCCTGATCGACCACGCGAATCGTGACCTTGTCGCGTTTTTGCGCGACGCCCACCGCGACAACCGTATGGGCCGGCGAATAGTGAATCGCGTTCTCGACGAGGTTCTTGACGGCGGTTTTGAGCGACTCATCGTCGGCCATCACGGTCACCTCGTCGCCGGCATCCGCATCGCCGGACACGACGAGCGGCACCGACGTGCCGTTGTCGGTCAGCCGGATGTCGATGTGCTTGGCATCGGCCTGCGGCTGGTTCTCGCCGATCGCGTCGCGCACGACCGTCATCACCGACACCGGTTTCATCTCGACCACGCCCTCCATCGACTGCGCCTTCTGCAGGTCGATCAGCCGGCGCACAAGTTCGGTCAGCCGGTTCGATTCCTTCGCCACGCGGCCGGAGAAGTAGCGCACCGCATCCGGATCGTCGGCCGCGTCGGTGATCGTCTCGGCCAGCAGCGAGATCGCGCCCACCGGGGTCTTCAGCTCATGCGAGACGTTGGTGACGAAATCGCGGCGCATCGCCTCAAAACGACGTTGCTCGCTCATGTCGGTGAGAAACACCGCGTACAGACCGTCCACAATGCGACCGGCCCGCACGCGCAGATAGAGCAGGTCCGAGGGGACTTCCTGCCCGGGCCGCACGCCGCGGCCATCCGACGGGGCTGCGGCGCGGTGCTCGCGGTCGGCGGGAATCGCCACCTCACGTTCGCGCGCGCGGCCGTCCTCGATGGTCAGGGAGAGGAAATCCTTGATCTCGTCGGAGTCGAGACGACCGTGGTCGACGAGCGCGAACTGCTTCGCGCCGGGACTGAAGTAGCGCACGTTGCACTTCGCGTCGCAGATGATGACCGACTCGGGGGCAACCTCGATCAGGCCGCGCTCGGCGTCGCGCACCGGCATGTCCTCGCCGAACAGGGACTGACGGGCGGGGTCGCGCAACAGGTCCGCGACCCGCGCGTCGCCTCGCCGGCGGCCGGCCTCATAGGCGAGCACGGCGGCGACGGTCGCGGCCGCGGCCATCGCCAGCAGCACGATGAGCAGGATCTGCCACCACGTCATGGAACAACCTTTCCGCGCGAAACGAGTGTACGGCTTCCAGCGTAGTGGGTGACATGCGTAGTTTGCACGCGCGACTACGTAAGTTCAACGGCTGTTCATGTTGCGCCGATCACAGGCGCTTGAGAATATTGACGGCGAGCGCGGCGGCGGTGTTCGCGTATTCGGAGATGTCGAACTCCTTGAACACCTCATAATCGGTGTCGGCATTGTCGCTCAAAGCGCGGATCACGAGCGCGGGCACGCCGTTGCGGGCGGCCACGTGAGCCACGGCCGCGCCTTCCATCTCGACCGCGTCGGCGCCGGTGTCGTGGATGACCTGCTCGACCTTCTTCGGGTCGTCGACGAAATAGTTGCCGGACGCGATGATGCCGGTGATGTGCGTGATGCCCATGTCCTTCAGCGCCGCGTCGGCGAGCGCGAGCAGACGGTCGTCGGAGTGGAATTCCTCGACCGGCGCGCTTTCCGTGCCGGGCGTCCACTGGCCGACCAGGCGCATGTCGGTGTCGAGGTAGCGCAGCGTGCCGCCGAGCACCACGTCGTTGATGTGCAGGTGGGTGTTGAGGTTGCCGGCGATGCCGGAGAAGATGATGGCGTCCGGCCGGTACGCGTCGATGAGCCGCTGCGTGGTGGCGGCCGCGTTGACAAGGCCCATGCCGCCGACGGTTGCGGCGACGGTGATCCGCTTGCCGTCGTTGGTGTCGATGGTGCCGCGCGACACGTCGAGACTGGCGGCGACATCGTGTTCGACGTTGCTGAGCGCGCCGGCGATGTGCGCGACTTCCTCGGTGAGCGCGCCGATGATGGCGATGGTGGTCATGATGGGTCCTTTCAATCCATATCCAACGGTCCGAGTCCAATAATGTCATTTCGACCGAGCGCCAGCGAGCGGAGAAATCTTATGCAACACATCGGGCATGAAAGATTTCTCGACTCGCCTTCGGCTCGCTCGAAATGACATATGACGAGCACGTCACTTCCAGCGACGGGTGGAAACGGCGTCGGCCAGCTCGTGCAGCAGACGTTCCGTCTCCTCCCAGCTGATGCATTTGTCGGTGATCGACTTGCCGTAGACGAGCTGGTCGAGCGGCGCGGCGGGCTGGTTGCCGCCTTCGATGAAGCTTTCCATCATCACGCCGGTGATGCCGGTCTCGCCGTCGGCGATGCGCCGCGCGATGTCGCGCACGACCTCGGCTTGACGGTGCTCGTCCTTGCCGGAGTTGCCGTGCGAGCAGTCGATGATCAGCCCGTGCGCGGCGGCCGAATCGGCCGGCATCATCGCGCGGATGTCGTCCATCGCACGGGCGACGGATGCCGCGTCGTAGTTCGGACCGTGAATCGAGCCGCGCAACACGACGTGGCAGTCCGGGTTGCCGAGTGTCTCCACCGCGCACGCGCGACCCATGTGGTCGATGCCGAAGAACGTGTGCTGCTGCGCGGACGCGAAGCAGCCGTTCACCGCGGCCTTGACCGAGCCGTCGGTCGCGTTCTTGAAGCCGATCGGCATGGACATGCCGGACGCCAGCTGGCGGTGCACCTGCGACTCGGTGTTGCGCGCGCCGATCGCGCCCCAGCTCACCGCGTCGGCGATGAACTGCGGGCTGGTCGGCTCGAGGAATTCGGTCGCGGCGGCCAACCCCTCCCTCAGCACGCCGAGCAGCGTCTTGCGGGCGAGCAGCAGACCCTTGCGGATATTGTGCGTGCCGTCGATGTCCGGGTCGTTGATCAGGCCCTTCCAACCGACCGTGGTGCGAGGCTTCTCGAAGTACACGCGCATGACGATGAGCAGTTCGCCCTCGACCTCCTTCATCACACGCGCAAGCCGGTTCGCGTAGTCGAGCGCGGCGGCCGGATCGTGCACGGAGCATGGGCCGACGATCACGAGCAGACGGTCGTCCTGACCGTAGAGGCATGCGCGGATTTCGTCGCGCGAGTAGGCGACGATCTCCTGCGCGGCCTTGTCGAGCGGCAGTTCGGCCAGCACCTGCGCGGGCGTGGGCAACGGTTCGAGTTCGAGGATGCGACGGTTGACGATGCGGCTGACGCCGACCTGATCCTCCCAGCGCGGCACGTCGGTGGCGACGAGCGGGTTCTTGCCCTCGTCCATCGCCTGACGGATGGCGCGCAGTTCCTCGGGGGTGTTCAGCGGCTGCGGGCCGGCGTGATGCGCGGCATCCCCCATGTTGTTCTGCTGCTGCATGATGCTCCTTGTAATTCCTTGATCTTCACCAAGGATAAGGAATCACGGGAACAAACATGGCGTCACCGTCATTGCCCGGGCCATGTATCTACGAGTTTGACGATCGAGAGGCTGATTTCGGCGTTTGCCGAGGTCGGTTTGACGATCGAGAGGCTGCCATCGGGAATTTCAACGCCAAAACCAAGGACATCGGGGGTATTTGGAGGAGATTATCGTCCATTGACGCCCGATGGCAGCCTCTCGATCGTCAAACCGATCGCGGCATAAGCAATGTTCAGCCTCTCGACCGGCAAACCGCGCTTCGATTCGCCGGATAGGCCAATGATCAGGCGGCGCGGCGCGTGGCGACCGCGTCGGCGAGCGTGTGCAGAAGCTGCTCGGTGCGATCCCACGGCACGCACGAGTCAGTGACCGACTGGCCGTACACGAGCTGGTCGAGCGGCGCCGGCTTCTGATGCCCGGCCACAAGGAAGCTTTCCATCATCACGCCGAGAATGCCCTGCTCGCCGGCCGCGATACGCGAGGCGATGTTCTCCACAACCTCGGCTTCGACCTTCTCGTCCTTGCCGCAGTTGCCATGCGCCGCGTCGATGACGAGGCCATGCTCGCTCGGGCCGGACGCCTTCGACTGCTTGAGGTCGGCGAGCGCCTGCGCCACGGAGGCGGCGTCGTAGTTCGGGCCGGTGTTCGAGCCGCGCAGTACGAGATGGCAGTCGGGATTGCCCTTGGTTTCGGCGGAAATGACCCGGCCGTCGAGGTTGATGGACAGGAAGTGGTGCTCGAACGCGGCCGCATAGCACGAGTCGGCGGCCGGCTTGATCGAGCCGTCGGTCGCGTTCTTGAAACCGACCGGCATGGACAGGCCGGACGCGAGCTCGCGGTGCACCTGCGATTCGGTGTTGCGCGCGCCGATCGCACCCCAGCTGATGAGATCGCAGATGTACTGCGGGGTGATCGGGTCAAGCCATTCGGTCGCGGTCGGCAGACCCAGCGACAGCACGTCGGTGAGCACCTTGCGGGCGAGCCACATGCCCTTGCGAATATCGAACTTGCCGTTAAGATCGGGGTCGTTGATCAGCCCCTTCCAGCCGATCGTGGTGCGCGGCTTCTCGAAATACACGCGCATGACGATCAGCAGACGGTCGTTCAGTTCGCGGTTGACCGCGGCGAGTTTGGTCGCGTATTCGTGCGCGGCCTTGGGATCGTGGATGGAGCACGGGCCGACGATGACGAGCAGACGGTCGTCGCGGCCATGCAGGATGTCGCGGATCTGCTGGCGCGATTGCAGGACGAGATCGCTCATCTCGTCGGTGAGCGGGAGTTCCTTGAGGAAATAGCGCGGGGCCGGAATCGGGTCGAGCTGACGGATGTTCACGTCGACCGTTTCGGGAAACACGGCGTTCTTGCTTAAGCGACGCTCGTCCTCGGAACTGTCCGGACCGCGAAGACCTGCCATCGTGATGCTCTCCTCTGCTTTTTCTCCTGCGTACAGCGATACCGAACATAGGATAGTCGAGGGGTGCGGATTGGGGTAGTTCGGGACTGGAATGTGGATATGTGGGGTGTGGGGCGGAGAATGGCAGCGTCTTTGGTGTTGTAGGTTCTTGGGGTGGTGACAGGGATGCGAGTATGCGACCTTCGCGATTTTGTGGAGGTGGTTGGGTGTACGCTCCCTCAGTCTCGCTGTGCTCGACAGCTCCCTCAGCCGAGGGAGCCGAGGGCTTTTGGCGCTTTGCTTCGTATGGCCTGAATATGCGTGTGGCGGTTCTCGCTCGCTGAGTGGGTACTCGGCGAGCGGAAACCGCCATGTGGATGGTGACGCCACACGGCCCGTTGCTAGGGAATGCTCCGAGATGGCATCTCGGAGTGTTATCGGCAACGAGTTGTGGAGCCAAGCCTTGCTGGGCTTACGCAATTACGGACTCGCCTGCGGCGAGGCTGGTTTCTGCCCTCGGCGTTCCGGACGGCTTGTCAGCCGTCCGCCAGGCCTACGAACAGTCCACTGGACTGTTCGTTACACGGCCTGTCGCCTCGGGCGCTCTCGCCTGATCGAGCCCGCTGGGCTCGATCAGGCGAGAGCGCCCATCGGGTCCCAAGCCGGCAGCATCGTCGCCGGCTCATCCAGCGCGGCCTGGTATTCGGCCGGGAGCATCGCCTTCGGGACGGCGACCTCGTAGACGTACTCGGTGAACCAGTCGTCGCTCATAGTGAAGTAGCCCTTGTCGGCGATGTCCTTGCCCCACGAGTTCTCGACGCGCCAGCGGCGGGTGGTCTTGCCGTCCTCGGCCACGTCAACGCCGACGAACGCCATCGCGTGGTTCATCGCGGAATCGCAGTAGCGCACGCGATCTTCCTTGTTCAGGTCGAAGTCGAAGTCGTACACCTTGTCGTACTCGAACAGGTCGGTCGCCCACGCACCGTTGACGCGGTCCATGAACGGGCCGCAGTCCGCGCCGAACCACACCGGGATGCCCTGCTCCTCGAGGATCTGACGCACGCAGTCCTTCATGAACTGGTTCGGCACGTTCAGGTACTCGGTCGGATCGCCGCCCGCCACGTTGCCGAGGTGCTCGATGCCGATCTTCTTGCCCTTGGCGTGCTCCTGGCGCGGATCGTCCACGAGGCACACGTAGCTCTCGAGATCGGCGGAGCCGACGTACTTCTTCCAAAACTCGACCGGCGTGAGCTCGCCGTCGCGGTGGAACTCGCCGTCCTTGTCGGTCCACTCCCAGTCGAAGGAGACCGGCGGCTCGCCGAGGTGGATGGTCAGGATGCGGTGGCCCGCGGCGGTCGCCTCGGCCACGATCTCGGCGGTCTTCGCCTCATCGCCGGCGGCGGCGAACAGGCGCGCGACGGCGGTGTGCAGCATGTGGCGCAGCTGCGTGTTCATCGGGCCGGTGTTCTTGGAGGACTCGGTCTCCGGGAACAGGTCCTTCGGCACCGCACCGTACTTCTTGTACACGTTCATGGCCATCGTCCACTGGCCGCCGTCGCCCATCACGTCGTCGAGCAGGTGCTTGATGAGGCGGGAGTCGTTCGGCTCGCCCGCGGCCACGAGCGCGGCCACGTCCTTGAGGAAGTAGTTGACGCGCTCGAGCTTGTCATAGTACATCGCGTAGTTCTGCGAGAACTCGAACTCCTTCAAGTTCATGTTCTTCTTGGCAACGAAACGCGCGACGTTCAGCGAGCTGAACAGCCAGCAGCGGCCGGAGCGGTCCTGGTGCGTGACCTCGCCGTTGTCGACGATCGTCGAGAAACGACGCTGCAGCAGACGGGCGCGGTCGTAGTTGCGCGCGACCTTGTCGATGCCGGCCGCGGTCACGGCGTTCATGGCGAGACGGTTGGTGCCGTCCGCATCGAATTCGTCACGCAGCTTGCCCAGTGCGTCGGCGCTCAGCGCGGTGATTTCGCTCATGCGATCTCCTTAGTAGATATACAAGACCTGCGTTGCGGCAGGCCCGGACATGCCACGGCACCCCGTTGCGCGAGAGCGGCGCAAGGCCGCAGCGCAAGACACGAGGTGCCGTGACGACAAACAGCGTCCAGTCTACTCGGGGTTCGTTACCGTTCACGCCGCGCGGCAGACACATGACAGACACACAGCATGACCGATGACGACCGTTACGACACGTACCCGAGACTCGCGCGATACGCACGTAATACGAAAGAGGCCGGGCGACTGCGCAAATGCAGTCACCCGGCCTATCAGGATGGATTCAGTCAGACGGAACCGTTCGACGGAACGTCACTTCGCGGCGGCCGCGGCCTTGCCGTCGTCGGCCGCATCCGCGTCGGCGGCCTTGTCGCTGTCGCCGGACTGATCGTCGACCGGCGCGGCCATGAAGTTGCCGAACGCGTTGGCGAACATCGCCTTGAGTTCGGTGACGCGCTGGGTGATCGCGGACTCGCGCTGCTGCAGTTCGGCGATGTGCGTGGTCAGACCGTCGATCTCGGTCTGGGCGGCCTGACGGCGCTCCTCGATCTGCGCTGCCGCGTCGGCATCGGCCTTGCGCAGGATCTCGGCAGCCTGCGACTGGGCTTCCTTGCGTTTGGCGGCGGCGTACTGGTCGGCGTCCTCGCGGATGGTCTTGGCCTTGCCGATCAGCTCATCGGTCTCCTTCTTGGTGGCCGCACGGCGGTCCTCAAGGCTGATGAGCAGCGCGTTGACCTTCTTCGTGGCCTCGTCCTGCTGGGCGGCGATGTCGGAGCGGATCTGCTCGACCTCGGCGTTCACCTGGCTCATGGTCTTGGTGCGGTGCACTTCGGCCTCGTCGAGGATGCCCTGCGCCTTGGCGTTCGCCGCGTCCACGATCTCGGCGGCCTTGCGCTGAGCGTCGGAACGCATCTTGGACACCTGCTCGCGCACGTCGGCCAGCTTCTTGTTGGCTTCGGCCAGCGCGGCCTCGATCTGGTCGTTGTTCTCGGACTTCAGGCGCGTGATCTCCTCGGTGGCGGCCTTGCGCTGCGCCGCGATCTGCGCGGTGGCCTGAGCCTTGAGCTCGCTCAGCTCGCGCTCCTGCTTGGCCTTCTCTGCGGCCAGACGCTTGTCGTGCTCCTCGCGGGAGTTGTTGAGCTCGAGTTCGGTGGTCTGACGCTGTTCGGACACGATCTTCGCGGTTTCGCCGCGCAGCTGCGCGGCCTCTTCCTGCGCCGCGGTGGTGGTGCTCTGCGCCTTGGTCTGCGCGTCGTGCAGCATGGCCTTCGCCTTGGCCTGGGCGTCGCCGACGATGTGCTGCGCGTCCAGACGCGCGTTGTTGATGAGCGTCTCGGCCTGTGCCTGAGCCGCGTCCTTGGTGGCCTTCACGTCCTGCTTGGCGCGGGCGAGCAGCTCGGAGCTGGTCTGTTCGGCCGAGGCCAGCATCTGCTGGGCATTCGCGCCGAGCGACGCATACGAATTCTTCTGTTCGGGCTTCTTGTTGCGCTCCTCCTGCAGCTGCGACTGCAGGCTCATGATCTGCTGATCATACTGCTGGATCTGCTCGCGGTACGAAACGAGCGTGCTCTGCGCCGCTTCGAACGCCTCATCCACCTTATCCTTGTCGTATCCGTGAAACACGACCGGGAACCGATCCACCATGCCAACGTCCTTTCACCATCAGTTCAGACACCCCAGTCCCGAGCGGGACCATCCACGCCAGAACTTTAGCGCATTCGAGCTGAATACATGCTGGATAACTCGCATTCTCACAGAAGTCACAATCTCTGTTCGATCAAGTCGCCAAAATCGGCCTTCGCGCGGCCCGAATGGCATGGATTATTGCGCGCGATGGTATCTTTCGACTCAGCTATTTCCGTTATTTCTGCGTATTGCGAAGACTGGCTTGCGTATTGCGAATCATGTTCTCCGCAGTGGCCTGCGCATCCTCGATGATGTCCCTCGCATTGGCGCGTGCTTCGGCGCGAGTCATCTCGGCCTGTGCTCGAGCCTCGCTCAGGATACGATCCGCTTCGGCTTTCGCATGATTGACCAGTTCATTTGTCTGACGTTCACTCTCAGCTCTGATCGAAGATGCCTGCGCACGTATCTCATCTAACCGCTTGTTGGCTTCGGCCAACGCGGTATCGATCTGCGCCTGCGCCTTATCCCGCGTCGCCTTCGCGTCCTGCTTGGCGCGGGCGAGCAGCTCGGAGCTGGTCTGTTCCGCTGATGACAGCATCTGCTGGGCGTTCATACCGAGCGACGCAAACGAATCTTTCTGTTCGGACCGCTTGCTGCGTTCCTCCTGCAGCTGCGCCCGCAGACTCAAGATCTCCTGATCATGCCGCTGGACCTGTTCGCGGTACGTAGCAAGCCTGCTCTGCCATAGTACAACCGCCTTGTCCACCGCATCTTTGTCGTATCCGTGAAACACGACCGGGAACTGATCACCCATGTCACAATCCTTCCGACGCCATGTCAGACGTCTATCCCAGGCATCCCCATTCGAAAACCCACTTGAGAAAATTGTAGAACGGTCAAGCGATCAGGATGTCGCCGGAGGACGGGTCGATGCGGTAGCGCGCGGTTTCGCGCACCACATCGCCGCACGCCTCGATCAGATGGTCGAGCGGCAGGCCGTGCACGAGTCCGCTCGCGACCGCATGGTCCTCGGCGGCGCGCGGCAGCGAGACGAATCCGCTGAGCACATGATCCTGCGCGGCGGTCCAGTCGAGCAGCCGGTAGAACAGCACGTTGCACACGAACGTGCCCGCGTCCGAACTGAGCGATGCGGGAATGCCGTCGCGCGCGAAGTCGCGCAGGATCGACCGCAGCGGCAGACGCGTCCAGTACGCGGCCGGACCGTCGTCGCGAATCGGACCGGTGGGCGGGGTCATGCCGTCCGCGTCCGGCCGGCCGTTGCTGATCTGGTTCGTGGCGCACCGCTCGAGCATCACGCCGCGCGCCGTGTGCTTGAGCCCGGTCGCGACGACGACGTCGGGTCGCACCGATTCCAGCGCCTCGTGCAACACGTCCCACGCCCGCGTGTAGCTGACCGGCAGCGCGACCGGATGGATCGCGATCCGCGCATCGTCAAGGTCGACGCCGCGTTCGGCAAGCGCGCGCGGCACCTCGACGCACGGGTTCACGCTCACGCCGTCGTAATGGTCGAATCCGGAAATCACCACGTTGATCTGCTGCATGTTGCCTATCCTAACGGCTTGGTTCGGCTGGGTGTGGCTGAATTGAGCTGGTTCGCGCCGGCTAGTACTTTATCGGACTTAATGTGATGGGTTTGACGCTCCCCCAGTCGGCTTCGCCGACAGCCCCCTCAGCCGAGGGGGCCGAGAATAAAGACGCGTCAATTTAGATCCGACAAAGCACTAGCGGTGCATGGAACGCGCGACCTCGGCGAAGATCGCGTGCATGCGGGCCTTGGCTTCCTCGCGGGTCATCGCGGTGTGTTCGGACGGTCCGAACGACGCCGGAATCGCATGGCCGGCCGGCATGCCGGGAACGTGCGCGGACGGACCGTCAGCCGGACCGCCGAGCCGTTCGGCCGCGATCCTCTCGGCGGTCGGGATGTCGGCCAGCGTCGTGATCTTCAGATTCGACTCGCTGCCGTCGACCACGGCGACCGCAGCGTCGGGCAGATAGTCGACGACGACGCGCGTATCGTCGGTCGGGTGGAACAACGGATCGGCCGACGCGAGTTCGTATGCGCGGCGGATCGTGTCGAAGCGGAACGCCTGCGGGGTCTGCGCACGGAACGTGTGCGGGCGGTCCGGCACCTGACGCACGACCTTGCGGCCGTCGCGGAATTCGGTGAGTAGCACGGTGTCGGTGCTCGCGAACGCGACCGTGGCCGCATCGAGTTCGTCGAGTGCGTCGATGCAGCCGTCGATTGACCGCTGTTCGACGAACGGACGGACCGCATCGTGGATGAGGATCTTCGCGTCGGCCGGAATGCCCGCGTCGGCGAGCGCGCCCAACGCGGCCTCGGTGCTGTCGACGCGCTCGGCACCGCCGTTGATGATCATGCGGACCTTCGGATAGCCGGCCTGGTCGATGAGCTCCTCGACGGTGGCGCGAACGGTCGGATTGACCACGACGATGATGTCGGTGATGCGCGGGTTCTGCTCGAACGCCTCGATGCTCCAGCACACGATCGGCTTGCCGCCGACCGAGACGAGCTGCTTGGGGTTGTTCGGATCGAACCGCGTGCCGAAACCGGCCGCCAGCACGACCGCGACCACGGGTACGTTGGATGCTCTCTTGCTCTGACTCATAGGCACCACCGTAATTCGTGCAGGGACAAGTGTGGCGCATACCACACCGCTTCACACGGCTTCTGCACGGAATACGCGCGGATGCGCTGTGTTCTGCCCCTTGCCTAGTACTCTGTCGGACTTCATGCGATGGGTTTGACGCTCCCTCAGTCAGCCTACGGCTGACAGCTCCCTCAGCCGAGGGAGCCGAGAATAACAATGCGTCAATGTAAACCCGACAAAGTACTAGTCAGGGGGGCATCATCCTCAATGCCGCCGCAACATCTGGGGTTGATCTGCTCCCCCTTGTCAGGGGGAGCTGTCGGCGAAGCCGACTGAGGGGGCGCCGAAGCCGCCACGCCAAGTCAGCCCGACCGCTACCGATCCACACTCGCCCCTACTGCATCATGATGAGCGCGAGCAGACGCCCCTCGCGCGACTTGCCCGCGAGCGCGGCGCGACGATGCGAGTACCACAGCGGGTTCTCAAGCGTGCACATGCTATGGCTCACGTTCGCGATGCGCTCGGCGAGGTCGGCCGGGCCTTCGCCGTCCGACGCGCACAGCGCGGCGAGTTCGGCATCGGCCTCGAGATACTGCGTGGCCGCATGGATGCGCGGCATGGAGTCGACGACCTTGGTCACGCCGGCGAACGCGAGGTCGATCATCGCAGCCTCGGCGATGTCGATGCCCGCGCCGCCGAACCGGGTGACCGTCTTGGTAAGCGGGAACCGGTTCTGGAATTCATCGGCGATCTCGTCACCGACCTCGTAGCAGTCGCCGCAGATGCGCGGGCCCAGCGTGGCGATGATGCGCTCGCGCTGCGCTCCTTTGGCGACCATCAGATCAACCGTTTCACCGATCACGCCCTTGACCAGACCGCGGCGGCCGCAGTGCGCCGCGCCGATCACGCCGGCGACCGGATCGGCGAACAGGACCGGCAGGCAGTCGGCGGCGAACATGCCGAGCGCGACGCCCTTGCGGCTGGCCACTTGGCCGTCCGCCTCGACCACGGTCGCAGGCTGCGCATCAGCCGCAGCCACACCAACCGTACCGGACACGTCGAATCCGAACGGCGTGTTGAGATGCCACGATTCGTCCACGTCGACCGCCGTCGCGGAATGCACCTGGCTGACCAGCGACAGTCCGCAGCCGAGCTGCTTGGCGAGCGCCACGCGGTTCTCTTCGATCGCGGCCGGGTCGTCGCCGGACTTGCCGCCCAAGTTGCAGTCGCCGAAGTCGCCGGTGCTCACGCCGCCCAGTCGCGTCGTGTACACCACCGTCACGCCGGGGGCGAGCGCGATCGGGATCGTCACCGGGATCGGGTTGCCGGCCTCGTCGGTCGGGCTGATCGCGTTGCTGTCGAGGATCTCGTCGTCGTACTGCGGTTCGTTCGTCTCATTGCTCATGGCTCCCATCCTAGCGGGGCGTCGGGGCCATTGCCCGCGCGGCGAAATGCCGTACCGGTTGCCGTCTACACTGATCTGGTGCTTATTGACGAATCGACTGCTTCCATGACCTCCCTGACCGGCGACTTAGGCGCGCCCCGACTGCCGCGCCGCCGCAAGCCCGAAGTGCTCGCGCCCGCCGGCAACCTGCGCGGATTGAAGACCGCGGTGGACTTCGGCGCGGACGCCGTCTACTGCGGCGGCAAGGCGTTCGGCATGCGCTCGGCGCCGAAGAACCTGAGCCTCGCGGATTTCGAGGAGGGCGCGCGCTACGCCCACGAACGCGGGGCGCGCGTGTACGTGACGCTCAACGTGCTGCCGCGCAACGCCGAGGTCGAGGCGATGCGCGAATACATCGGCCAGCTCAAGGACACCGGCATCGACGCGATGATCGTCACCGACATCGGCGTGATGATGATGGCGCACCAGATCGCGCCCGACGTGGAGCTGCACGTCTCCACGCAGGCTGGCGTGACCAACTACGGCGCGGCGCAGGCGCTGTACGAGTTCGGCGCGCGCCGCGTGGTGCTCGCCCGCGAGATGGACCTGCAGGCCGTGCGTGACATCCGCGCCCGCATCCCTGACGACATGGACATCGAATGCTTCGTGCACGGCGCGATGTGCATGGCGTTCTCCGGCCGCTGCCTGTTCTCCAACTATCTGACCGGCCGCGACGGCAACCACGGCGAATGCGCGCAGCCGTGCCGCTGGAAGTATTCGATCGTCGAGGAGAAGCGGCCCGGCCAGTACTTCCCGATCGAGCAGACCGCGGAGGGTGCGTATCTGTTCAATTCGCAGGACATGTGCATGCTCGACCACATCGACGACCTGATCGATTCGGGCGCGACGAGTCTGAAGATCGAGGGGCGGTCGAAGTCGGCGTATTACATCGCGGCGATGACGAACGCGTACAAGATCGCGGTGAACGAGTACATGGTGCAGCGCGGGTTCGAGGATGCATCCGGCGCGGTGTTGCGGCCGTTCCATGACCGGGTGATTCGCGAGGGCGACCCGGATTACGCCGAGTCGATTGCCGTGGTGCCGGATGCGATCGAGCGCAACGCGGACAAGGCGTTCGCGGGGATGCCCGGCGGCGACATGGGACTCGAGTTCGGCGGGGATGCGGACGCGGCGGACGCGAGCGGTGCCGGCGCCGAGAAGATCTCTCCGCTCGCTTCGCTCGGTCGAGATGACAAGAGTGGTAATGCGACTGGTCAAGACGACAAGAGCACGGACGTATCCGGCCAAAACGGCAAGGGATCAAATGACGCGGCTGTGGTTGATGACGCTGCGGCGCGCTCGGCGGGCGGCTCGCAGCTGGACGACCTGAGCTATCGCGCCCGCAGCGCGCGGCGCAAGTCGAACACGGCCGAGGAGGTGCTGCCCGAAGGCTGGCACCATGCGAAGGTTCGCCCGGCGGAGCCGGTCCGGCTACCCGAATGGCTGCTTGAGGAGCCGGACAAGGTCGCGCACCGCGACTATTCGACCGGGTTCTACTACCCGGAGCACAAGGTGGGCCAGAATACCGATCGTTCCGCATATTTCCGCGCGTGGATGGTGGTGGGCGAAGTGCTCGACTGGACGCCGGACGAGGGCGGCCGTGTGACGCTGATGAGCCGCAACAAGATCGTGGCCGGTCAGGAGATCGAGTTCCTGCTGCCGGGCGAACGCCCGTTCGCCTACACCGTGCCGGCGGGCGGGTTCCGCGACGCGGACGGCCATTGGGTCGAGGCGATCAACAATCCGGCGCACGTGTTCTCGATGCCGTGCCCGCATCCGGTGCCACACAACGCCGCGATCCGCTCGCGCACGAAGAAACCCACCCTCAAGGCGGAATAAGCGATCGGTTTGACGATCGAGAGGCTAAATCCACGTTCTGCCGAGGTCGGTTTGACGATCGAGAGGCTCGATCAGAGCGCCATCCAAACGACAATACCCCCTAATTCGGAGATTATAGGCTCGGTCGGGGGCGTTTCCCGATGGTTATAGCCTCTCGATCGTCAAACCGACCTCGGCACAAGCGAAAATCAGCCTCTCAATCGTCAAACTTGCCGCAATCAGAGCATGGCGAGCGCGAAATCGGCGAGGAGCTTGACGCCGTAAAGGGTGATGACGCCGCCGCACACGCGGTTGAGCACGGCGATGATCTTCGGGCTGAACTTGTGCGCGAACGCGTTGATGACCAGCGTGAGGGTCAGGAACCACAGCACGGACGCGGTTTCCACGCCGGTGATGAACGGGGTGGACTGCTGCGCGCTCAGGGTGGCGCTGAACGCGCCGAGCATCAGCGTGCCGTCGATGATGGCCTGCGGGTTGAACCACGTGACCGCGCACGCGGTGCCGATCGTGTCGAGCAGACCGCGCACGCCGAGACGCTTGGCCGGTGCCGCAGCAACTCCCGCAGCGCTTCGAGCCTCGGCATTGCCCGGCACCGAAGCGGAAGACGCATCGGCGGAGGTCTTCTTCGGGAACACCAGCCCCAGTCCGATCTTCACCACAACCAGACCACCGACACCCAGCACAACGGTCTGCAGCGCCGGATGCGCCTGCATGAGCGCGCCCACGCCGAAGAAGCACGACAGTGACAACGCCATGTCGAAGCAGATGACGATCAGCGCGGTGATGAGCGCATTGCGGCGCGTGCGGGTGAGCGCCGAATTGATGACGAACAGGTTCTGCATGCCGATCGGCGCGATGTACGCCAATCCCATCGTCAGTCCTTGCAGATAGAACCCCATGCCCGTCACTCCTCGCAATCATCACGCATGTCGCACGCGGTCAGCCAATCCGGTTTGGCTGGTTCATATCCACCCAACCAAATCAACCAAACCAGATCAGTACAACCGCTGATTTCATAACAACCACCCTGTATTCTACGAACGAGACTACAATCGGCAACCAGCCAAACACTCGACCTGCATCCCAACCAAATCAACCGAATCGAGCACAACCCATGCCCCGCACCACACCGCTTGTCATCGACTGGCAGCCCGACCGCACCGCCTCGCAGCCCGTCACCGAGCAGATCGTGGACTACATGTGCCGCCAGATCTCGTCCGGCGCATGGCCGATCGGCTCGCGTCTGCCGTCGCAACGAACGTTGGCGGAGCAGTTCCATGTGAACCGCTCCACCGTGATCGCCGCGATCAACGAACTGGCCGATTACGGCATCGTCGAGGGGCTGCACGGCGCGGGCACGCGCATCGTGAGCAACACCTGGTCGCTGATGCTGCCCGGCGCGCCCGACTGGGCCGATTACGTCTCGTCCGGCTTCTTCAAGGCGAACAATGCGACGATCCAGACCATCAACCGCATGGAGTTCGCGCCCGGCATCACGCGGCTTGGCACGGGTGAGCTCGACCCGCGCCTGTTCCCGCGCGACATGTGGCGGCGTGTGGCGCACGAGGCCGCGGACGAGATCGACGCGATCGGCTACCCCGCGCCGGAGGGCATGCCGGTGCTGCGCGAGGCGATCGCCGCGCATATGCGCGCGACCGGCATCGATTGCGAGCCGGAGCAGATTCTCGTGACGTCGGGCGCACTGCAAGCGTTGCAAATGATTTCAGTAAGTCTGTTGTCGGCCGGATCGACGGTGATCGCAGAGGCACCGAGCTACATCAAATCGCTGCAGGTATTCCAGTCGGCGGGGATGCGGCTCGCCGGCGTGCCGATGGACGGCGACGGACTGAATGTAGCCGCACTGCGCGGGATGCTGGATGACACGTCGGCGGTTCGCAGCGCCGGCGAATCCGCGTCGACGGTCGCGTTGGCACCGCGAGCCGGCCGTCGGGGCACGCGGTCCGGCGACGCGGTGCTGTACACGATCCCGACGAACCACAATCCGACCGGCGTCACGATGAGCGAGACGCGGCGGCGCGAGCTGATCGACTGCTGCGTGGCGAACCGGTTGCCGATCATCGAGGACGGCGCGTATCAGGACCTGTATTTCGGCGACGAACCGGCACCAGCACCGTTGAAATCATTGGATAAAACCGGCATGGTGATCACGTTGGGCAGTGCATCGAAGTCGCTCGCGCCGGGGTTGCGCATCGGCTGGATCGTGGCCGATCGCTCGATCGTGCACCGGCTGGCCGATGTGAAGATGCAGATGGATTACGGCGCGAGCGTACTCAGCCAGTGGGTGTACGCGCGGTTCCTGACCAGCGGTTTGTACGACGAGTATGTGGATGGACTGAAGCGCGAGCTGCGGCGACGGCGCGACGCGGCGATCGAGACGCTGGACCGACTGTTCGGCGGGATGGCACGATGGACGGCGCCCGATGGCGGTTTTTACATCTGGCTGACGTTCGACCGGCCGGTCAAGATCGGCCGGCTGTTCCAGATCGCGCTGGATCGTGGGGTGCTGCTCAATCCCGGCGATATCTACGATTTCGAAGGCGACAATTCACTGCGCCTGAGCTACTCGTACACCACGCCCGAGGAGTTCGCGCGGGCGGCGGCGACGTTGGCCGCCACCGCCCGCGAAGTGGGTGCGTGACCGGCGTGATCAACCGAGCTTGGCGAGGTCCTCGTCGTCGAGCTGGAGTTCGCCTGCCTTGAGGGAATCGAGGATGGTTTCGGGGCGGTGCGCGCCGGGGATCACGAACATGTGGTCGCCCTTGGCGAGCTCCCACGCGAGCACGACCTGCTGGTAGCTGACGCCGTGCTTGGCCGCGACCTCGCGGAACGGGTCGAACTTGGACTCGTCGTAGGGGTGGCGGTAGCCGCCGAGCGGGCTCCAGCACACGAACGCGAGGCCGAGCTTGGCGCAGTAGTCGAGCGTGTCCTGCGTGTCGAGGTGGATCGGCGAATACTGGTTCTGCACGGCGATGAGCTTGTCGCCGAGGATGCCGCGCGCGATGTCGAGCTGTTCGATGGTCACGTTGGAGACGCCCGCGTACTGGGCGACGCCCTCGTCGACGAGCTGCTTCAACGCCTCGATAGACTCGTTGTACGGCACCTCCGGATCGTGGCGGTGCATGTACAGCAGGTCGATCGTGTCGACGCCGAGCGCCATCGCGGACTCCTTGCCGTAGCGCAGCAGATGCTCGGGCTTGCCGTCGCGAGGCCAGACCGGCTTGCCGTCCTCCCACGCGCGGCGCAGGCCGATCTTGGTGGCGACGAGTACTTCGTCCTTCGGGCCGTTCCACGTGTCGAGGGCCTCGCGGACGAGCTTCTCGCCGGTTTGCTCCTCCTCGCCGGGCGTGTAGTACGCCCATGCGGTGTCGATGTGACGACAGCCCGCGTCGAGCGAGGCATGCAGCGTTTCGATGCCGACATCGTGTCCGCGGTTGTTTTCGATGGTCAGCGGCATTTCGCCGTGGCCGATGGCGGTGGTGTCGAACGGTCCGAGATTGCGGTGCAGCATAACGGTTCTCCTTTGAGATAGATGCCGGGGTACGTGCCGTACAGTTCCATCTCCCAGCGTAGGGATGCGGCTGGATGAAGGTATCGTCCGCGCGATGCGCGGACGATACTGTGTTGATAGCGGCGCGACCGCGCCGCAGTACCCCAACCCGCCCGCTACCGCGGGCACCCTCCCCTAAGAGGGGAGGGAAGGGTCCAATCCTTTTCCTTTCAAGGCCTTCGCCTATAAACGCTGACAGCGTTTATAGGCGGGGTGCGAGCCGACAGGCGAACCAGCAACAGCGCGGACGAAGTCCGTCCATAATTGCAGGACGGGTGCCCGGCGCAGGCCGGGCGGGTTGGGGTACTCGCGACGCGAAAGCGCCGCGTAACAACACAGCATCGCGCAAAGCGCAATTCCGCACATAAACCAAGGCACACAGCCAAGCGAAACGCTAGCGGCCGCCGAAGGAGCCGCCGCCCGAGCCACCGCCGGAGCCGCCAAAGCCGCCGCCGGAGAAGGAGCCGCCCGAACCGCCGGACGAGGAGGACGGCGCGGCCGCCTCGATCGTGGAGCGGATGTCCGCGAAGCCGGCGTCGAGCTGCGCCCCGATGTCGCCGACGTTCGCGCTGAACGAGGACGCATCGAACCCGCCGCCCGAGAACGGTCCGGAAGCGCCCGCGCCGGCGCCATATCCGTCGTGCCGCCATCCGTACGGCCGATAGTGCCAGTACAGCAGCGAACCGGATGCGTTGTCGTCCAGCCACGACGGATCGGTCACCTGCGGATACGCCTTCGCCAGCTCGCGCAGCACACGCTCGGAGATGCCGAACGCGGCCGCGTACACGAGATAGCGGTCCCACAGCACCAGATCGGCCGCGCCGCGGTCGGAGAAGTTCGAGAAATCGACCAGATACCGGTACAGGCCGTTCACCTGCCCGGCGATCCGCTGACCGGCGTCCGTCAACGCGGTGTGTTTCGCGCAGATCAGCGCGAACAGGCTGAAGAACATGATGGGCGCGGCGACCAGCAACGCCAGCGCCACGTTGTCCCACGCGCCGAACATCACGATGCCGATGATCGACACGGCCAGACCGAATCCGCCGGCCACGCTCGCTCCGACGCCGCAGGACCGGGTCGCACCGAGCATCGCGAACTCGTTCGCGCACGCCGTCTCGTACGATTCGAGGGCTTGATACCCCTTCTTCCATCCCTCGCACACGGACTTCATCCGTTCGAGATCGAACACCGGCCCGCCGACGCGCTTGCCGATCTTCTCAAGCAACCGCAGCGTCGCGTCCTCGGATTGGCTGAGCCGCAGCGCCGCACGCGCCTGACCGTCGAAGCACACCGGCAGCAGCACGAGCGTGCTGGTGCTCGCGGCGCCGTGGATATCGTCCGCGTTCGAGCCGATCATCGTGGCCATATCCGCGGCGTTCGCCTGGCTCAGATCGATGCCTCGGTAGGTCGACATCGGCCCAGGATAGATCGCGATCGCCTTCTTCGAGGCGAGCGAGAGCACGTTGGCGGTCATCTGCCGCGAGCTGATCGAACCGTGCGATTCGAGTCCGAGCACGTCGGCCATGCGCGCCGCCGACGACGGGCTGACATCCGGCGGTTCACGCCAATATTCGATATCGCCGCGGTATTGGGCGCGGCGATGGCTGCGCAGCGCGGAGACGACCGCGATCGCGCACAACACGAGTCCGATGATCGCGACGACGAGTCCCGCGGTCAGACGGTTGCGCGCATGCACCCGCTGCCGATCGCGCCAGACGGTCTCCTGCCGCGTCTCGTCGGCCTTGAGCCAGTCGAGATACTCGCCGCTGTCACGCCTAATCCAGTCGCCGGAACGGCTGCCGACCTTGTCGCGTCCCTTCCACCACGACGGCTCCTTGACCGCGCTCGCGTCCCAGGCGGCCACCACGTCGAGGTACTCCCCCGCACGCACGTCGTACGCGGCGAACCGAAGCGAACCGCCGTCGCCGCGCGACGTCTCGGAGTTTCCGCTGTAATGCAGCCACGCCCACGAGTTGCCGGCCGTGATGCCGCTCGGGAAGCGCACGGTGCCGGTGACCTTGCCGATCGGCGTCTGATTCGAGCCGCCGAACGGCTCCCATTTGAACGAAGCGACGTCGTCGTGCAGCGTGGTCGCGCCGACGAGCGTGAACGTCACGTCGAACTTGAGGCTGCTGGCTTTGGTGGTGAAGGGGATGTTCCAGCCGATTTCGATGGTCTTGTACTCCTCGCCAGGACCGCTGCCGACCGGATAGCCGTCCGTGACCGGCTCGTACGGTTCCAGCGACGCACCGGTCGCATCGGCGATGTACCAGTGGTTCGCCCAGTCGCTGTTCCACTCGCGTTCGCTCAGGCCGTCCGGCAGACGCGGTTCGGTCTGCGCATAGGCCTGTCCGGTGGTCACGTTGCGCACGCTGATGTCGGTGATATCGGACAGGTTCGTGCCGTTGATCACGTATTGCTGGTAGAGCTGTTTCCACGGGCGCACGTTGTCGTCGTCATCGGTGCGTTTGTTGAGCCGCATGTCGATGTGCTGCGTGACCTTGAGACTGCCGTCCGACTGCACGTCCGTCTCGTAGTCGAGCGTGCGATAGCTCAGGTCGGCGCCGTCGTCGAACATCGACGCGACGAGCGAGCCGCCGAAGACCAGTACGACGACGAGCGCCGCGATGAACGCGGATCTGATGACGCGTTTGACGTCCATGCGGTTCCCTTTCCGTTGTATCCGGCCGAAACGGCTGCGCGATCAGGATTCGGTCAGAACTTGACCTGCGGCACCTGACGCGACGTCTCGTCGGCCTGGAAGTACTCGGCCTGCTCGAAGTGGAACAGTCCGGCAATGATGTTGGTCGGCACGGTTTCGGTGGCCGTGTTGTACTTGAGCACCACGTCGTTGTAGAACTGGCGGGCGTACGCGATCTTCGATTCGAGCGCCTTGAGCTGGCCTTGAAGATCCATGAAGTTCTGGTTGGCCTGCAGCTGCGGATACGCCTCGGCCGTGGCCTGCAGGTTGACGAGCGCGCGGGACAGCGCGTTCTCCGCCGTCATGCGCTGGGCCACGTCGCCGCCCGCGGCCGCCGCGACCACGCCGGCACGGGCGGCCGTCACCTGCGTGAACACTTCGGATTCGTGGCCGGCGTATCCCTTGACGGTCTCCACCAGATTCGGGATGAGATCGGCGCGCTGCTTGAGCTGCACGTCGATCTGTGCCCAGCCGTTCTTGACTCGGTTGCGCAGCGCGACCAACCCGTTGTAGGCACTGACGCCCCACAGCACCAGCGCCACCAGAATGACTGCGATAATGATGAGGAAGATCATCGTCTTGCTCCTTTGCCGTTCGTTCCCCTGCCTGCTCGGCCTGTCTACCCGTCATTCTTCCAGCAGGCGTGGATGCATCCGATCTTTGCGAGCCGCGCACAACTTGTTCGATCGGCGGCGGATTCGATCATCGCCGAACGACTACGCGCGCGATATCCGCGCAGAAAAGAAGAAACCCGGCGGGGAGACCGCCGGGCGAGAGAGAAGAGAGAAGAAGGGTTCAGTTATGGGGTTCTCACGGAACCTCGCCATCGGTCGTAACCGTTGACATGGTCTATATAACCGCCGCTTTCTTGGAGGAACAATGCACATTCCTTACAAAACCCTGAGAACCATGTGGCGGGATTGTGCAATAGGGGGCCATTCCCTCCGGCAATGCCATAAAAAACGCCCGTGCGGTCAGGCACGGGCGTTAAGTACGCGCCGCATCGGCGCGAGATGACCGAGAAACCTTACTTGTTCAGCTCGGCCTTGGCCGCGGCGAGACGCTTGGCCTCGGCCTCCTTGCGGGCAGCCAGTTCGGCGTCGAAGCGGGCCAGTTCCTCGGCCACGGCCTCCTGCGGGATCTTCGCGAAGATCGGCGAAGGCTTGGCGACCGGGGTGCCCGGCACGATCTCCTCGCGCTTCCACGGGTGCATGGTCTCGCCGAGCTTGTAGTCGCCGGTGATGATCGGGTACGTGAAGCCCGGCTTGTCGAGATCCTCGACCTCCTCGATGCGAGGCAGCGGCGAGAACGTGCCGGTGCCGCCGAGCGCCTCCCATACCTTCTGCGCGGAGTGCGGCAGGAACGGCGCGAGCAGGTGGTTCGCGTCGGACACGGCCTGCGCGGCCACGTGCAGCACGGTGCCGAGGCGCGCCGGGTTGTCCTTGATCTTCCACGGTTCGGTGGCGGAGATGTACTTGTTGATGTCGCCGACGATCTTCATGGCCTCGTTCAGCGCGCCCTTCTGACGGTGATGTTCGATCAGTCCGCCGACGGTCGCGAACGCGGCGTTCGTCTCGTCGAGCAGCGCACGGTCCTCGTCGGTCAGGGACGCCTCGTCGATGGCCGGGATCTCGCCGAAGTTCTTGTTGATAAGGTTCGCGACGCGGTTGACCAGGTTGCCCCACGAAGACGCCAGCTCCTCGTTGTTGTGACGCACGAACTCGGCCCACGTGAAGTCGGAGTCGGAGGATTCCGGGCCGGCCACGGAGATGTAGTAGCGCACCGCGTCCACGGGGTAGCGGGCGAGGATGTCCTTGACGTAGATGACGATGCCGCGCGAGGAGGAGAACTTCTTGCCTTCCATCGTCATGAACTCGGAGGCCACGACCTGCTCGGGCATGTTGAGCGGGCCGTATTCGCCGGTCTCGCCGCCCTTGGAGCCCTGGCCGTTGTATGCGAGCATCTCGGACGGCCAGATCTGCGAGTGGAACGTGATGTTGTCCTTGCCCATGAAGTAGTAGGCCGGCGACGCCGGGTCGTTCCACCATGCGCGCCACGCCTCCGGGTCGCCCTTGCGGCGCGCCCATTCGATCGACGCCGACAGGTAGCCGATCACCGCGTCGAACCACACGTACAGCTTCTTGTTCGGGTTGTCGATCCAGCCGGCGACCGGAACCGGGATGCCCCAGTCGATGTCGCGCGTGATCGCACGCGGCTTGATCTCTTTAAAGAGCCCGATCGAGAAGTTGATGACGTTCGTCCTCCAGCCGGTGCGGGTCTTGAGCCACGCGAGGTTCGCATCGGCGAGCGCCGGCAGGTCGAGGAAGTAGTGTTCGGTCTCCTCGAAGCGCGGGGTTTCGCCGTTGATCTTGGAGACGGGGTTGATCAGCTCGTCCGGGTCGAGCTCGTTGCCGCAGGCGTCGCACTGGTCGCCGCGCGCGCCCTCGGCGTGGCAGATCGGGCACTCGCCCTCGATGTAGCGGTCCGGCAGGGTGCGGCCGGTGGACGGCGAGATCGCGACCTTCTGCGTGCCCTTGTAGATGTAGCCGTTCTTGAGGCACTGCTTGAACAGCTCCTGCACCACGTGCTCGTGGTTGCCGGTGGTGGTGCGGGTGAACAGGTCGTAGCTCAGGCCCAGATCGCACAGATCCTTGGCGATGACGCGGTTGTAGCGGTTGGCGAGCTCCTGAGCGGTCACGCCTTCCTTCTCGGCTTCGACGAGGATCGGGGTGCCGTGTTCGTCGGTGCCGGACACCATCAGGACGTCGTTGCCCTTCATGCGCTCGTAGCGCGCGTAGACGTCGGACGGCACACCAAAGCCGGCGACGTGGCCGATATGACGGGGGCCGTTCGCGTACGGCCATGCAACATTCACCAAAATATGACTCATAAGGCCAAATTATCGGGCTGAGCGAGGACAGCCACCCCAGCCCGGCCGACATCTGCTGTCCCGCAAACGGCAACTTATCCACAGAGTTATCCACATTTATCGCGGTACCGCTGGCGCACCACGTCACGTTCCGTTACGGTCGTCGCATGACCAACGAAACCATCACCGAACCATCGGCCGATCCGCTTCCGCCGACTCCGACCGGCCCCGAACCGTCGCCGGACGAACCGCAGCACACCGCCGACATCGTCCCCTTCCCATATCCGACGGCCAAATCATTGCTCAACGACAACGATCTTCCCGGTCCGCTGAGCATGAATCTGCTGACACGGCACGGTGCCATCATGCCGCTGGATGCCGCGAGCGGATACCAGAGCGAACATGCCGGCACGCTGTACGGCCGCGCGACGATCATCAACGACATGATTCCGCACCGGTCGACCGCGTGCGCGCTGACCGCGACCTGGCTGTGGCTCGGCGGCCGTTTCCCCGAAACGATCGACATCATCTCGCGGTCGCACTACCGCGCGTATGTGCATCACCGCAAGGTCCGGGTGTTCAATCGGAAAAGCCCGGCCGATCATGTGATCCAGGTCGGCGACACCCGCGTCACCACGCCGGCGCGAACCGTGTGCGATCTGTCGCTGCTGCCGGACCGGACCACCGAAGCCGACGGGCAGGTCGACACGATGATCTCCGATCTCATGACCGAATACCGGGTGACGCCGGATGACTGCATCCGGATACTCGATGGCAATCCGTTCTGGCCGCGCGCCGCGATCGCACGGTCGCGGTTCGAGCATATGGAACGGCCATGAGCGCGCGATCATCGCGGCATGCGCGACGGAGGCGGCGACAGACGGCACGCAGGCGATCACAGCATGTGCAGCACTTGCGGCAACGTTTGCATCGGATCGGGCACGCGCGAGGCGCGCACGACGACCACGCCGCCGACGGCCACGCCGAACGCAACCTCACCCGCCGCGGCGATGACATGCCACCGCCTCGGCCGCCGCTCCAACTCACCCCGCTGGTCGCGTGCGATCCGGCCACCGACATGGACGTGTTGTGGCATATCGCCCGCGAGGCTCCGGAACTGCGCCGCTGGCTCGTGGCGAACCCACGCGCGGACGCGGCGCTGCTCGAGTTCGTGGCGCAGGCCGGCGGGCCGGGCGTGCGCGAGGCGCTCACCCTACTGCTCGACGGGTGAGTTCCGGGCCGTCCAGCCCGGCTTCAGCCCTTGATTTTGAGCACTGCGGCGTAGACCTGCTTACGGTTGGGCAGCGAACCGTCCGGCAGCGGATGCTCCTGCGCGACCTGCGTGATCGCGTCCTTGATGCGCAGCCCGTCATCGAGCGCCCGGTCGATCGCCAGCACCGCCAGCTCCTCAATGCTGAGCGTGGCGGGAGCGGCCGCGGCGGCCTCCTCGTCGGACGCGCCACCGATCACCAACACGATCTCGCCGCGCGGCGGATCATCGATCACGCCCTGCCGGATTTCCGCGATCGTGCCGCGGCGAATCTCCTCGTAATCCTTGGTCAGCTCGCGGCACAACGCCATCGGACGATCCGGCCCGAATCCGTCGAGCAGATCGTCCATCGATTCGGCGATGCGGTGCGGCGTCTCGTAGAACACGATCGTGCGGCGTTCGGAAAGCAACATGCGCAAATGCTGCACGCGCTCGGCATGCTTGCGCGGTAGGAATCCCTCGTAGCAGAACCGGTCGGTCGGCAGACCGGACAGGGCGAGCGCGTCCAGCACGGCGGACGGGCCGGGAGCGCACGTGACCGGCAGTCCCCGCTCGATCGCGCGGCGCACGATCGCCAGCCCCGGATCGTTGATTGTCGGCATGCCCGCGTCGGAGACGACGAGTACGGTCGCGCCGGTTTCGACCCGGTCGAGCAGACCGTCGGCCTTGTTGCGCTCGTTGTGGTCGTGATATGCGACGACGGTGCCGCTCACGTGCACGCCGAGCCGGTTCGCGAGATCGTACAGCCGGCGCGTGTCCTCGGCCGCGACGATGTCGGCGTCGGCGAGCAGCGCGCGCAGTCGGGCCGACGCATCGGATACGTTGCCGATCGGCGTGGCGGCGAGCACGACCGTGCCGCGCGGGATGGTGATCATATGGTCGGACGACGATGCGACGGCCGGCGCGGATTCGCGTTCGCCGACGGCCGGTGACGCGTCTGCCATACCAGCCGCGACCGCTGCATCTGACGCACCCGATGCGACGGCCATATCCGTCATACCATTGCCCGATTCGGATTCATCATCAAGGATGGACTGCCCTTCATGCACATGTGTCATGGCTCCCAGTATTCCGCACGCTAGGTACTGCGAGCCAGCGCAACTATTCCCGGAAATCACCCCATATCTCCGAAATAAGTTGCGCTGAGATACCGTCAGCGCAACTATTCCCGGGCAAAGCCGATCTTTTCCGAGAATAGTTGCGCCAGGACGACGTCAGTGCAACTATTTCCGGAACGATAGGACGACTTCCGAGAATAGTTGCGCCGGACGGAAGAAGGAACCGAACGTCACCTTGATTCGATGACTGGATCGATGACGCGGAAAAACAAAAAACCCTCGCATTTCGCGAGGGCTTATTGGCTGGGATGCCTGGACTCGAACCAAGAATGGCTGAACCAGAATCAGCTGTGTTGCCAATTACACCACATCCCAATTTGGCTGGCGTACCAACTCCGAAGAGCTAGTCGTCGTACCCCCAACCGGATTTGAACCGGTGTTGGCGCCGTGAGAGGGCGTAGTCCTAGACCGCTAGACGATGGGGGCGTATTCAGTTTTTCAACCGGTTGTGCAGCGAACCGCGCAACGAGTGATTAATATACGCGGCTCACCCGCATTGCGCAAATTACGGCGTGTCGCGTTATTTTCCAACGGTTTTACGGGTTCACGCGTGCGGCATCGCACCGAAAACCACATCGGCAGGAAACGATCAAGCAAACACAACAAAGGCCCCGGGCGAACCCGAGGCCTTGTGCATCCGTACCCCCAACCGGATTTGAACCGGTGTTGGCGCCGTGAGAGGGCGTAGTCCTAGACCGCTAGACGATGGGGGCTTGAGTTATCTGCTACGTAGCGAACCACGCAACGAAGGTTTAATATACGGGAACGTCTCAACAACGTCAAGCACGGCGTGTCACATGGTGATTCATCGGTTGACAGAACGCAATTCACCAACTCTGCAATACGCGAGACCACCCCGCCGCCAACGACGCCCCATACGCAAACCAACGCCACAAAGTCCCATGTGAGTTGGTTTGCGCGAAGGAGCAACCGGCGGGATACCAAATTGGGGGCATCGACCCACTCGGATCAATGCCCCCAATTACCGCACGCGGCTCACACCGCGCATATCCCGGATCACAGGTGCTCGCGCAGGCCCTTCAGACGAGCCAGCGACACCTCACGGCCGACGATCTCCATCGACTCGAACAGCGGCGGCGAAACGCGACGGCCGGACATGGCCACGCGCACCGGGCCGAACGCCAAACGCGGCTTGTAGCCGCCGTCCTCCACGAGCGCCTTGTTCAGCGTCTCGTGCAGGTTGTCGGTCTTCCAGTCGGCCTCCGGCACGCCTTCGAGCTCCGCGATCGCCAGATCGAGCACGGCCGCGGAGGAATCCTTGAGCTGCTTCTTCGCGTCATCCGCCGGCTCGAGATAGCCTTCGGTCGACAGCAGCGAGCCGACCATGCCGGAGACCTCGCCGAGCAGACGCACGCGCGGCTGCACGAGCGGCGCGGCGGCGGCCAGGATCTCACGCTCGCGATCGGTCAGCTCATCCCAGGAATCAGCCGACACCACGCCGTCGCGGTACAGGTACGGCACGGAACGACGCAGGAAATCGGCAGGATCAAGCATGCGGATATGCTCGGCGTTGATCGAGATCGCCTTGTCGAGATCGAAGCGGGCCGGGTTGGCCTTCACGTCGCGCACGTCGAACTTGGCGATCATCTCCTCCATCGAGAACACGTCGCGGTCCGGCGCGATCGACCAGCCGAGCAGCGCGAGGTAGTTGAGCAGGCCCTCGCGGATGAAGCCGGCGTCGCGGTGATTGAACAGGTTGGACTCCGGATCGCGCTTGGAGAGCTTCTTGTTACCCTGGCCCATCACGTACGGCATGTGGCCGAACAGCGGGGTGGTCTTGGCGATGCCAAGCTCCTCGAGGTAGCGGTAGAGCACGATCTGACGCGGGGTGGAGCTCAGGAGATCCTCGCCGCGCAGCACGACGTTGATGTCCATCATCGCGTCGTCGACCGGGTTGGTGAGCGTGTACAGCGGGTCGCCGTTCGGGCGCACGATCACGTAATCCGGCACGGAACCGGCCTTGAACTCGATGGTGCCGCGGATCAGATCGTCGAACGCGATGTCCTCGTCGGGCATGCGCAGGCGCAGCGCGGGCTTGCGGCCCTCGGCGCGGAACGCGGCCTTCTGCTCCTCGGTCAGGTTGCGGTCGTAGCCGTCGTAGCCGAACTCCTTCGGACGACCGGCGGCGACGTTGCGCGCCTCGATCTCCTCGGGCGTGGAGAAGGACTCGTACGCGTAGCCGGCCTCGAGCAGCTTGGCGGCCACGTCGCGGTAGATGTCGCCGCGCTCGGACTGGCGGTACGGACCGTGGGGTCCGCCGACGTCGATGCCCTCGTCCCAGTCGATGCCGAGCCAGCGCAGGGCCTCGAGGATCTGGTTGTAGCTTTCCTCGGAGTCGCGGGCCGCGTCGGTGTCCTCGATGCGGAAGATCAGCTTGCCGCCGGTGGCGCGGGCTTCGGCCCAGTTGAACAGGGCGGTGCGGACCATGCCGACGTGCGGCGTGCCGGTCGGCGACGGGCAGAAGCGCACGCGCACGTCCTTCGGCAGCGCGGGCTTGCCGTCCTTCGTGTTTTCAGTGGTTGCGGAATTGGTTTCAGCTTCAGTCATAATCCCTTATTCTGCCGCGCAAGCGGGACGTGAGGAACCATACCAGCGGGACATAAGTTGCGGGTCATCGGCAAGCTCCGCACGACTTGCGCAGCGTCACAGCCGGAACGGCCCGCCGCATCATCCATCGACCGCTGCAACAATCTCCCCCAGCGTGACATTTCCGCTACTGTCCCCACGCTACTGGCACAAACATCACGCTAAACGACCAATCCGCCTGACATTCCCGCTAGCACCCGCGCACCACTATCACCAACACCACGCAAACCAAGCAATCCGCGTGACAATCCGGCTAGTACCCGGACGATACTAGCCAAAACATCACGCCAAACAACCAACCAGCGCACGCCAAACAACCAACCAGCGCGACAATCCGGCCAGCACACCGCGCGAAGATCACGCCCCGTCAGTTCCGCGCACCGCGCACGGCCCGGATCGCCTTGTTGCGCGCCCAGTACGTGGTCAGGCACAGCGAATACAGGATCAGTCCGAGCCAGTCGCCGGTCAGCAGCGAGAACACGACGCACACGCCGAGCCAGATCATCACGCCGCGCACGATCGTCGCCGGCCGCATTCCGCGCGCCGCGACGATGATCGACACCACGCCCACGATCGCGACGAGGAAGCCGTACAGCTCGGCCACGTACGCCACGCTGCTCACGTCGGCCGCACCCTGCGCGAGCATCCCCTTGCTCTCCAGCAGCGCGTACCCTTGCGAGCGGAACCAGCCGGTGTACACGAACAGCGTGAACGCGGCCATGAGCACGTTCCAGCCACCCGCGACATAGAGCAGCACACGTTCCACGGTTCGCTTCATCGCGTTCATCGATCGTCCTTTCGTCGGGTGCGCACGCCGCGCACGCGGTTGCCGGATACGGTTCGTCAGTTACGGCTATCGGATACGGTTCCGATATATGTCGATATATGGTACGACGACGGCCGGCGCGGCCCCGAAACAGCAGGGGAACCGCACCGGCCGCACGCCGCGGGCATACGCAAGGTCAGGCAATTCGCCCGGCCAGCGCACGACTCAGCCCTTGAGGCCGGAGGTGATGTTCAGCGACTGCAGGAAGTACTTCTGCGCGAACAGGAACAGCAGCAGGGTCGGGATGATCGCGAGGCAGGTCGCGGCCATCAGCGTGCCCATCTGGTTGAACTGTCCCATCTGGTTGCTCAGCAGCTGCAGGCCGGCGGTCACCGGCATCTTGTTGATGTCGTTGAACACGAGGGTCGGCCACAGGAAGTCGTTCCATGCGCCGGTGAAGCTGAACAGGAAGATGACGATCAGGATCGGCTTGATCGCGGGCAGCATGATCGAGCGGAAGATGCGGAAGTCGGACGCGCCGTCGATCTCGGCGGCCTCGTCGAGTTCCTTCGGGATGCCCTTCATGAAGTTGCGCACGAGGAAGATGTTCGCCACGTTGCCCAGGCCCGGGATGATGCACGCCCAGTAGGTGTTCACCCAGCCGAACGTGGCGACGATGCGGTAGGACGGGATCATGTTGACCACGCCCGGGAACATCGAGATGAGCAGCAACACGAAGAACAGCGTGTCGCGCCCCTTGAAGTTGAGGCGGGAGTAGCCGTAGCCGGCGAGCGCCACGATGGTGACGGACAGCAGGCCGAACGCGGTGGAGATGATCAGCGAGTTCCTCAGCCAGTTGAGCACCGGATAGCTTGCGGCGGACTGGATGAGCGTCATGTAGTTGTCGGTGACCCATTTGGCCGGGAAGAAGTTGTACGAGTTCGCCATGAATTCGCCGACGGATTTGAACGACGTGGTGATGGTGAACAGCACCGGGATGACCCAGACGAACGCGAGCACGATGAGGATCACGTAGACCGCGATCAGCGATGGGGTGACGATGTTCGGCTTGCGTTCGACGGATGCCGACTGCGCGGACGACTTGGCGGACCGGTTGGCCGCCGACTGCGATGCCGGGGATGCGATGGTTGCGGACGTCATGTCAGTCCTCCTTGTTCATGAATATGATCTGGATCATGGCGAGCGCGCACAGGATCACGCCGAGGATCAGCGCCATCGCGGAGGCCATGCCGGCCGCGGCCGGACCGGCGGGGAAGGCGAGGTTCTTGATGTCCATGAGCACGACCTGGGTGCTCATGGCCGGCCCGCCCTGCGTCATCATGACCGGCTGGCCCCAGACCTGGAACGCGCCGGTGGTGGTCATGATCGTCGTGTAGAAGAGCGGCAGGCGGATTTCCGGCAGCGTGATCGAGAAGAAGATGCGCACCGGGCCCGCGCCGTCGACCTTCGCGGCCTCGTACAGGTTCTGGTCCACGCCGGAGAGCGCGGAGCGGTAGATGACGAGGTTGCCGCCGATGCCGGCCCACAGGCACATCACGAAGATGCAGATCCATGCGAACGGCTGCTTGCCGAGCCAGTTGATGTCCCAGTGGAACGTGGTGTTGAGCAGGCCGAACTGCGAGTTGAACACCATCTTCCACACGAGCGCGCCCGCGGCGATCGAGATGAGACCGGGGATGTAGAAGATCGCCTGGAACAGCGCCACGCCCTTGAGGTGCTTCTTTTCGAGCAGCACGGCGAGCAGCAGCGGGATGATGATGACCATCGGCACGTTGATGACGACGAACAGCAGCGTCTGCAGCAGGTCGCGCCAGAAGATCGAGTTGAAGTAGGTGCCGGGCTGGAAGATCAGCTTGAAGTTCTCCAGTCCGACGAACGTCGGGGTGCCGACCATGTTCCATCGCGTGAACGCGAGGTAGATGCCGAACGCGATCGGGATGATGCCGAACACCGCGAAGACGATGAAGTGCGGCGCGATGTACGGCAGTGCGTGCCACAGCGAGTTCTTGCGCTTCATGGACGAGGCGCCGCCGGTCAGGCCGGCTGATGTTGCATTGCTCATGACTTGTCTCCTTGCCTTCCCAAGTTCCCGCTCACGACTGGTCCTGGATCTGGATCTGGCCCTGGGTCATCAGATCGAGCTGCTTGAGGCCCTCGTCCAGTCCGACGTTGCTGAACACGATGTCGTTGAACGTGCCCCAGCCGGCCGTTGCGTAGCCGCCGTACAGGTAGTTCGATGTCTTGATGTACTTGCGTTCCTTCTCGCCGTTGGTGAAGCTGGCTTGGATGAGATCCTGGTATTTCGGATTGTTGAGGTCGATGTAGGCCGGCGAGATGGAGCCGGTGTCGGACCACATCATCCAGTGGGTGCGCACGAATTCGATGAAGTGCGCGGCGGCCTTGACGCGGTCCTCGGAACGGTTCGGGTCCTTGAGCTGGATCCAGTTCTGCTGGTATAGGAAGTTGGACGGGTTGTCCATCGAGTACTGCAGCGTGTTCGCCTCGGCGATCTTGTCGGCGCCGAGCGCCTTCGACATGTTGCCTTGCGCCCAGGTGCCGAGCATCGCGAACACCGCGTGGCCGGAGCCGAACACCTGCTCGCCGTCGGAGTCGAGCGGGTTCATGAGGCCCATGTCGTTGATCTCGCGCAGCGCCTTGAGCGGCTTGCGCCATGCGTCGCCGGTCATGTTCTTGACGTCCTTGGTCAGGTCGCCGCCGGCCGAATACAGCAGCGACATCATGGCCCACGGCAGGTTGCCCTGCACGAGCGCGTACGTGCCCTTCGGCAGCAGGCCCTTCATGGACTTGATCTCGTCGACGGTCACGAAGCCGTCGTCGAGGATGTGCTCGAGGTGGTACTTCTTGACGAGGTCCTTGTTGTAGTAGATGGCCATCTGGAACATGTACAGCGGGACGCCGTACGACGTGCCGTTGACTTCGGTGCCGGCCCACGCCTGCGGCAGGTAGTTGGATTCCTTGAGTTCCGGCTCGTACTTGCTCCACACGCTGCTCGGGTTGAGCAGCCCCTGGCTTTGCAGCACGGAGGTGGTGAACTGGTCGTTGATGACCAGATCGGGGATGTTCTTGCCGGTCTGCATCACGCTGTAGATCTTGGTGTTCAGATCGCCGCCGTTCATCGGCTGGAAGACGATCTTGTATTCGGGATTGGTGTCGTTGTACGCCTTGATGATGCGCTGCATGGCCGGGCCGTCGTCGCCGATCAGACCGTTCCAGAAGTACATCACCTTCTGCGCGCTCGCCGAGCCGCAGCCGCCGACGGCCAGCACCATGCCGAGCGCCGTGAGCACGGCGATCAGCGGTTTGGCCAGTTTGCGCAGCAGACGCGAGGTCTGCCGCTGCATAGTGGAAGAACCCATTATGCCCTCCGTTTCCTTATCCTTGCTTTCCGTCCGGCGATATGCTCTTCGACGGGCATGCCACCAGGCCATTGCATGAAGGCCGTATCGATGTCTTGCCGCCCATTGCTTCGGCACGACAGGGTTACAACGTTGTAATTTATGAGTATAGCACTGTTTTCATCGTTGTACAAATCGTGCGGGCGGATATATCACAACCGCCGCCCGCACGACTGTACCGTCACCATCGCACCGCGGGAGTTCCAGACAGCGGGCCGCCGTCAGGAGGCAGCACATCGGTCGCCGTCGGCGTCCACAGATCGTCCGGCTCGGGCACGCCGAAGTCAGGCGTGCCGTCCTCGTTCCAGCGCACCACGCCGACGCGGGCGTGACGGTTCGGATCGAACAGCGGATCGCCCTTGATGTCGGTGTAGTTGCGGGCGTGGTAAATCATCAGGTCCTGCGTGCCGTCCTCGGACTTGGTGAACGAGTTGTGGCCGGGGCCGTACTGGCCGTTGGCGGCGCAGGTCTTGAACACCGGCACCGGGCTCTTGGTCCAGCTCGCCGGGTCCGTCAGATCGCTGCCGCGCTCGGCGGTCAGCAGTCCGACCGCATACGGCACGCCGGTGCCGGACGCGGAGTACGTGATGAAGATCTTGTCGTCGTGGAACAGGAACGCCGGCCCTTCGTTGACGAGGAAGTCGACGCACTCCCAGTCGTATTCCGGCTTGGACAGCATGACCGGGTCGGCGGCCAGCGTCCACGGGTTCGCCATCGGGGCGATGTACAGGTTGGAGTTGCCGGGGATGGCCGGGTCATGCTGCGCCCAGACGAGGTATTGCACGCCGTCGATCACCTCGGTGGTGGCGTCGAGCGAGAACGAGTCGAGCGGCGTGACGATCCGGCCCTTCTCGACCCAGTTGTCGGTGGTCGGGTCGGCGTCGGTGTTCTCGAGCACGAACATGCGGTGCGTGGGCATGCCGTTCGGCTCGAACTCGCGTTCGGCGCCGGCGAAGTAGATATACCACGCGCCGTTGATGCGATGCAGTTCGGGCGCCCAGATGTATTTGCTGCACGGGCCGGACTCGTGCTTGCGCCAGACCACGGTCTCCGGGGCCTTCTGCAGGTCGTTGATCGTCTGGGCGTGGCGGATGGCGATCTTGTCGTACTCTGGGTCGGACGCGGTGAACCAGTAGGCGCCGTCGACCTTGAGCACCCACGGGTCCGCCCGCTGCAGCACGACCGGATTATGGTAAACAGTCATTGTTTATCCTTCTTCAATCCAACGATGAGTTGATGTACATCGTTGAATATATCAAACTTACAACGATGTAACAACCCGGCGTTTCCACCCCGCCGGCCCCCGCCGCCAGCCCACCCCATCGCTATATCCGATGCCTCTTAAAAAGCCGCCTCCCCCGACGTCCCCGCATCTACGGCCCGCCGCCCCGGCGACCGCCGCCCGTCCTGCACCGAGCACGATGTTCTTGATGCCGGACAGCCATCGCCCCAGCGACCGCCGCCTATCCCGTCATCGCCCAGCTCTCATGCCAGCCACCCGATTTGCGTGATATTTCAGCCAGCACACCCTTCTTACTAGCCAAAACATCACGCAAACCGCCCCCCTGCGTGACATTTTGGGAGGCTTCTGCTGTTTTCGTGGGTTAGTTTGTTGGTGTTGGTAGTTGGATGTTGAGTCCGCCGCATCGGAGCATGACGAGGCTGATGAGGTTGGTGACGTGGTGGAAGCCGTAGGCCATGCGGATGGTGACCT
>NZ_JBKEWJ010000026.1:0-39880 GCF_056357555.1 Bifidobacterium sp. LH_230
GAGGGTGTCTAATTGTTTGTGTATGGGCTGCCATTCTGGAAGGATTGAATGATGGTGACCTTGAAGAACGACGATGTGGTCGAGGGGCGTGGCGATGGCGGCGCTGCCGCCGGTTCGGCGCGTGGTCTGGTCGACGGGCTGGTCTCGTCGGGCGCATTGGATTCCCTGTTCGAGCGTATCGACAGGGGCGATGTCGAACTGACCGGGGACGGGGGCCTGATCCCGGAATTGGTGCGGGCCGCCCTGGAGCGTGGTCTGGATGCGGAGATGACCTCGCATCTGGGTTATGCGTCCGGTGACCGGGAGGGGAAGACGGCGAGCGGTTCGACGAATTCGAGGAACGGCTCGTATCCCAAGACCCTGGCCACCGAGGTCGGCCCCGTCACGATCCAGGTGCCCCGGGACCGGGACGGCTCGTTCACGCCGAGGCTGGTGCCGAAGTGCTCCAGGAGGCTGGGCGGCCTGGACGACATGATCGTCAGCCTGTACGCGGGCGGCATGACGGTGCGCGACATCCAGCACCACCTCGCCAAGACGGTCGGCACCGAACTGTCGCACGAGACGGTCTCGTCGATCACCGACGCGGTGGCGGACGCGGTGCTCGAATGGCAGGAGCGGCCGTTGGACGAGTTCTATCCGGTCATGTACCTGGACGCGATACGGGTGAAGGTCAGGGACGGCGGCAGGGTCGTGTCGAAGGCCGCGCACATCGCGATCGGAGTCGACATGGAGGGCCTCAAGCACGTGCTGGGCATCTGGATGCAGGATTCGGAGGGCTCCTCGTTCTGGGCGAGCGTGTGCGCGCAGATGGCCAACAGGGGCGTCGCGGACGTGATGGTCGTGTGCTGCGACGGGCTGAAGGGCCTGCCCGAGGCCGTGGAGGCCACATGGCCTCAGGCGATGGTGCAGACCTGCGTGGTGCATCTCATCCGCGCGGCGAACCGGTTCGTGGCCGATCACGACCGCAAGAAGGTGTGCGCCGGGTTGAGGGGCGTGTACGGGGCGGTGGACGCGGACCAGGCCCGCAAACGGCTCGACGAGTTCAAGCACAGCGAGCTCGGCCGCAAATACCCGTCGGTGGCGGCCACGTGGGAGCGGGCGTGGGACCGGTTCACGCCGTTCCTGCAGTTCCCGCCCATGCTGCGGCGCGTGATCTACACGACCAACAGCATCGAATCGTTGAACTACCAGCTCAGGAAGGTCAGCCGCAACCGCAGCCAGTTCCCCAACGACCAGGCCGCCGTCAAGCTCCTGTGGCTCGCGATCTGCGACATCGAGGACAAACGCGCAAGGCAGCGGGAGAGGACCGAGAAAGGCAAACGACCGAAAAACGAATGCCGGCTCATCGAGGGCAGGATCACCACCAACTGGAAACAGGCCCTCGCCCAACTCGTCGCCGCATACCCGGAACGCATGGAACCCTACCTCTAAAAACAACAACAAAAAACACCCATACACAAACAATTTGACAAGCTCAGACCACCCAATAGCCCGATTGTTCGCCGCAGGCGTCTACCTTGCGTGCCCCGCGGATCGCGACCGGCTTGGCCTCGCCTTCCAACGCCGCCGTCACGCGGGCGACGATCTCATCTCTGTCCTGCGTCATGATTTCCTTCCTGCATATGGGTTCGGGCTCCCTCTTGGCGAAGCAAGAAGGAGCCCGAATCGTTCGTCTGCCGATCAGATGCCCTGCCAGGCGGGCTTGTGGGCGAAGGCGTAGCGGTAGTAGTCCTTGTGACGCAGACGCGACGCGGCCTCCTCGTCGATGATGATCGTGGCGTGCGGGTGCAGCTGCAGCGCGGAGGCCGGGCAGAACGCGGAGACGCCGCCTTCGACGGTCTCCTCGATGGCCTCGGCCTTGCCCGCGCCGAACGCGAGCAGCACGAGGTGACGGGCTTTCAGGACCGTGCCGATGCCCTGCGTGATGCAGTGGGTCGGCACTTGGTTGATGTCGTTGTCGAAGAAGCGCGCGTTGTCGATGCGGGTCTGCTCGGCCAGGGTCTTGACGCGCGTGCCGGACGCGAGGGAGGAGCCGGGCTCGTTGAAGCCGATGTGGCCGTCGGTGCCGATGCCGAGGATCTGCACGTCGATGCCGCCCGCGGCCTCGATGGCCGCGTCGTAGGCCGGTCCGGCGGCGGCGATCTTGTCGCCGTCCTCCAGCGGAGTGCCGTTCAGCACGTCGCCGGGCACATGGACCTTCTCCGGGTCGAGGCCGAGGGGCTCGACGACCGTGCGGTGGATGGTGGAGTGGTAGGACTCCGGATGGTCGAGCGGCAGGCCCAAGTACTCGTCCAGCGCGAAGCCACGCACCTGGGAGACGTCGATGTGCTCCTCGTGCACGATCTTGGCGAGGGCCCGGTAGGCGGCCAGCGGGCTCGAACCGGTCGCGAGTCCCAGCACCGCGTCCGGCTTGGCCTTGATGAGGTCCGCCACGCAGCGGCCGTAGATCTCGCCGGCCTCCTCCTCGTTCCTGACGATAATCACTTCAGCCATGATTGATTGCCTCTTTTCCTGTGGAGTGTGTTTGGGAAATGTATATATACGTGTACGGGCGGCGGCATGGTGGTGCATGCCGCCGCCCGTTGCCGGTCAGATGAGTTCGAGGTCCACGTCGAGGGTGAGCGGCCTGCCGGCGGACAGCTGGTAGGCCGTGTGGACGGGGGCTCCCCAGGAGTCGTCTCCGCCGACTCCCATCTGGGCTGCGAGCAGGCGCAGGTAGTTGTGGCGCGGCTCGGGCAGGTCCTCATGGCGGCGCGCGGCTTCGATCATGTAGGTACTCCAGGGCAGCAGGCTGGCCGTGAAGTGACGGTCGCCGCGTTGGGTGACGCGCAATCCGTGGCCTTGGATGTCGGTGGCTTCGAGCCAGCGGACGTCCTCGTGGCTGCCGGTTTCCTGCACCATGAGATACGGTGCCATGCTCGTCTTCGCGGTGGCGTTCCAGATGCCGAGCTTGCCGCCCTGCTTGCGGTCGCGGTAGGTCTCCTCGGGGCCGGGGCCGTAGTAGCGCAGACGCTCGTATTCGCCGGGCAGTTCCCATTCGACGCCGAACGCGGGCAGGCTGGCCGCACCGGTGGCTCCGCCGGGGTATTCGACGGTCAGTCGCATGCGCATGTCGGCGGTGATGCGGTAGGAGACCGTCACGGGCGTGTGGTCCGGGTCGGCGAGCTCGTACCGGTATTTGGCGGTGAGCCCTCCGTCGTCGGATTGCGCGATGCTCGTATCGGTCACGACGGCGTAGCGACCGGCCGCGAACCATGCGGCGCGGTCGAATCCGGAACGGTTGCCCCGGTCGTTGTCGGTCAGCGGGCGGAAGGTGACGAGTTCGGGGCGTCGGATGACCATTTCCCGGCCGTCCCGCTTCCAGGAGACGATGCCTCCCTGGGTGCGCGACAGGAGGATTTCCTCGTCGTCGCGGCGAATGCCCGCGTTCCATCGGCCGAGCGTGACCGTCGCGCGGCCGTCGTCGTCATGATCGGTCTCGGTGATGTCCCGTTCGGGGTTGAGTGTGCCGGTGAGTTGGCCGAACGCGAGCTCGTAGCCGGCCGGCGCCCATGCGGTGGCTTCCGCAGTCAGGAGATCGACCTCGTAGGTGACCTCGCGCGTATTCCCGTCCGTGTCGATGTCGGGGAAGGCGATGTCGTGGCGCTGGGTGTCTCCGGCGTCCACGTCGAACCGGTAGTCGGCGTGCCAGATCTCATGTCCGTCTTCGAGGAGCCGTGCGGCGAACACGTAGCCGTCGGTGCCGGCGAACAGGTTGCGGTTCTCGATGGTCACGCCGTGTCCGTCGGGGGTGAGCTTGACCGGTGAGTACAGCTGCTTGACCTCTTGCGCCTTGGGGCTGGGCGTGCGGTCGGCGAACACGATGCCGTTGCCCACGAATTCGTAGTCGGTCGGCCGGTCGGCCCAGTCGCCGCCGACGCTGAGGCGTTCGCGCCCGTCGGGCAGGCGCTGGACGAGTCCCTGGTCGATGTAGTCCCAGATGAACCCGCCGGAGTAGCGCTCGTACTGTTCGAGGTCGATGAACTCGCTCAGACCGCCGCACGAGTTGCCCATGGCGTGCATGTACTCGCAGCTGACGAACGGCTTGTTCGCCTCGCCCCGTTCGTCGCCGTGTTCGAGCCAGTTGCGGATTTCGTCGGGCTTGGCGTACATGCGGCTTTCGAAGTCGCTGATCCCGTCGTAGGCGTGGTTCCAGTTGACGCCTTCGTAGTGGACGGGGCGGGACGGGTCGAGCCGGTGCGCGTGCGCGCTCATGGCCTTGAGGACTTCGCCCGCGTAGGATTCGTTGCCCAGCGACCAGACGAGCACGCTGGGATGGTTGCGGTCGCGCAGGATCATGCTGTCCAGCCGGTCGATGCACGCGCCCAGCCAGGCCTCGTCGTCGCCGGGGACGGAGGTGCCCACGGGGATGTCGCCGGGGCTGTTCCAGCTGCCGTGGGTCTCCAGGTTGGTCTCGTCGATCAGGTAGATGCCGTATTCGTCGCACAGCTCGTACCAGCGGGACTGGTTCGGGTAGTGCGAGGTGCGCACCGCGTTGATGTTGTGGCGCTTCATGAAGCGGATGTCCCACAGCATGTCCTCTTCGGTGACGGCACGGCCGCGCCGGCAGTCGAACTCGTGGCGGTTGACGCCGCGGAACACGAGACGTTTGCCGTTGAGCTTGAGGATGCCGTCCTCGATGGCCACATGCCGGAAGCCGATGCGGGTGCGCGCGGTCTCCAGGACCTTGCCGTCCGCGTCGAGCAGGGTGACGGACAGCTCGTACAGGTCGGGGCGTTCGGCGCTCCAGGGGGCCGCGTCGTCGATCTCGGCCTCGGCGTGCAGCGTTCCGGCCGCTTCCGTGGCGGTGCGCCAGACGACGGCGCCGTTCTTGTCCCGCAGTGCGAGGTCGGCCGTCGCGGCGTTCGCGGCGCCGTCGATCAGTACGTCCAGCGAAAGCGATCCGATCGACGTGGCGGGCTCCCAATCGGCCCCGGCGTGGATGTCGGAGACATGGGCGGCGGGCCTCGCATTGAGCTCGACGGAGCGGAACAGGCCGTGCAGACGCCAGAAGTCCTGGTCCTCCAGCCAGCTCGCGCTCGAATACTCGTAGCAGGCGACCGCCAGCACGTTGCCGTCCTTCCTGACGACGTCCGTCACGTCGAACTCGCTGGGCGTGAAGGAGTCCTCGGCGTATCCGACGAACGCGCCGTTGAGCCACACGTAGATGGCGGTGGCAGCGCCCTGGAAGGTGAGCGTCACCGTGCGGCCCTCGCGGATGGCCTGGGCAACCGCGCCCTCCGCGGCGAACTCGCGTCGGTAGACCGCCACATGGCCATGCTCGGGGATGGCCGGGGCCTTCGGGTCCTCGTGGCCGTCCCACGGGTACTGCACGTTCACGTACTGCGGGTCGAGCAGCCCCGCGGTCTCCAGATGCGAGGGCACCTGCACCCGGGAGAACGACGAGTCGTCGAAGCCCGGTGCGGCGAACAGAGGCGACACGTCGCTGATCCAATCCGGCCCGTCGCTCGTCCCGTCGGGGAAGCTGTTCGCCGGCGCCGTCTCGACTCGGACCCGCCATTCGCCGTCGAGGCTCTGCGTGAGATTGGTGCCCTCGCCGACGGAGGGGGCGTGCGACCAGCATGCATGGTCGGAATGGGCGTCGAGCCGGTGGACCGCGTACACGCGCGGGTCGGCGAGCCATGCCGTCGTCGGCATGGACGGGGAGACGATCGGATCGCCGTTCTTCCGCTGATCGTCGGTTGTGTTCATGATGTCCTCGCTTTCGCATCGGATTGCGTCGCGTCGTTGCCGCCGCAGTTCGGGAGCCTTCGAATGTGACTCCTTGCACAACGATGATAAAGATATTTACTAATTTACGCAACTTCTTGCGCTTGTCCCGACTGCGACCGCAGGAACAGCGGAAAGCCTTTACTCATCAACGATAATCCGGTCTCCGACCATCACCAGCGCCCGCGCGGTGTGTTGGATTGGCGAACATGAATCGTTGGCATTGCTTGCGACACGCGGTAAAGTTTTTTACTTTTTCAAGAAAGTCCTATACTCGCGTCTTGCGGGATCGGAGCTGTTCCCGCGCACGGATTCTTTACAGGTCGCAAGGAGGCCACCACACCATGAGCGGATCCACCACACAGCGCACGGCGACGCCCGGACAGCCGCAGCCCATGCCCACCAGGAACATGGGGCAGAAGATCGCATACGCGTTCGGCAACCTGGGCCAGGCCGCGTTCTACAACACGATGAGCACGTTCTTCATCACGTTCGTGACCACCGCGCTGTTCATCGACGTGGACAAGACGCTGGCCGCGCGCCTCATCGCGGTGATCACCGGACTCGTGGTGGTCATCCGTATCGCGGAGATCTTCCTCGACCCGCTGCTCGGCAACCTCGTGGACAACACGAACACCCGCTGGGGCCGGTTCCGTCCCTGGCAGTTCATCGGAGGCCTCGTGCCCGGCATCCTGCTGATCATGGTGTTCACCGGCCTGTTCGGGCTCGTGGACGTGAACACCGGCGTGTTCATGGTCCTGTTCGTCATCGTGTTCATCCTGCTGGACGTGATCTACTCGCTGCGCGACATCTCCTACTGGGGCATGATCCCCGCGATCTCCTCCGACTCGCACGAGCGCAGCACGTACACCGCTCTCGGCGCGTTCACCGGATCCATCGGATACAACGGCGTCACCGTCATCGTCGTGCCCGTCGTCAGCTGGTTCACCTGGAAGTTCACCGGCCAATGGGAGCAGGGCCGCACCGGCTGGGCCGCGTTCGCCATCATCATCGCCGTGCTCGGTTTGCTCACCGCGTGGAGCGTCGCGTTCGGCACCCGCGAGAACCAGGGCGAGCTGCGCGCCAAGGCCGAGGCCAACGGCAACCCCATCGAGGCGTTCAAGGCAATCGCCCAGAACGACCAGCTCCTGTGGGTCGCCTTGAGCTACCTGCTGTACTCCGTGGCCAACGTCGCCACCACCGGCGTGCTCTTCTACCAGTTCAAATACGTGCTCGGCGCCCCGGACAGCTTCTCCATCGCCGGCGTCATCCCGGTCATCACCGGACTGGTCACCACGCCCCTCTACCCGGTGCTCAACCGGCGCATCCCGCGCCGCTGGCTGTACACCGCCGGCATGGCGTTCATGATCGCCGGCTATACGCTGTTCATCATCGCGCCCATGAACCTGCCCGTCGTCATCGTCGCGCTCGTCCTCTTCTACCTGCCCGCGCAGACCATCCAGATGACCGCCATCCTGAGCATGACCGACTCCATCGAATACGGCCAGCTCAAGACCGGCAAGCGCAACGAGGCCGTCACCCTCTCCGTGCGCCCGATGCTCGACAAGATCGCTGGTGCCCTGTCCAACGGCATCGTGGGCTTCGTGGCCGTCGCCGCCGGCATGGTCGGCAACGCCACCGCCGCCGACATGACCGCCGCGAACATCCGCACGTTCAAGACCTGCGCCTACTACCTGCCGCTCGCCGGCATCGTCGCCAGCCTCGTCGTCTTCCTCCTGACCGTCAAGATCGACGAGAACATGCACGACCACATCGTCGAACAACTCGAAGAACGACTCGCCTCCGAGAACACCGACGAACAGTAAGCAGCCAAAAGTAGCAAGGGAACGGCCCGACGCGAACGGTTTGAACCGTTGGCGTCGGGCCGTTGCCATGCCCGCCGGGGAGAGAAGAAGGAAGAGAACCGGCGGGGTTCCGGCCGGATTGCCGTCCGACCGGAAGAATCATCGCGGCGGAGAACGGTCCCCGCCGCTTCGGTCAGACCACGGATTGCCCGCCGGGAACCGAATCCACGGTTTCGACGGCATCCGCGTCGGCATCCTCGGCATCGACGGGTTGCATCGTGCCGGAGTGGCGGCCGGCGGCGTTGTTCCCGCGCCTGAACCTGCGGGCGGCGACCAGTCCCGCGCCGACGGCGAGCAGGGTGATCGCCGCCGCGATCACGCCCTGGACGGCGGCGCCGGTATGGGCGAGCCCGGTCCGGTAGCCGTTCCAGTCGTCGGTGTTGCTGACCACTTCGGTGTCGGGGCAGACGAGCCTGCCGTCGATCGTGACCGCATCATCAGGCGCGGACGTCTCGTCCTTGCCGTCGAACGGATCCGGGTCGGAGACGACGCATTCAACCAACGGCGTGCCGGTGACCGTGGCGCGGTCGGTGTGATGGCCGGTCACGCCCTTGAGGACGCCCTTGACCTCGACGCTCTCGCCGGGCTTGAGGATGCGGCTGTCCCAATCGGCGGGGTATTCGAGATCGGTCACCCGGCCGTCGCCGGCGACCAGCTGGTCCTTGAGGTTCAGGTCCTTGGTTCGGTACCATGCGCCCTGCTTGGTGTCGGGGTCGGTGGTGCTGGTGTTGGTGATGGTGAACACGATGCGCGTGTCGCCCTGCATGGCCAGCGCGTCCTTGACCTGGTCGCGGTCGCCGGCCGGCCAGCCGGAGGCCTCGTCCCATTTCTCGATCTTCAGGCTCGGGGTCATGTCGGGCGTGTGCGTCTCGACCTGGTTGGAAGGACGTTTGGTGCCGTTGATGGTTTCGTCGAACCGGTTGGCGATGTGTTCGCCGGTCTTGACGCGCTTGCACTGGATGAACGCGGTCCATGCCTGCTCGCTTTCGTCGTTGCTGCTGACGAGATCGAGCATGCGCTGGGTCGCGGTAACGGTGACCGCGCCCTTGTCGTCCTGCGCGAGGGTGAACAGTTCGTCGCCGTACACACTGGCGTCGAAGCCGCTGCCGGCGATCTTCACGCCCTTGCGGGCGATCACCTTGCCCTGCTCGGTCAGGTCGCGCATGGCGTATACGGCCCATTGGCCGGTGTACTGGTCATGCTCGGTGTCGAGCGGGTCGGTGATGCTCCAGTCGGTGACCTTCTGGTAGGCGCGGTGCGCGGGCAGCACGGAGCTGTCGAGGCGATAGAGGAACAGGCTGTTGAGGTACACGCTCCGCTTGTCGATGGATTCGCCGTCCACCTTCACGACCACGTCCTTGGAGGGGTTGACGGGTTTGAGGGGGTTGGCGACCTCGTTGGTGTCCTTGCGGGTGTCGTTGACGACCTGCGTGGCCTTGTTCTTCACGATATGTCCGTCGGTGACCTTGATGACGGTCATCGGCAGGCTCACCTCGTAGCTCGTGCCCAGCATCGACTGGTCGATGGCCGGCTCCTTCAACGGGTCGTGGTCCTTCTTTTCGGCGTATTCCCTGAGGTTCTTGGGCTGGGGGTCGCCCTTGATGGTCTCGCCGGTGGCCGGCACCTTCGTGTCCGCGGTCTTGGCGTACACGTAGGCGACGCCGTCGATCGCCGCGATGTTGAACTTCGCGGTCACGTCCTTGCCGGTCGCGGTGTCGGTGACCTCGATGCGCTTGGCGTCGAGGGAGAGGTATTCGTCGTCCCAGTCGTCGGTCATGCCGAGCCTCCAGACCTTGTAGGCCTGGTTGGTCTGCTTGGCGTCGATGGTCACGCGGTAGTAGATCCGGTCGCCCAGCAGCGCGGTCTTGCCGTCGATGCTGATGGACGGGTCGGCCTGGGTGTCCTTCTTCACCGGCGTGAAGTCGGGCGGCTCGTTCCATACCTTGTTGCTCGGGGTGATCATGTTGTTCAGCGTCAGGGCCCACTGGTTGCCGATTTTGGTGTCCGTGGGCGCGTCCTTGGCGACCGTGCCCTCGAAGCGGACGATGATGCGCGGGTTCGCGCCGTTGCGCCAGTTGGTCTTCACGTACCCGTCGGAGAACACGAGGCGCACCGCGTGCTGCGCGTCGTTCCACTGGGTCTCGTACTCGGTTTTCGGGATGAACCTGCCGGTGGACAGGTCGGTGACCTCCAGGGTCTGCTTGTCCACTTCAAGATGCTCGTCATAGGTGTCGGTGACCGCCACCTCGCTGACCGAGTACGCGAGATTGCCGGGCAGGTGGGGCTGGGTCTCCAGACGGTATTCCAAGCGTTGGCCCGGGTAGACGACCCTGCCGTCCACGGACGCCTGGTCGCCTCCCTGCGAGGATTCACCGACCACGTCCTTGACGACGGGCGGTATGTAGCCGCAGATCTTCGGCTCGTTCGTGGGGATGGTGTGCGTGTTGACGGTCTGGGAGCCCTTGTTCGTCAGCGCCTTGCCGTCCGGCGCGGTGCAGAACGACAGTTCGTCGCTCGCCTGCTTGCCGAAGTCGTCGCGCACCTGGCCCGCGCCCTTGCCGTTGGCGTAGGCCGCCTTGCCAGAAATGAGCAGCGTGACCTGCTTCGCGGTCTTCAATCCCTTCAATCCCTCGCGATAGGCCCGGCCGGCGGTGGCGGTCACCGTGGTGCCTTCCATCGTGATCGTCCACTGGTCGGTGACGTCCCTGCCGTGGTTGGCGATGTCGGTGACGCTGGACTCGCGATCGGTGCCGGCATCGGCCTCGTACACCCTGATCTTCGACTTGTCGTCGGCGTCGAACAGGTAGTCGGCGGCCGACCAGTCGTCCGTGAGCGTCAGGGTCTCCGGGGCCTGGATGAGGTTCTTGGCGATGGTGCCGTTGACCACCGAGGCGACCCGGTCCCCGTCCAGAAGCGTCATATCGTCGGCGCCGGTCCGGTTGGTCTCCTTCGGGTCGATGACCGCCTCCCACTGGCCCTTCGCGTTCAGACGGATCCAGCTCTTGTCGGGATTCGGCCGCCACGTATCGAACTGTTTCGTTCCGGCATCGGCCTCGGGCTCGTGGTTCCACTGGCCCCACGCATGGTCCTTGACCTGCTGGAAGTCGGAGGGCTTCGACACGGTCACGTCGAAGCTGAACTCGTAGACATGGTCCATGGGCATCTCACCCTTGTCCGCCGAACGCGCGGCCGACACCGTGTTCGACGCCTTGTCCCAAGTGATCTCGAACTCGCCGGAAACGTCGCGGTTGCCGTCGGTCCTGTCGATGAGCCTGTAGTTGTCCACGGAGTATTCGACGCCGTTGGGTTCGATCACGTCGCGGAAACGCATCTCGTAGCCGCCGCGGCCGGTGCCGTACGTGATGGTGGTGCGGTTCGTCATCCGGTCGGCACTCACGCCGTCCTCGATCTTCTTGACCGGGGGTTCGGGCGGCACCGAGCTCACCTTCCAGGATTCGGCCGGGTCACGGTCCGCGGTGTCCACGGCCGCCTGCATGCGGCCCTGCTTGGGCACCCGGATATCGATCCAGTACGATCCCTCGGCCCAGTGTTCCATGCCGAAATCCTTCGGCGAGGCGAGATTGTCGAGCTGGGTATCCCCATTGCTGGAGAAGCTGATCGGCTTGCTCACGCTCTTCGCGGGCAGATAGGGGCCGTTCTCGTAATGGATGATCGCGGTGCCGTTCAATGTCTCCTTGATCGCGGAACCGCCGTTGTCTGCATGGATGACGTCGCCGATCGGGTCGGTGGAGCCGACCTGCATGTCGGTCTTCTGCTTGTGGCTGGTGGCCACGTTCAGCTTGTAATCGACCGGCGGCTGGTTCTGCGCCAGCACGATCACACGGAACGAGGCGTTCGGGTTGGAGTTGATCGACTCCTGCGCCAGAGAGTCAACGCTGCGCGTGCCGAGCTTGTCCTTCCACGTGGTCGAAGTCGAGTACTTCTGGCCCTGATACGTGTAGTCGCCCTTCGCCTCGGCCTTCCACTGCGCCTCCCAACGGTTCTTCGCGTTCGAGCTCACATAGCTGCCGTTGAACGAACCATCCGCCAATCGCACGTAGCCCACCGCCACCAGACGGCAGTCCGCATTCCCGTCACCCGTATAGGAGCGTTGGCACTCATCGATCGCGTCGCTCAAAGTCTTGTTCATGTTCACGAACTGGTTCTGCCCGTTCGCCAGATCGGACGACAGACGCACCTTCGCGTCACTCAACGCCGTCTTCATGCCATCCAGAGTGGCCGGCCACGAATCCTTGTAGATCCAATGCACATCGGCCGTCTGCGTCGGACCACCGCCCGAACCGCCACCGTCCTCACCGGAACCGCCGCCACCGTTATCGGCCAACGCGACCGGAACCAAGCAGGCCAGCAACGCCGCGGCGGCGGTGATCGACGCCACCGCACCGGTGCCCTTCTTCCCGAACCTCATACGAAATCCTTTCCCACATACGACAGAAGCGCCCCTCTCCGGGAAAGGGGGAGACAGGGACTTCAGAACCCGCCTCCTCCCGGGTCCCTGGAAGAAAAGCACGCCCGCAAGCCCGACGGCCGGCCGCCGGACCCCGAACGCACCATCAGCATCACCCCGCGCTAAGTGGTCCTGCGGCGGACATTCCTATATGGGGTGATGCAAAGGTCTTAAAACGAGTGTGCCCGTCTCTTGGGGAAAGAGACGGGCACACCCTGAGGTAGTTGAGCGACATCATGTCGAAGAAGATGCATTCCGGCCGGATCGAGCTCTTCTGCTGGCACGCCTTCTTCCGTGGCGTACGGGATTTCTGTTTGGCTGTTCCAGAATGTGCTGCTGGGTAGACGTAAGTATCCCCTCATCACGTTTCTGGTTGAAATCTACAATGCTGGTGAGCAACAGCTGAATGGCGTCCATTTGCTGCACGAGATGGTCACAGCCGCTTTCCGGATTTCGATACCAGTCGGCGTGGCGCTGCATGCGCGTGAGGAAACCTTTGATCTGTTCTACAACATGGGACCGCATACCTTTGCTTTGGACAAGGTTGGCGTGGGCGAGCAAAACGCATGCGAAGTCATGGATCAGTGGATCCGTTTGTGCAAGCTGGAGAGTCGTGTTGACAAGTTCCGTTTCATCGGTCAGGAGTTGTTGTAACAGGACATTCAAATCCTCGGTTGGATTGACTTGTTCCGCGGGCGGTATGAGCAGACAATTATGATGTGACGCCGCGTTTCGCAACAGACGCACGCCGTACAACAACGAATAAGTGGTATCTTGGAATTGCCGATGCCGCAGGAATGATTGGTAGCAGTGAATGAGGCTGTTGAGGGTGCAAGTCTCCCAGAACAGCCAGATGGGTTTGCTGCCAAGATATTTGTTAATCATTCCCGCGGTATATATGGACTTTTGGTAGTCCCCGTCGGGGTCATATGTCTTCCCATTGCGCGTATAAAAAGCCTGTTGATCTTGCTCGTAATCGCGTATCACCTGATAGCCGTCTTCGTTGACGCGAGAGATGAGATTGTTGAAACGTACCCGGAGCGCGTGTTCAATGTCTCCGGTCATGCGCAGGATCAGAACCCTCAGCTCGAAGTCGATGGTGGACAGATCTTGCAGATAGGCGAAATCCAGATTCCGATACATGCCGTTGACGTCACGTTGAAAATTGTTGTCGAACGCCTTGAGCTTGAAGAAGTAGGTATTGTCTTGGAGGAAACGCTTGGCGTCCTCCCTGCTGCACTTCTGGAAGGTAACGCCATGCTGAGCCATGACATCGCACTGCTCTTCCGCGGTCATTGCGCGACGCCGACGTTCCGGCGTTGGGATGTCAGCCTGTGCGTCTGTCATCACCTCTCCTTTTCAGAAAAAGGAAAGCGGACGAACCCGAGAGGATTCGTCCGCTTTCTGGGAGACCGCTTCACGCTACGAAGAGCCGGTCGAGTCATCCCTCGTTCATGTAATGAGATACAATAGCATTTCTTGACCTTTTATTCCATCTCTCGGCGTTTCTACTATATGTAGTTACTATTATAGTCTCTTTACACTATATATGGCATTTTGCGTATGGTGGACGTATCGTGGATCATGATATTTGATTTGAGCGCCGATGTTTGCATGAGATGCGCGTGATGACGTAAGCGGTAACGACACCGATGATGGCGATGGCGGCGAGGATGGCAAGTCTGGTTTCGCGGCGTTCCTTGGCCGCCATGTCGGCCTGTCGGTTGGCCAGGGCCTCGGCTTCGGCGGCGACGCCGCTGGCGGCGATGGCCGCGATGTGCGCGCTCGTCTGGTCTTCGAGTGTGGAATCCTCGCTCGTGCCGTCGAAGGGCTCCTCGTCTTCGTTATGGTTGTCGTTCATGGTTCTGCTCCGTTCCTGATTGTTTGCTTGTTTGCTTTCCTGATTGTTGGCTTGCTTGATTGCTTGCATATCCGCTTGCCTGCATGCAATCAAGTTTGATTGTTTGCTTGATTGCCTGCATGCGGGCTTGTTTGCTTGTCAGCTTTCGTTTTGCCCGGCGAGGATGGACATGCGGGCGGCGATGAGCGCGTGGCGCGCGATCTCCAGGTAGAGCTGGTGGCCCTCGCCGTCTCCCCAGAACCGGTCGAACTGTTCGATCGGCATCATGCTGGCGGGATCGAACCCGTTCCACACGCCGCCGCAAAACACCTTCGCCGCCGCGTTCACCTCCTCGTCGGACGGCATGCCCGGATGCCCCTCCGCGGCGTCCGCGGCCGCACGCATCTGCGCGCCGAACACGCGGGCCTGCAATGGCGAGAGCGTGTACGCCAGTCCCGCCGTGGAGCCCGCGGGGAATCCCGTGTTCACGCCGAGGGTGATGACGTGCGCCTCCTCGCCGATGCTGATCCGGTCGCCGAGTACGGAGACCTCCATCGAATAGTCCATAGTGTCTCCTTTCCGCAGACGCGCCGGCTTGCCGGATCGCGTCTGCATGTTTGACTGCCTGAATGTTTGGTTGTTGGCTTGTTTGCTTGCTGGATTGTCAGATTGCCTGATTGTTTGATTGTCTGACGGGTCATGGCTCGTCGTCGCCGTCGAGCCGGTCGAGCTCGCGTTCGATGGCGTCGCGTAGGAGCTGCTGCATGGGCAGGTCGTGCGCGGCGGCCGTGGTCTTGAGCCGGGTCTTGAGCGACACGGGTATGCGCAATGAGAGCATGACCAACGGTTCGCCCGTGGCCTTGGAGGTCTTGTTCTGTTGGCGCAGCACGTCGTCGAACGGCACCGGTCGTGCCAGTGGCTGGTAGTTGCCCTGCATGGTCTCACTCCTGCTTTCCGGCGATTTGCTGGAGTTCGGTGACGAGGTCGCGGTATTCGCCCAGCTGGTGCGGGTTGGTGCCGAGCGAACGCTTGTAGGACTGGGCCTTCGGCACGATCGTGTCGAACCGGGGAGTGTCCATGGCGTTGAGGGCGTCCATGGTGTCGCGGAATGCCTTCGTGTTGCGTTCGGCCTTGACCAGCAGCAGCGCGGCGGGCGTGCTCATCCTGGCCATGTCGAGGGTGCTCCATGCCTGCTGGAGGTCCATGGGCGAGTCCGATGCCGGCACGATCACGAAGTCGGCCGCCTTGATGGCCATGTCCAGGGTCGGCCCCTGCGGCGGCGCGTCGATGATCGCCCATTCATCCGGGTCGGCGCCCGCGGCGAGCTGGCGGAGCGTGGCCTGGTTGGCGGGCAGCACGTCGAACGTCAGCGGGTCCGCGGTCTGTTCCGCGGCAGCGGCCCACAGGCTCGCGCTGGACTGTGGATCGGCGTCGTACACGACGGCCCTGCCGCCTCTGGAAACGATGACCGAGGCGATGTAGATGCTGGACGTGGTCTTCGCGACCCCGCCCTTGGCGTTGGCTATGGCGATGCGCATTCGTTCTTCTCCTTTGCGACTGCCGGCGATCATGCGAACCCGGTCAGTCGATCGCTTGATTGTTTGCTTGCTGGATTGCTTGGATTCCTGCTTGCTTGATTGTTTGATTGTCTGACGGCTCATGCGGGGCGGGGCGATCGGCTGTCCTGACCCGTGCGCGCAGGCGTCGTTGCTGGCGTTCGGCGCTGGCCTCGCCGGTGGCTTCGTTGAACACGTTCCGGTGGGCGCGTATCCAGTCCGTGAGCAGCCGCCAGCGTTGCGGCCACGGCAGGCCGCGGTCCCGGCAGGGGACGCCGTCGGCTTCGGCCATGCGCGCGATCCTGCGCCGGTCGGTGCACACCTTGCCGCCGTACACGCCCCATTCGAGTCCTCCGCTGGCCGCGTAGGCCAGGCATTCGGCGCGTACCGGGCATCGTTCGCACACGGCCTTGGCGACCGAGTGGAACGCCTTCGCGTCGCCGGGACGGTGCTCGAACTCCAGCGACCACAGGTAGTCGGACCATGGTTGCGGGAAGTCGCGGCATTCGCCGGCCTTCTTCCACGCCTCAAGACGCTGCCCATCCCCGCTCATGGCCGCACCACCGCCTCCGCCGACGCGCCGGTCTTCGCCTTGCGCCGTCCGGCGACGTCGTGGGTGGCGTGGTTGCGTTTGTCGTACGCGCACACTGGGCACGCCTCCTGAGAGATGACGCCTTCGATGTGTTCCTGGCACAGCGAGGTGCGCAGCAGCGCCGCCCCGTAGATCGGCACACGGCTCGCGGACGACGAGCTGACCGGTATCGCCCGGTTGGGATCCTTGACGACCGGCAGCGGAGCGTCCGGCGCCCGCTTGCCCGTCGGATCGGGATGGGTGAGCATTTCCAGTCGCAGCTGCACGTAGTTCGCGGCGAACCTGGCGCCGCTGGTGAGCCGGGGAAGCCAGTAGCGGTTGCGGTACGCCCAGTCCATCGTCGCGACGATCTCGCCGTACGGGCGATCGATCAGCAACGAGTGGACGGCCTTGCGGTCGGCCATGGTCGCCGGAACATCGAACCTCTGGTCCACGGCGAGCATGCGCCGGCGGATGCCGTCGAGCACGCGCACCTCCTGGCCTGCGCGTTCCGTGACCGGCTCGGGCAGCTTGCCGGGTTCGGGCACCCATAGCGGGTTCCTGCAGCCCCTGGGAGGCAGGGCCTTGCCCCAATCGGTCGCCGGAACGGGTTCGGTCTTCGTGGAGGCTTGTTCAGCGTTGAGGGGAGCATCCCCGAAGGGGATGAGGGGAGAATTGTTTATCACTTGTCTATTGGGTGACTTTCTGTCCAAGATTCCGGGACAATTTGTCCTCGGCTCCACGACCTTCGGTTCGGGTGACAATCCGTCGGGTGACAAATTGTCCTTGTCTGGATTCGATTTGCCGTCGCCTTCCGCCAGTGCGTCCAGATTCCTGGGCTTCTCCTCGATGTTCTCGGCGGCGTGGTCGCCGTCCATGACGACGTCCCACACGCGCGAGCGGTGTCCCTTGGCGATCGGCTTGCGCGTGCGCGGGTTGCGCGCCGACATCTCCTGGTCGCCGGGCCTGATGTAGCCCTTACGCTCCAATTCCTGCAACGAACGGATCACGGTGCGCTCACAGCACCCGCAGTTGAACGCGATGGTCTCCACGCTCGGCCACGCGGCGGCGCCATCGTCGTAGTAGGCGCGGCGGGCCAGGTACACCAGCACGAACTTGGTGATGCCCTTGACGTCGTCGCGCTCCCATGCCCAGTTCTCGGCTCTGCTGCTCATCGTTCGACCTTCCCGCCGTCATGCTCCGGGGCCGCTTCGCGGCGTTCGCGCAGCCTCGCGCCGATGTCGTCGCCCAGACGGGCGGCGCGGCACAACGCATACGAGAGAACGCCGCCGGACACGCACACGGCGGCAACGACCAGCCACCACATGGTTCGGCCGGTATCGGGGAAACGGTCCGCGGACGCGCGCCTCAGCGGCGCGAGCCCCGGGACGGGTGGGCGAGCATGGACAGCACATGCGCCTTCGCGATGCGCAGATCGACTTTGCCGCCGGCCCGCGTCGTCCGCCGCGCGGCGTCGCGCTGGCGATTAGGCTCGAAGACGGATGCCGGGCGAATGCCGGCGGTATTGGTAGAATCGGTCATGGCGATGACCCTCCTTCGGGGAATCGGAACGACGGGCGTCTGATCTTGGCGGATATGCGCGCCCGCGGCTCCATGGTTGTTGCCGTTCAATCCCCGCGCCGGGTTCCAGCCGGTCCGGGGATTCTCGTTTCGGGTTTCCACCCGCCATCCGTAAGATAGGCGTCGATGCCGAGCACATACCCAGGGGACAGGTTTCGGTGAATGGCCAGCCAGATCAGGTCGGACTGCTGCCACGGTATCGAGCCGTTGACCTTTCCCGCGACCGAGGATTTGGACGTACCCATCTCCCTCGCGAGGTCTCGGCAGCTCAGACCCGCCGCCGTCATATAGCGACGCATCGGAGAATCCATTATTTTTGCCGTCAGTCCATTCACAATAGACAATATAGCAAGAAACTTGCACAGCGGCAAATCATTGTTGTAGGATTATGTCCATCGATATTGGACAACTCCAATCTGAAAGGACTTGATATGGCAAAAATCGAACCGTCGACCGAATCCAATGGACTCGGCGACTACCTGCAGAGGGTATTCATCTGGAACGTCAACATGCAGCTGACCGGCCGCGGGATGACCCAGCAGTCACTTTGCGCGGCACTGGGGCTGAAGAGGGGCGCCGTGTCCGCGAAGATGACCGGCAAGACTTCCTGGACCATCCAGGACATCGCCGCAGTGGCGGAATTCTTCAACGTCCCCCCGCTCTCCCTGCTGGATGCGTCGATGTACGAGCAGATGATGCGCGGAATGAACAGTGACGGAGGTGCATCTTTGGTGGCAGTGGCCACCGCCGGGTTTCCTGTGCGAGCAGCTGAAGGCCAGGCTGGCGGCCTGAAACCGTTGGAAACAAAAGGCTCCGGGCCACGATACCTCGTGGAACCCGGAGCCGGTGAGTACCCCCAGAGAGAGTCGAACTCTCGTTGTCAGATTGAAAGTCTGGTGTCCTAACCGTTAGACGATGGGGGCGAACAACTCGATTGATAATACGCGAGACTATGGAGTTGCGCAAATCGGCGTGTCGCACTTGACGGCACGACGCTATCAAGCGCGTAAAACGGCGAAATACCGGGGGCCAACGCGTGCCACCGGCGGATCGGGCCTATATGCATGATCCGCCGGCAACCCGGGTTCCGATCCGCGCGCCCCGCTTCCACCGACTCACACGGCCCGGTACGTGAAATCGTGAATCACACGGCCCGCGGCTAGCCCCTTCTTCTCGAAGTTGGTGAGTACACGGCCGTCGAACCGCTCGGATTCGCGGAAATCGGCGTGCGGCAGATCGGCCGCCGTGTCGGCGTTGCCCTTGCCCACATGTTCGGTCGGCAGGCTGACGGTCAGCGAGCCAACGTTCGCAAAACCCTCCGCGACATCCATCACCTCGTGCACGTGCAGCGCGTAGTCCTCGATGTCGGTGGCGATGCGCCACACTCCCCCGTCCGCCAACGCGCGCCGCACGTCGCCGGCCAGTTCCGGCTGCACGATGCGCCGCTTGTGATGCTTCATCTTCGGCCACGGATCGGGGAAGAACGTCCACACCTCGGCCAGCACGCCCGGCTCGCACGCCTTGAACAGCTCAGGCGCGTTCACCTGCGCGATGCGAAGGTTCGCTAGATGCTGCTTGCCGGCCAGCAGCAACGTGTGCGCCACGCCGGGATCGTACACCTCCAGCGCCAGAAAGTTCATGTCCGGCCGCGCGGCCGCAGCGGCGACCACGTTCTCGCCCTGACCGCTGCCGATCTCCACGATCAGCGGATGATCGTTGCCCCACGTCTCGCGCACGAAATCAGCGTCGACCCGCAGCCCGTCGCGCACATCCAGCGATCCTTCGCGCGCGTTGACGTCAAGCAGGTACGTGTCCGCAAACGTATCCCATGCGCGCTGCAGACGGTCATCCAGCCGCGCGGAACGACGCACGAACGAGAGCACCTTGCGACCGTACAACGGGGAACGTTCCTGTGCATCGGACGCATCCGCGGTCGAGACGGAGTCGGACGGCGTCTGATCGGCGGTTGATTCTTCGATAGTCATGGGATTATTTATAGCGGCCGGCTTGGAATAGGGGCACAGAACGACTCCAGATTGCGCCGGGTCAGCGCCGCGAGATCGATCATCGCCCTCGCAAGCCGATCATCCACAGACCAGTCGCATGCAGACCAGTCACCCGCCAACCGATTCCGCGCGAACCGATCGTCGGGCAACGGATCATCGTCAGTCAGTCCGTCATCGGCCCGGCCATCACGGATCGACCCGTCATCGCGATAGCCGACGAACCGCTCACCGTCACCAAGTCGAATCCCCGCCAACGTTCGCAGCAAGTCAACCAGTGCGCCAACGTAATCATCGACGCCATACTCGCGCCCCAGCGCCCACGTCAGCGATTCGAGTCCGTCGCTTTCCATGAGCAGCCGATCGTCGGGAATCCGCCGCGCCAGCGAGCGCACCGACTCGTCGGTCGTCACGTCCGGTCCGATCGACATGTAGCAGCCCAGGTCGAGATAGTCGTCCTGCCAACGATCGCACGCATACCAGTGGACCATGTACCGGTTCGGATACCGCCGGATCAGATTGAGCACCTCGCGTTCGTGCGACTTGGTGTGCAGCACGACCGGCTTGCGATGGCGGCTCGCGTAGTCGAGCTGTGTTTCGAACACGGACAGCTGATCGGTCAACGGCACGTCGGTCCACTCGCCGTCGAGTCCGATCTCACCGATGATCGCGGTCTGTTCGAGATACGGCAGCGCGTCCGCGATGCGATACCGGTCCGCATCCCACGGATGGATGCCGAAACTGGCACGGACGGACGGTGCATCGCCGTCACGCGGACCGACTGTCGATCCCACCCGCGTGCCGTCAGCCGTTTCGTTGCCGGCCAACCCATCACCGATCCACGCCAACGTATGCCGCCACTGGTCACCGTTCGCGCAGCTGATCACCGAACTCACGCCGTACCTGCGCTGCACGGCGACGAACCGTTCATCATCCGCATGGCAGTGCGCATCGGACAACAGCGACGCAAACGCGCCTATCGATACAGCAGCATGACGCATGGCATCCTCCATCCGTTTCCGGTCGTCGACAACATTCCACATCAATCCGCAGAACTCAGCATCAACCCTACCGAATCACGGCTGACCGCAGCGCATAACGCCTCAGGCATCCCACCAGATAGCCTTCTTGCGTGATATTTCTGCTATTACCTCCCAACTACTAGCAAAAACATCACGCCAGATGATCTATACGCGTGATATTCCCGCTACCACCCCACCGTTACTATCCCAAACATCACGCCAGATGATCCATTCGCGTGATATTTCAGCTAGCATCCGGCCTCTGCTATCAAAAACATCACGCGAATATTCGGCGCCTCTTGATCGGCAAACGCCCGACAATCCCGATCCGGATTACGCCCGCATCCCGTCCCGGATTACGCCCCGCATCCCGTCCGACCAGCATGCGTCAATCAGGCAGTAAAAAACGGTGACCCGCGATATCGATCACAGGTCACCGTTCGATGTATCGGTCGATCAGCCAGCCGCACAGCAGTCGCAGCCGGCCAGCCAGCTCACACGAGCGCGGCGGCGTCGCGGCCACCGGCCACGCGGTCGAGCGCACCGGTCTTGGCGAGCGCCTGATACAGGAACCAGGCGATCACGCCGGCGAAGATCACGCCGGAGATCGTGCTGCACACGAACGCGGTGACGATGAAGAACGCGTCGTAGCCCAGGTAGTACATGACCCACGAAACGGCCATGCCGGCGAAACCGGCGGCAGCGCCCGCGAGCACGGTGACGGCGAGGTTCCACGCCTTGTACGCGAAGATCATGAAGATGAGCTCGGCGGCCAGGCCCTGCACAAGGCCCGGGATGAGGGTGCCGAGACCACCCCAGTGGCTGCCGAGCAGCGCTTCGACGAGCGCGGCGATCACTTCGGCGAACAGCGCGGCGCCCGGCTTACGCACGATGATGGCGGCCAGCGGGCCGGCGAAGTAGTACAGGCCCCACAGCAGCGCGTCGGAGCCGGGCAGGAACGTGAACACGGCCTCGAGCGGCTGCGTGACGATGCCCGCGCCCCAGAAGATCACGCCGGATGCGACGGCGATGACGGCGGCGACGGTGATGTCGGCGACGCTCCAGCGCAGCGACGGACGCGCGGCCGGGGTCTTGGAATCGGTAGACATAATCTCTCTCGCTTTCTTGTCGTTGTCTTCAAGCGAGGAACTCGGCGGAGCGAACGCGGCAGTCGGTCGGCGGACCGGCGCGCGCAGTCCAGATACGATCAAGGACTTCGTTCGCCGGTATTGCCCGGATCACGTTCGACGGTCGGGGCCAGTGCGCCCCTCTCAGCTCGCCACGCGAGCCCCCGTGCTTGACACGTTCACACGATACGGGGATGCGGCTACAAATGTCAAGACTTTGCTGCGGGCGATGTTGCGAGATCGGTGTCGCGAATATCACAAAGCGAGCGGGAATCCGTTGGATGGGATTGCTCCGCTCGCTTCGTTCGGTCGAAATGACAGGTAGCCGGTCGCACTCGGTCGAATGACAGGCGACAAGTTGCGTTCGACTGCAATGACCGGTGATGGCCCGCGCTACGCCTCCAGTCGCGCCTCGACCCAGTCGACGATGTACGGCGCGACTTCCTTGATCTGGTCGATCGCGACCTGGAACTCGTGCGGGCCGCCGTACCACGGGTCGACCAAATCGATCTCGTCCTCGCGTCCGGTCGCCAGCTTGGGCAGGTTCGGGTCGAAGCTGCGGTACATGTGCACTTCCGGGCGCTTTTCGGCCGGCAGCTGGCGCAGCAGCGCGCGCATGTGCGACGCGGTCATCGGCAGGAACAGGTCGCTTTCGTTGATCTCCTCGCGCGTGATACGGTGCGCGAAGTGGTGCGCGGGGATCTCGTATCCGTCGGCGCGCAGCACACGCACGGCGCGGCGGTCGATCGGGTTGCCGTATTCCTCGTCGGACACGCCGCTGGACATGACGCGCACGCGGTCGGCGAGTCCGCGCGACTCGAATTCGGCGCGCAGGATGATCTCGGCCATCGGCGACCGGCAGATGTTGCCGGTGCAGACGGTCATCACGGTGTACGGGTGGTTGGTGGTCATCGATACTGCTTTCGGTCGGCGCGGTGCGCGCAATTTCGGTCTGGAATAAGTAAGACCGCGATCGGATACGGTCACGAACCGTCGGTCACGGTCGGTATCGGTCGGTACATGATCGACGATGATCGATGACGATCAGCGGCGAACGGTACCGACCGACTACGGTCAGATACAGCCGATTACAACCAGGTGTGGTCGGCGATAATCAGCGCGTCTTCTCGTACGTGACGAAACGATACGCCTCGATGCCGTCCTCGCACTTGGCCGGCTTCATCCAATGGCTTTCGTCGGCGACGCGCCACAGGCCCAGATCGACCAGATCGCGCACGTCCGGCGCGTAGGTATCCGCGTCGACCTTGGCCTTGAGCAGCGTCACGTACGCCTTCGAAGCCAAAGGCAGCGCCTCGCGGAACAGCTGCGCCCCGCCGATCACCCAGATCTCGCTGCGGTCCATGCCGTCGTCGGGAATCGCCTCCTGACGCGCAAAGTCCATCGCGTCGTCCAGGCTTTCGGCCACGGTCGCGCCGAGCGCACGGTACTGCGGGTCGTGCGAGACGACGATATTGTCGCGGTTCGGCAGCGGACGGTACTTCGGGTCCAGCGACTCCCAGGTCTTGCGGCCCATGATCACCGGATGCGAGACGGTCAGCTCCTTGAAATGCTTCATATCCTCGGCCAAATGCCACGGCATGCCGCCTTGGAAACCGATGGCGCCGTCATGACCTTCCTTGTCGTGCGCCTCGGCCCAGATCAGGTTCACCGAGAAGGTCTTGGGGAAATCGTCACCCCAATCCTCCCCGCTCTCAAGCCCGGCGATTCCGGGCTCGGGTTCGTGATAGCCACTGCGGCTACTGTCATGCTCCATTTCACTCACTCCTTGGGTTAGGACTGGGGACAAGTGTACGGTCACACCGCGACGCGGCGGCGACGCGACCGTACGATATCGGTCAGCCCAGCCGCCGTGGTCACACCGCCACCGGCGCCTTGATCGTCGGATGATGCTGGTATCCGACGATCTCGAAGTCGCCGTAATCGTAGTCGAACAGCGAATCTGCCTTGCGAATCTTGATCTGCGGGTACGGATACGGCTCGCGCGACAGCTGTTCGAGGACCTGATCGATGTGGTTGTCGTAGACGTGGCAGTCGCCGCCGGTCCACACGAATTCGCCCGGCTCGAGTCCGGCCTGCTGCGCCATCATCAACGTGAGCAGCGAGTACGAGGCGATGTTGAACGGCACGCCGAGGAACATGTCGCACGACCGCTGGTACAGCTGGCAGCTCAGGCGACCGTCGGCCACGTAGAACTGGAACAGCGCGTGGCACGGCGGCAGGGCCATCTGGTCGACTTCGGCAGGGTTCCATGCGGTGACGATCATGCGGCGCGAGTCGGGATGGTGCTTGATCAAGTCGAGCACGTTCGAGATCTGATCAATGGTGCGATTCGGGTCCTCGGGCGTGGGCGCGGGCCAGCTGCGCCACTGCACGCCGTAGACCGGGCCGAGATCGCCGTTCTCGTCGGCCCACTCGTCCCAGATGTGCACGTTGTGTTCCTGCAGCCAGCGCACGTTGCTTGAGCCTTTGAGGAACCACAGCAGTTCGTAGGCGAGTCCCTTGAAGAACACGGTTTTGGTGGTCAGCAGCGGGAAGTCGCCGCCGGACAGGTCGAAGCGGATCTGCTGGCCGAACAGGGAGATCGTGCCGGTGCCGGTGCGGTCCGACTTGAGCGTGCCTTCGGTCAGGATCTTACGCACCAGATCCTCGTACGGCATGGGGATGTCAGTGGCCGGTCGGGCCGGGATGCGGGTGCGGATGTCAGCAAGCTGTTCAGGTGTCAAAGCCATGCGTTCCAGCATACATGCCCGCCGGCATCGCGAGCGTACGGCCAGTGGTTTCGGCCGGCCTGTCATCGCTGCGTACTCCGTCCATCACTATCATTGCGGCGACCAACGATAGACTGCCTGTCACGGCCAGACGATGACCGCGGCCGCCCCGCTCTGCGTGATAAAACCGCCAGTACATGGCCGATACTATCCAGAACATCACGACAGAAACACCATTCGCGTGATGTTCGGGATAGGACCAACCCACAACTATCCAAAACATCACGCCAAGAACACCGCTCGCGTGACAAAATTGCTAGAACCGGGCGATACTATCCAAAACATCACGCCGGGAGTACTGTTTGCGTGATATTCGGGATAGGAAAGGATGGATGCTCGCGGTTTCGTCACGCTGAGCGGCAACCGACAGCCGCCATATTATGCGCGCGGCGGACATCCAACGGCTCGGGTGGGCTAGATTGGATGGTGACGACGCGACGCGATCGGCGCGACGCGCGGACAGATGGACTCCAAGGAGGACACTATGGGCAAGCGACTGTGGGTCGAGCGTAACAAGGACGGTTCGTGGGACGCGTTCAGCGACGACGGCGCGCATATCAAGTTCGGCAAGGGCAAGGGCGTGTTCACGCCGGGCGACCTGATGAAGATCGCGCTGGCCGGCTGCGCCGCGCTGTCGAGCCAGTTCGCGGTCGAGCATACGCTCGGCGAGGGCAAGGGCGCCAGGATCGTGGTCGACGGCCAGTACGATCCGGAAGGCGACGCGTACACCAGCTTCGACGAGCAGGTGGTCGTGGACGCGACCGACGCTAACCTGACCGACGAGGACGCCGAGAAGCTCAAGGAGCGCGTCACCCGCCACATCGACAAGGGCTGCACGGTCAAGCACACCTACGTGCAGGAGACCCCCGTGCGCATGAACGTGACGATTCGTCACTGATCTCGCCGATGTTCCCGCTGGCGATCCGAGAATAGTCGCACTGATACTACCCCAGCGCAACTATTCTCGGAAATCCGGGTTGATCGCCGAAAAAAGTTGCACTGAGCGTTCGTCAACGCAACAATTTCAGGAAACCGGCCAAAATTTCCGAATATAGTTGCGCTGGCACCATCTCAGCGCAACTATATTCGGCGGTCAATCACAATTGCCCGGATGCGTTGCGCCGAGATAGATATCTCAGCACGACGCATCCGGGCAACCGCTATCTACTGATGAACGAGCTACTGGCGATCGGGATCGATCTTGGCCTCGATCTTCGCCGCGACCTCCGGCTCGGCGGTCGGCACCGCGACCTCCTCGACGCCGCTGATCTCGTCGAGCGACTTGGTCGGCACCTCGGCCGGCGAGCTCGGCACCGTGTCGAGGCGGCTTTCCGCGGCCTCAACGTACTTGCGCGGCACCACGTACACCGGCGTCACGGCGTGCTGCAGCAGTCCCTGGCTGGTCGAGCCGAGCAGCAGTCCGGTGAAGCCGCCGCGGCCACGCGAGCCGACGACCACGACATCGTGGTCCCAGCTGGCCTTGGTCAGCGCGTTCACCGCAGAACCGGGCACGACCTGCTTGTTGACCTTGAGTCCCGGATGCGCCTCCACGATCGGCTTCAGGCGCACGTCGAGATCCTCCTTGTAGGACTCGATCACGCCTTCCTCGCCGTCGATGCCCTGGATCTTCGGCACCGCGGAGATCACGTCAAGCTCGGCGCCCCACGTGTCCGCGAACGCGGCCGCGATCTCGAGCGCCTTCAGGCCCCACTTGGATTCGTCGGAGCCGACCGCGACCTTGGTGATCGTATTGTTCAAGTGCATCAGGTTGCCGTCGTCGTCGGTGTACGGCACAACGACGATCGGGCAGTACGCGTACGCCGGCAGCGACGACGACGTCGTGCCGAGAAGCCGCTCGGCCAATCCGCCCTTGCCGCGGTTGCCGATGACGATCAGGTTGTAGTTGCGCGACAGTTCGACGAACACGGATGCTGGATCGCCGGTGACGATCAGCGTGGCAGCCTCCACGCCCTGCTCGTCGGCGATGGCCTTGGCCTTGGACAGGATCTCCTGCGCGTCGGAATGCGCGGCATTGTCGTCGCCCATCGCGGTATAGGTGGCATCGAACGATACCGCGGCGTAGCTGGGCAGGGAGTATGCGCAGACGATCTGCAGCGTGAGTCCGGCATGCTTGGCATAGTTCGCGGCCCACCATGTGGCCTTATAGCTGGCGTGCGAACCGTCGACGCCCACGAGAATTGCCTTGTCGTTGATCATGACGACCTCCTTACGTCGTTCGGCGCTTCTATGCGCCGCCCTCACCACTTAACAATACCCGTCAAACGCACAAATCGCGTGTTTCCCCACGCGGAAAAACGTGTGAAAAAACACAAAACGGCATCCGAAATTGGATGCCGTTCGCGTTGATGCCTATTGGCTGCGTAATGTGCGGGAAGTAGGTCAGAGGACTCGACGGATGGAATACGCGCTGTAGAACGAGTCCAGACCGGTGATCTGCGTGCCCTGATACGGGTTGAGCGCGTTGATGACCAGACCGTTGCCGATATAGATCGCGGCATGGTCCGCGTTGGCGACGATGTCGCCGGGCTTGGCGTCCGCGATGCTGGCGACCGCGGTACCGACCGCCGCCTGGCCGCCGGAGGTACGCGGCAGACTGATGCCGAACTGCGCGAACACGTACTGCACGAAGCCGGAGCAGTCCCAGCCGCTCGGCGTATTGCCGCCGGCGACGTACGGCGCGCCGACGAACTGCGTGGCGTAGGCGACGATCGCGTCGGCGCTCGCGTTGGACGTGGACGTGCTCGTGGTGGAGGACGCCGACGAAGACGCACTCGAATCAGCGGAAGAAGTATCGGACGAGGTGCCGGTCGTATCGGTCGTGATGGACTCGCGCTCCTCGGAACGGCTGGCGGCCGCGGCCTGCGCCTGTGCCGCAGCGGCCTGCGCCGCCGCCTCTTCCTCAGCGGCCTTCTTGGCGGCCTCTTCCTCGGCCTTCTTGGCCGCGGCCGCATCCTTCTCGGCCTGAGACTGGGTCTGCGGCACATTGAGGTTCTCGGTGCTGCCCCAGTTCGCGTCGTCGTTCACCGACGTGGAGGTCGCTTCGGCCAACAGGTCCTTGCGCACGGTCTGCGCCTTCGGGAACGAACGGGACGACGTGACGGTACCGGCCGCATCGGCGGCGAGCGCGTTCGGCGCGACCGCGACGGCCATCATGCACGACATTGCCGCAACAGCGGCGATCATAGATACATTACGCTTTATATTCATCACCAGCCGACAGTACTACGGGATATGCACAAACGCCCGAAAATTCAGTGATATCCCAGCGAACATACAGTTTGGATGGACGTCGAATCGTGGCCGCCGCGACGGATCGCGCATCGCCCGCGACAGCACACGATACGAATATTCGATACGGACGATCAGAAGACGCGAACGATCACGTCCGGGTTCATCATGCCGGCCAGCGCGACGGTCGTGCCGTTCCAGCCGCCGTGGATCGCCTGTCCGTTGCCGACGTAGATCGCGACGTGATCCCAGTGCGCGCCGCCGTTCCAGCCACCGGTGTAGCGGTAGACGAGGATGTCGCCAGGCTGCGGTTCGCTGACGTGCTCGCCGAGACCCGCGTATTCCTCCGGCCAACCGTGGAAGTTGATGCCGCCCGCGGCCAGCGCGGCGCTGACCAGCGCGGTGCAGTCCATGCTCTGACCGAGCAGCGCGTAGGCGGCGGCCACGGCCGCGCCCGCACTGCCGGAAACTTCCGCGACCGACGACGAGGACGCGGACGACGACGATGCAGAGGACGACGAAGACGATTCGCTGCCGGCGGCCGCGGACGACGATTCCGAGGTCGACGTGCGCTGCTGGCTGCGGCTCGCGGCCTGCGACTGGGCCTGTGCGGCCAGTTCGGCAGCCGCCTCCGCTTCCGCCTTGGCGCGCGCCTCGGCTTCGGCCTTCTTCTTGGCTTCGGCCGCCTCACGCTCCTGCTCGGCCTGCGACTTGGTCTGCGGCACGTCGAGCGACTCGGTGCTGCCCCAATCGGCACTGGTCTCGACGTCGGTGGAGGTGTGTTCGACGGTCAGGTCCTTGCGTACAGCGGTGTAGGACGGGAACGAGCGGAACGAGGTGACGGCGGTGCCATTGGTGTTGGCCTCGCCGGTGACGTTGGCCTGTGCGGATGGCACGGCGAACGTGAACAGAGCCGCGACCGAAACGGCGGTCGCCAGCATGGACGCGATCGTTGTATTCGAGCTCATAGGGTCCGACTGTACCATGCGGACATTCCCGAACCGGCCTATATATAGTAGTACGACAAGTGCTGATCACCGATATCTAGGGCGACACGCCGATCAACATCGCACATCATCGCTCATGATCGCAAGCAAAACCGAAATTGTGATCGATCACACCAGCACATACGCGATCAGCGAACAGCAGCACACATCAGTCGATCGAACAGTCAATCGCACAGCGACCGACCGATCACCGCCGGTTCGCAACGGTCAACGACGAATCAGTAGTGGATGAACTGCAGTTGCGCCGCATCCGTCGCGCTGATCGTGCGGCTGGAGATCACGCCGAGTCCCTTGACGTTCGATTCGGACACCTCGATCGAACCGTCCTTGTGGATCTTCTCGACGATCGCGACGTGGCCGTAATACGAATCGGCCTGCAGCTGACCCGGCTGGAAGACCACCACGTCGCCGACGTGGCGAGCGGTATTGTCCACCCAGTAGCCGAACGTCGTCGCGGAATCGGCCCAATCCGCGCCGTTGCCGAAGTACGAGCCGACCGGCAGACCGAGCTGCACGCGGCGCTCGTAGGCGTACCACGTGCACTGGCCGTACGGATACGCGTTGCCGCCGTTCTCGCCGGTGGCATGGTTCGGATCGAACCCGCTCGGCAGGATGCCGGCGTCCTGATCCATGAGCGAGGCGACGACCGTGTTGTTCGCGATCGACTTGGACATGCTGTTGACGTCCAGCGACGCGGAATCGCCGTCGACCGACCAGTCGCCTTCGTTGGCGGTCTGCTGCGCGGTCGAATCGGAAGACGTGGACGTGCCGGACGCACTGTTGCCGGACGTGCCGGCCACGGAGGACGACAGCTCGCTCAACGGGGTGCGGCTTTCGGAACGGGATGCGGCCGCGCTGGCGTCGGCGGTGACCGGCTTCATCTGCGTGGTCGTGGTCGCCTGATCGTCGGCGGCGAAATCGACGCCGTTGGCATTGGCGAACGCCATCGCGCTGGCCGCGGTGCCGACAAGCGCGGCGAGGGACGCGGACGTCACGAACGTGGACTTGCGCTCGGCCGCACGGGCCGCTTCGCGGATGGCGCGACGCGACTGCGGGGCCACTTCGTTGAGCTTGTCCACGACGGCCTGATCGAGGCCGATGATCGCACCGCCATTGGCGATCTGCACGGCGCGTACGGCACGGGTCGAATGGGAACCGCGGCTGGAGGCAAACAGCGACTGCACCAGCTGAAGATACTGAGGTGCAGCCTTGTGCGCCTTATGAGATCCATGCCGCATATCCGTATCACTCCTTGCCGGGTTCCGATGCAACCACCGAGTCACTGTTATCTGTCAATTTCAATCATCAACGGAAATCAGGTGATCGCATCACACTTCCGTCACTGCCATGCACCTTACAACGAGGCGCGGTCATTGCCGGTCCGTCGGCGGTCGGCTATGGTCACGGTTCCGACTGCCGGACAGCGGTTCCGCGTGCCGGACTCTTCGATCGCGAATCCGAAACACCGGCTAGGCTATGGGGCTATGGCCAATACGATCACTATTCCCCAGTCACTGCTGCCCGCGGACGGACGGTTCGGTTCCGGCCCGAGCAAGATTCGCGAGGCGCAGGTGCGCGCGTTGGATGCGGGCGCGACGACGCTGCTGGGCACGTCGCACCGTCAGACGCCGGTCAAGCAGGTCGTCTCCTCGATCCGCGAGGGACTCACGTCGTTCTTCCGTCTGCCGGAAGGCTACGAGATCGCGCTCGGCAACGGCGGCGCGAGCGCGTTCTGGGACATGGCGTGCGCCTCGCTGATCTCCCGTCGCGCCGCGTTCGGCACGTACGGTTCGTTCAGCGCGAAGTTCGCGGCCTCGGCCGCCGCGGCCCCGTTCCTTGAGCAGCCGGTGATCTACGACGGCGAGCCCGGCACGTACCGTCTGCCCGAGTTCACCGAGGACGTGGATGCGTACTGCTGGGCGCACAACGAGACGTCGACCGGCGTGGCCGCTCCCGTGCGGCGCGTGGCCGGCTCGCTCGGGCAGGGCGCGATCACGCTGGTGGACGGCACGTCGGCGGCCGGCGCGCTGCCGGTGGACGTCAGCCAGACCGATGCCTATTATTTCTCGCCGCAGAAGGCGTTCGGTTCGGACGGCGGACTGTGGGTGGCGGTGCTGTCGCCGGCCGCGATCGAACGTGCGGCCAATGTCGAGCAGAGCGCGACGCTGGATGGCGCGCGTCGCTGGGTGCCGCCGTTCCTGTCGCTGACGTCGGCGGTGGCCAACTCGCGCAAGGACCAGACGCTGAACACGCCGGCCGTGGCGACGCTCATCATGCTGGAGAACCAGGTACGCTGGCTCAACGACAACGGCGGCTTGGATTGGGCGACCGCGCGGTGCGCGAAGTCCGCGTCGCTGCTGTATGACTGGGCCGAGCGTTCGCAGTACGCGCGACCGTTTGTCGCCGATGCAAACGCGCGTTCTCATTCGGTGGTGACCATCGACTTGGATGAGTCCGTCAGCGCGAAGCAGGTCGTGTCCGCGCTGCGCGAGAACGGCATCGTGGATACGTCCGGATACCGCAAGCTGGGCCGTAACCAGCTGCGCATCGGCGTGTTCCCCTCGGTCGAGCCGTCCGACGTCGTCGCGCTCACCCAGTGCGTTGACTACGTTGTCGAGCACCTCGCCGACTGACTCGGTACCGGTAACGGGTTCGCGGTAGAGTGCACGGTATGAAATTCGCACCGATCATCAATCCGGACGCCTGCCGCCCCGCTCCCAAGCCCGTGCGCGTCGATCTGCGCAAGACGTTCCTGATCGGCACGGCGATGTGGTGCGTGGCGCTGGTCGTGTGCGCAATCCTGCTGTTCCTCGACCTGCCGGTGCTGCGCTGGCTGATCGTGTGCGCGTCCGGCACGGTGATCGGCGTGATGATGCTGATCTGGGAGCACCTCGACCGCTGGGACTACCGCCGTCTCGGCGTGTGATCCGCGAATCCGCGATCGGTCACTGGGCCAGCGGCAGCGAGAACGTGAACGTGCTGCCGCTGCCGGGCACGCTCCACACCGTCACGGTGCCGTGATGGGTGAGCGCGACGTGCTTGACGATCGCCAGTCCCAATCCGATGCCGTCGCGCGAACGCAGCGTCTGATTGCTGCCACGGTAGAACCGCTCGAAGATGCGCGCCTGCTCGTCCTTGGCGATGCCCACGCCCTGGTCGACGACCTCGACCGCGGCCTGCGAATCGTTCTCCGACTTGGATACCGCGACGTTCACCGTGCCGCCGGCCGGCGAATACACGAGCGCGTTGCGCACAAGCTTCGAAATCGCGGCGATGACCTGTTCCGCATCGCCGTTCACGGTCAGCGTATCGTCGCCGGAGATGTTGACGGTCACGCCGTATCGGGCGCTGTCCGCATGCAACCGTTCGCATGCCAGACGCACCTGTTCCATCATGTTCAGCCGGTTCGCGGAGGACGGCGCGATCGGCTCCTGCGCCTTGATGAGCAGCATCAGATCGGCGACCATGCGGTTGAGCCGGTCGCACGACGAACGCACCTGATGCGCGTGCCACGAGACTTGCTCGGCGTCCAACGCATCGTTCGCCAGCGAATCGGCGAGCTGTTCCAACGCCTGGGACGGCTTGAGTAGCTGTTCGGACACGTTGTTGATGAACGCGTCGCGCACCTGCGCGAACCGGATCGCCTCGCTCACGTCGTCGATGAGCACGACCACGAAATCGCCGACCTTGCCGACGGTGATCTTCAGCCAGTTCGGCCGCACCACGCCGCGCACCTTCACCGGCGCATCGGGACTGTCCTGCTCGCGCGTATGCGTCGTCAGATCGAACTGCTTGCGCCCGCCCACGCGACGCACCTCACGCACCGCGTCACGCACCTGGTCACTGATGATCGACTCGTCATCGACCACGCCGAGCGTGTACGCGTCCGGATTCGCGCGGATCACCTCGTCACGGTCGTTGATCACCACCGTCGCCTCGGGCAGCATCGCCAGCAGCGCGGTGGTGTCCGTATCGAGATCCTCGGTCTCGGCATCGTCGTCGGTCCTCTTGCGAAACAGTACATGAAACCACGCGACGATCCGATGCGGCAACGAGTCCGCGCGGTCGTCGACGCGCTCCCGCCGGCCGCTCGTCTCGTCCTGCTCGTCCTTGCCGACGAAACGGTTGTCGAACATCGGACGGATCAGATCGTAGATCCAGAACACCACCAAGGTCACCAACCCCAGACCCATGATGGAGAACGGCACAAACACGATGATGGTTTGCAGGTAGTCGGGCATACGTTCCATTTTCTCACATCGCGAGTGTGAAGGCTAACGACATGCCGAGCAGATGAATGCAAGGTGAACGTTTCCGTGAACAATGCCTAAACGTCGCGTGGCTTTATCGCTACGTTGTTGGAAAACAACGGACGCGCAGAATACACTGGTATAGGTTGCAGAAGTGTTGAAAGGAAAGGCACAACAATGCGCGTTATCTTTAACGAGGAGATGAAGGCCGTCGCCGACGACCTCGACCGCATGGCCAAGGATGTTCGCAAGGCCATCAACGGCGCGGGCAAGGCGCTGCTGGACACCGATGTCGAAGCGGCGCAGGCCGTGATCGACGGCGACATCGAGATCGACGCCCTTGAATCCAGCGTGATCGACCAGTGCGTCAAGCTGCTCGCCAAGCAGACCCCGGTCGCCACCGATCTGCGCGTGGTCGTCTCCACGCTGCGTCTGGCCGCGACGTTCGAGCGCATGGGCGATCTGGCCCGCCACATCGCCGAGTCGGCCCGTCGCGCGTACCCGGAGTCCCCGCTGCCGGAAGAGGCGAAGGACATCTTCAAGCAGATGCAGGACTTCCTCGACGAGACGGCCGACAACGTTGTCGCGATGCTGGCCGACCGCGACGCGAAGATCGCCGACCGCATCATCCGCAACGACGACAAGCTCGACGAGCTGCATCACAAGACCTTCGAACTGACGCTGTCCGACGACTGGAAGGGCACCAAGCAGCAGCTGATCGACGTGGTGCTGCTCGGCCGCTTCATGGAGCGTCTCGGCGACCACGCCGTGTCCGCCGCGCGTCGCGTGGTGTTCATCGTCTCGGGTTTTGACCCGAGCAAGGAGCCGACCCGCGACGAGGATGGCGCCGTCGACTGATCTTCACGGTCGGCTACGCACGCACTCCGCTAGATATGCAAGAAGCCTCCCTTTTCCGGGAGGCTTCTTGCATATCTCGACTCCCTCGGCTGAGGGAGCTGGCACGCGAAGCGTGACTGAGGGAGCGTACCCGCAACCACATCCAGAAACGAGGAACGCTCAACATACAAAAATCGGGGTGGTCGGGAAGCATACTCCCGACCACCCCGATTATCATGGTCTCACGGTTTCACGGCCCTATGGCCTCACCATGAAACCATCAAACTCAGATCACTTCTGGCCCTGAGCGGCGACAGCGGCGGCGCCGGCAGCGGCGGCCTCCGGGTCGAGGTACTCGCCACGCGGCTTAACCGGCTTGAAGTCGTCGTCAAGCTCGTACAGCAGCGGGATGGCGGTCGGAATGTTGACCTTGGCGATCTCTTCCTCGGTCAGGTTGTCGAGCATCTTGACGATGGCACGCAGCGAGTTGCCGTGGGCGGCGATCAGGACGGTCTTGCCGGCCTTGAGCTGCGGCTCGATGTCGGACTTGAAGTACGGCTCGACACGCTTGACGACGTCGGCCAGGCACTCGGCTTCCGGAACCGGATCGCCGGTGTAGCGCGGGTCGTGGTTCTGCGCGTACTGGTCGTTCGGGTCGATCTCGGGCGGCGGGGTCGCGTAGGAACGACGCCACAGCATGAACTTCTCGTCGCCGTACTCCTCGCGGATCTCGGTCTTGTTCTTGCCCTGCAGAGCGCCGTAGTGACGCTCGTTGAGACGCCAGCTGCGCTCGACCGGGATCCACAGACGATCCGCGGCGTCCAGCGCGATGTTGGCGGTGTTGATCGCACGACGCAGCAGCGAAGTGAAGACGATGTCCGGCAGGACGTTCTTCTCCTTGAGCAGCTCGCCGCCGCGCTTGGCTTCGGCCTCACCCTGCTCGGTCAGCGGGACGTCGACCCAGCCGGTGAACTGATTGGTTTTGTTCCATGCGCTCTGTCCGTGACGGAGCAGTACTAGTTTGTAAGTCATACGGCCCAGTCTACCGCCCCGCCAGCCCAGACACGAGCGTTTGTCTTACTTTTGTCGCGCAATCTGTCGACCGACATCCCATCGTCGCCAACCTCCCGCCGTCCGGTCCTTCCCCCGGAGCGGCCTATTCGCGTGACATTTCTGCGACCAACCGCCGCATCCTATCCACAACATCACGCAAACAACCTATCTTGCGTGATGTTGTGGATAGTAGATCACTCTTACTAGCCCAAACGTCACGCGAACCGCTCACTGTACGTGACATTGCCGCCAGTAACTCGCCTCTGCTCACCACAACATCACGCGAACCAATCCACTTGCGTGACATTGCCGTCAGCAACCCATCCTTACTCGCACAAACATCACGCAAAGAGACCGGTTTCCGTGACGTTTGCGGTTCCACCCATCCATCCCTGTCAGATGCCGGATACGATCGTGCAGAACACGATCAGCACCGCGAAGAACAGCGTCTGATAACCGGCATCCGCGAGCGCCCACCGGTAGTCGTGACGTTCTACGCTACGCAGGATTCGCAGCGGCACGGCGATGCCGGAAATCGCCAGGATCACGCCCCACGGCCACCACAGCACGGCGGCGATCGCCAGCGACAGCACCAGTTCGACCACCACGCACACGGTCAGCGCGATGCGCGCGCCCCGCTCCCCCAACCGTACGGCCAGCGTGCGTTTGCCGTGGCGCACGTCCGAATCGATATCGCGCAGGTTGTTGACCATGAGCAGCAGCATCGCGTTGAGCCCGCAGCATACGGCAGCGAGCACGCCCATCAGATCGATGGTGCCGGCGAGCGCGTATTCGGTGCCGAGCACGGCCGCCAGCCCGAAGAACAGGAACACGCCGAGTTCGCCGAATCCCGCATAGCCGTAAGGGTGACGACCGCCGGTGTAGAACCAGCCGGCGAGGAGGCTGAGCACGCCGACCGCGAACAGCCACCAGCTGTGCGAGATGAGGATCGCGATGAGTCCGGCGACGCACGCGATCGCGGCGGCGATACCCGCGGCGGCGAGAACATGCTTCGGCGGGACACCGGACGCGACGAGCCGCTGCGGTTTGAGCGCCATCTGATGCGCGGATGACGACGATGCGGACGATTCGGGCGCCGACCGCCCGTCGTCGGTGCCGCGGATGCCGTCGGAGTAGTCGTTGGCGAAGTTGACGGCGATCTGCAGACACAGCGCGACGAAAGCGCACAGGATGGCGACCGGCCAGAACCGGCCGAGCAGTGTGTGCAGCAACGCCCGATTCGCCACGCATTCGGCAGGTTCCGGATAGATCAAGATGCAAATGTCGAGCGCTCGGACATGGTTCCGCGCGCAGGCCGCCCCCACCGCCACCGGCGCGATCGACGCCGGCAGAGTGCGCGGCCGCGTCCCCGCAAGCCACAGTTTCCATGACACGGATGTGTTCGACGGATCGTTATTCATACGTTCCAGCCTACCGCCCTGCACATATCGGCCGCCCGAATACGAAAATCGGAGATTCACCACGCATATCAACGATATTGTGTGGTGAATCTCCGATGAGGCTTTGGTTACGCCGATCACATCAGCGTACGGTCATCGACGTCGGGCGAACGCGCCGGCCCACGCACTTAGTTGAGCGCGAGCGGCTTGACGAGCGGGAAGGTGATCGTCTCGCGGATCGTCGCACCGGTCAGGGCGATGAGCAGTCGGTCGATGCCCATGCCCATGCCGCCCGCCGGCGGCATGCCCACGCCAAGCGCCTCGAGGAAGTCCTCGTCGATGTCGCAGGCCTCCTCATCGCCCGCCATCGCGTCCTTGGCCTGGGCCACGAAACGCTCGCGCTGCACGACCGGGTCGTTGAGCTCGGAGTAGCCGGTGGCCAGCTCGAAGCCGCGCACGTAGAGGTCCCACTTCTCGACCACGCCCGGCTTGGAGCGGTGACCCTTGACGAGCGGACTGGTCTCGACCGGGAAGTCGCGCACGAAGGTCGGCTCGTACAGCTTGTCCTCGTAGAAGTGCTCCCACAGGTGCTCGACGAGCTTGCCATGGTTCTCCACGTCGTCGCGCTCCACGCCGAGCTTGTCGGCGATCTCACCGAGGTGCTCCACGGAGGTGCCGGGGTTGTCCGGACCGCCGTTCGGCACGATCTCCTCGCCGAGCGCCTCGGACAGGGAGTCGTACATGCTGATCTGCTTCCACTCGCCGCCGAAGTCGTATTCGGTGCCATCGAGCAGCGTGACCTTGTGCGATCCGAACACGTCCATCGCGGTCTTCTGCACGAGCTCCTTGACGAGACGGCCGATCGTGTCGTACGTGCCGTACGCCTGATACGCCTCGACCATCGTGAACTCCGGAGCATGCGTCGCGTCAACGCCCTCGTTGCGGAAGTCGCGGTTGATCTCGAACACGCGGTCGATGCCGCCGACGAGGCAGCGCTTCAGGAACAGTTCCGGCGCGATGCGCAGGTAGAGGTCCAGATCGAACGCGTTCATGTGCGTGGTGAACGGGCGGGCCGCGGCGCCGCCGTGCACGGTCTGCAGCATCGGCGTCTCGACCTCGATGAAGTCATGGTCGTCGAAGGTGCGGCGCAGCGAGGCAACGGCCTTGGAACGGTTGCGCACCATGTTGCGGATCTTCTCGTCCGCGATCATGCCGATGTACGGCTTGCGGGTGCGGGTGTCCTCGTTGAGCTCCTTGTGCAGCGCGGGCAGCGGCTGCAGGGCCTTCGCGGCGATCGCCCACTCGGTCGCGAAGACGGACAGCTCGCCGGTCTTCGACGCGATCACGCGGCCGCGGATGTACAGGTGATCGCCGAGATCGACCAGCTGCTTGAACTGCTTGATCGAATCCGCGCCGATCTCCTTCTTCGAGATCATGCCTTGGATCTTCGTGCCATCGCCGGCCGACAGCTGCACGAAGCACAGGCCGCCCGCGTTGCGCAGGAACAGCACGCGGCCGGCGATGCCGACCATGTCCTCGGTCTCCTGGCCGGGTTCAAGCTTGCCGTCATACTGGGCGCGCACTTCCTCGATGGTGTGGTCCACGTCGAGATGCACCGGGTACGGGGCGATGCCGGCCTCGAGCATCATCGCGCGCTTGGCGACGCGCATCTGCACCTGCTCGGGATGCGCGAGCGGGCCGAATTCCTTGTTGGACGGATCGACGGCCTCGTCCAGCGTCGCACCGGACTTGATCTTTTCGCGGATCGTCTCATCCTGCTTGAGCAGCATCTCCGCGCGCTCGACCGTGGTCATCGCGGGAGCGGCAGCTTCTTCCTCGTTTGCTTGGGATTCTTGGGTTTCACACATAGATCAATAGTGTAGCGATCGGGCGATACACGGCCGAAAATCAGCTGTTTTCAGCGCGACACGCCGAAGTTTGACTCTCGCCTTCCAGCATGTAATATAGCGGACGTTGCCAAACGGGCTGTAGCGCAGCTTGGTAGCGCGCTTCGTTCGGGACGAAGAGGCCGCGGGTTCAAATCCCGCCAGCCCGACTGCAATAAAAGGGAATCATCGAGTTCGATGGTTCCCTTTCTTTTTGCATATCGACAATCAAGAATCCGTAACGAATTTCAGGAATCGGGCAACATGAAGAAGAGTCTGCTGGCGCTGGCATCCGGCGCGTTCATCCTCGGCGCGGCCGAATTCGTCATGATGGGCATCCTGCCGCAGGCCGCCGCCGCGATGCACGTCGACATCCCGACCGCCGGCCACTTCATATCCGCCTACGCGATCGGCGTGTGCATCGGCACGCTCATCCTCGTGTTCGGCCGCAAGGTGCCGCCGAAGAATCTCATCATCCTGTTCATGGTCATCGCGCTCGTCGGCAACCTGCTGAGCGCGTTCTCCGTGAGCGCGCCGATGCTGATCGCGGCCCGGTTCATCTCCGGCCTGCCGCACGGCGCATTCTTCGGCACGGCCACGCTCATCGCCAAGACCCTGGCCGACAAGGGCAAGGAGGCGCAGTCCGTCTCGATGATGGTGACCGGTCAGACCGTCGCCAACATGCTCGGCGTGCCCGCCGGCACGCTCATGGCCGAGTTTCTCTCATGGCGTCTCGCGTTCGGCATCCTCGCCGCGTGGGCCGCGATGACGATCGTGCTGTCCGCCGCGTGGATTCCGTTCGTCGCGCCAATCAAGGACGCCGGCATCAAGGGCCAGTTCCGCTTCCTCACCAAGCCCGGCCCGTGGGTGATTCTCGCGGCCGTGTTCACCGGCAACGCGGGCGTGTTCTGCTGGTGGAGCTACGTCTCGCCGTGGTTGCAGAAGACGGGCGGCTGGCCGGCTTCGCTGGTGCCGATGCTCATGATGCTCGCCGGTTTCGGCATGGTCGTCGGCGGCCTGATCGGCGGTCGCATCACCGATCGCTGGCGTCACGCCGGCACTGCGGCGCTCGGTCAGGCGATCTCGTGCGCGGGCCTGTTCATGGTGCTGCTGCTCCCGGGCAGCCAGTTCACGACCGCGCTGCTCACGTTCTGGATCGCGTTCGGACTGTTCTTCATCTCCGCGCCGCAGCAGCTGCTCATGACCGAAGCCGGGCAGGGCGGCGGCGAACTGATCGCGGGCGCGGCCGTGCAGGTGGCGTTCAACTTCGGCAACGCGGTCGGTTCGATGGTCGGCGGCACGATGCTCACCACGTTCGCGATGAACTACCGGTTCACCGGTCTCGGCGGCATTCCGCTGGCGCTGCTTGCCGTGGGGCTGCTTGCGTTCTACTCCATTCGCTGCGAGACGCACACCGACGCCGCGGCCCGCATGCGCCCGGTCGAGGTGTGACGTATCGGGCGTGCTCGCCGGTGGGTGATCATCGGCGAGCATGGCGGGTTCTAGTGATCGTTGCAACGCCTGATGATCCGAGAGGAGAGATCAGGTGGGCAAGTGGGTGTTCGACGGCGTCGAGTACGAGACCCGGAGTCTGATGTGCGAGGCGC
>NZ_JBKEWJ010000027.1:0-35020 GCF_056357555.1 Bifidobacterium sp. LH_230
GTCATGGCCCAGGTGAGACGCCCGGTCCCATTCCGAACCCGGAAGCTAAGGCCTGGCACGGCGATGGTACTGCACTCGACAGGGTGTGGGAGAGTAGCACACCGCCGCATCACACGTTAAGAAAAGCCCCGATACCACGACGGTACCGGGGCTTTCTGCATTCCGGGGCGTGCACGGGAATCACCCCAACCCGCCCGCCACGCGGGCACCCTCCCCTCAAAGGGGAGGGAAAGACTCTGAATCTTCAACCGCGTCTGCGAAACGTACGACACTTCAGCCGGGGGAGTCAAATGCTCCGCCCAGCTCAAGGATGGTCTAGTACACGGAATACCCGCCATCGACCTGGATGTTGGTGCCGGTGATGTACGACGACGCGTCGCTGGCGAGGAACAGCACTGCCGAGGCGATCTCCTCGTTCGTGCCGAACCGGTGCATCGGCACCGGCGCGATCATCAGATCATGCCCTTCCGGCGTAATCCGTCCCTCGAAAATACCGGACCATACGTATCCCGGCGACACGGCATTCGACCGAATCCCGTACGGTGCCAACGCGGCGGCCAGATATCGCGCGTATTCGTAGATGCCGGCCTTCGTCGCACCGTACGCGGCCACCGGCGACGGTCCACCGCCGATATAGTTCGCGTTGTGCCCGGACAGCGACGACGTGAAGATCAGCGATCCGCCGTGCCCATGCTCGCGCATGATTTGCTGCGCGATCTGCGCGGTCATGTACGCGCCGGTCAGATTGATATCGATCGTCTTCTTCCAGACCTCGTACGGTTCGTCGGCATCGTCTCCGGGCACGTTCACGCCGGCGTTGATGAACGCGATGTCCACCGTCCCCAGCGAATCAATCAGGCTCTGCTTAAGTTCGGCCACCTGCTCGCGATCGGACACGTCGCAATACAACGGCACGACGTTCACGTCGTACCGATCGGACAACTCATCGACGAGCGATTCCAGCGTGTCCTTCGTGCGCGGCAGGTCAACGATCGCCACGTCGGCGCCGGCCTCGGCCCAAGCCGCCGCCGTGTTGCGTCCCAGTCCGCCCGCGCCGCCGGTCACGAATCCCTTCTTGCCGGCCAACGAGAACCGGTTCATAATGCGGTGCCCGGGATCTTTCCACTGGTCGAGGGGATATTGATCGAATACCGTTTCGTCCGTCATTGGACCTCCGTTCTGTCAAGGCGCGGCATCGTTGCCGCAACCGTTATGCCGAGCGTAGCACGACGAACGATACGGCTGGCGGCGATCAGATGAATTCGAACGGAAATGTTGCGCGAGCGTTGCGCAACAGAGAAGAGATGCGGGAAGAGCGATGCGTCGCGTGATGCAACAGTGCCAGCAAAGACGAGGGGTCGGGGTATCTTTAATAGGTTGGAATAGCTGTACGCAAACAATCGATGATTCGGAGAACAACATCATGGCTTTTGGCACCGATCCTCACCCGCAGGGACTTGCGAATCCGCCGATCGACGATCTGATGGAGCATGCTGATTCCAAGTACGCTCTGGCGATCTTCGCGGCCAAGCGAGCCCGTCAGATCAACTCCTACTTCACGCAGCTCAACGAGGGTCTGCTGCAGAACGTCGGCCCGCTGGTCGAATACCAGAACCAGGAGAAGCCGCTGTCCATCGCGTTCCGCGAGATCAACGAGGGTCTGCTTGAGGAGACGCTCGGCGAGGACGATCTGAGCGAAGGCAACTGATCGGCAACCAACGCTGGCGATCGCTGCCCGGCGACTGTCCGGACAACCAGCCATCGCTAGGCAAAAACCGCCACATTATATCGTATACGCCCCATCGGTACGTCGTGCGAGAAACAATCTCCACGAAAGAGTACCGGTGGGGCGTATTATGTTGAGCTAATGGCACAGCAACGACGCGCGTGACGGATGATGCCGGTCGAGGTATGACCGGGCGCGCGTTCTCCGTTGCGTACACGTATGGCAAGCCATCGGATTCGATTCGCCGTGGCCGCAGGCGGGTACGAATGGGGAACGGTGCGGCATGAAGAAGGTGCGCGTATGGAGCGTCGTTTGATTTCGGCCGAATCGGTGACCGAAGGACATCCCGACAAGATCTGCGATCAGATTTCGGATGCGATTCTGGACGATCTGCTGCGGCAGGATATTCACTCGCACGTCGCCGTGGAGACCGTGGCCGGCGTGGGCCAGTTCCTGATCTTCGGTGAGGTGAACAGCGAAGGCTACTGCGAAGTGCAGCATGTGGTGCGTGACGTGGTGCGTCGCATCGGCTACACGAGCAGCGAGGTCGGCCTCGACGCCGATTCGTGCGGCGTGCTCGTGTCGATCACCGGCCAGAGCGCGGAGATCAATCAGGGCGTGTCCCGTCTGAGCCACGAGCAGGAGACGGCCGCCTCCCGTGAGGAGCGTTACGAGGCGCAGGGCGCCGGCGATCAGGGCGTGATGTTCGGCTACGCGACCGACGAGACCGACGTGATGATGCCGCTGCCGATCCATCTGGCGCACCGTCTTGCCTACCGTCTCGCTCAGGTGCGCAAGAGCGGCGAGGTGCCGCATCTGCGCCCGGACGGCAAGACGCAGGTCACCATCGAATACGACGAAAACGACCACGCCGTGCGCCTCGACACGGTGCTGATTTCCACTCAGCACGATCCCGAGGCCACGCACGACTGGCTGCAGGCGCAGCTCGTCGAGCACGTCATCAAGCCGGTGCTTGACGAAGTCCTCGGCGACACGGTCGAGCACGACGACTACCGCGTGCTCGTCAACCCGACCGGCTCGTTCGTACTCGGCGGCCCGGCCGCGGACTCGGGGCTCACCGGCCGCAAGATCATCGTCGACACGTACGGTGGCGCCGCCCACCACGGCGGTGGCGCGTTCAGCGGCAAGGACCCGAGCAAGGTCGACCGTTCCGCCGCGTACGCCGCCCGCTGGGTCGCCAAGAACATCGTGGCCGCGGGACTCGCGCACAAGGTCGAGGTGCAGGTCGCGTACGCGATCGGCGTGGCTGACCCGGTCTCCGTGAACGTCGAGACGTACGGCACCGAAATCGGCGGCGTGACCCGCGATCAGATCCAACGCGCGGTGCGCAAGGTGTTCGATCTGCGTCCGGCTGCGATCATCGACGAACTCGACCTGCTGCGTCCGATCTACTCGAAGACCGCCGCATACGGCCACTTCGGCCGGGAGGACAAGGACTTCACGTGGGAGCGCACCGACAAGGTCGACGAGCTCAAGGCCGCGATCGCCGAGTGACGATTCCGGCTGTGCATCGTCGGGCTGCGACGACATGCCTGATGCGTCGGGTGTGTCACCCCCTCAGTCAGCTTTGCTGACAGCTCCCCCTTCAGGGGGAGCAAAGGGAAAAGGGAGGACAAAGCGACCTGTATCACCGTCACTGTCTCCCTTCAGGGGGATCAGGGAACGGTCGAATCAATAATTCAATGACAGACTATGGCGCCTGCCGTGACGGATGTTCGCGGCGGGCGTTTTTGCAAACGGCAACGCAACGCGTACTGCATACCGCGTTGCGTAACGAATATCACGTAACCAATACGCGTAACGAATACCGCGCATATTCACGAAAGAGGCGAAATCAATCATGGGTTACGGCAAATTGATGACCGTCGGCGAGATGGTCGGTGAATTCATCCAACCGAATCCGCTGCTGCGCGTCGAAGCGTTCGACGGATCGACGTTCGGCCCCGAAACGGCCGATCTGGTCGTCAAAGTCAACAATCCGAACGCGGTCTACCAACTGCTCACCCATCCCAACGAAATCGGCGCGGTGCGCGCGTACGTGCTCGGCGACTTCGACATCAAGGGCATCGACTATGCCGACCCGTATCCGCAGCTGCGGCAGCTGCTCGCGGTCGCGCCGTACGTGCGCCCGCTGTCGCCGCTCGGCATCGCCAAGGTCGGCGGCGCGATCCTCAGCCACGGCTACCGCAAGCCGCCGGTGCCGAAGACCGAGGGGCCGTCGAAGTTCGCGCGCATCAAGTCCGGCCTGCTGCCGCACACCGAAAAGGCCGACAGCGAAACCGTGAGCTTCCACTATGACCTGTCCAACGGGTTCTACCGCAATTTCCTCGGACCCACCATGACCTACACGTGCGCCGTGTTCCCGAGCGAGGAGACGAGTCTCGAGGACGCGCAGCTCAACAAGATCCGCCTCGTGCTCGACAAGCTCGGGCTGAAGCCCGGCGACCGTCTGCTCGACATCGGCTGCGGCTGGGGCTCGCTCGTGATCGAGGCCGCCAAGCGCGGCATCAAGGCGCTCGGCGTGTCGCTGTCGAAGGAACAGATCGAATACGGGCAGGAGTGGATCAAGCGCGAAGGACTGGAGGATCTGGCCGAACTGCGCGTCATGGACTACCGCGACGTGCCCGAACGCGACTTCGACGGCATCTGCTCGATCGGCATGATGGAGCACGTGGGCGTCAAGAACTACCAGAGCTACTTCGAGGAGATGTTCAAGCTCCTCAAGCCCTGCGGCCGACTGCTCAACCACCAGATCACCATCAGCCACGACAAGCCGAATGGCAAGCCCGGCACCGACGAATTCCTCGACCGCTACATCTTCCCCGACGGCGACCTCGGCGCGCCCGGATTCATCGAAAGCTGCATCCACGACGCCGGATTCAACGTGGTGCATCAGGAAAACCTGCGCCAGCACTACGCGCTCACCCTGCACCACTGGAACCGCAACCTCGCCGCGCACTGGGACGAAGCCGTGGCCGAGGTCGGGTTCGAACGGGCGAAGGTATGGGGCCTGTACATGGCCGCGTGCGCGCTGAACTTCGAACTCGACGGCATCCAGGTGCACCAGTTCCTCGCGGTCAAGCCCGATCGAGTGGGGCATCCGGACGGCAAGTGGTATCCGCTGCGCCCGTGGTGGAAGGCGTGAGGCCGTCGTGCGGTGCGTGACGTGGTGCGGCGCATGGTGCGTGGCGTGAGTCGCGTGGCCGCATCACGTGAGTCGTGCTACTGCGTTGGTTGCGTTGCCTTGCCGCGTTACTCGAGTCACTGTTGACTCGGCTGGTCACGCGATGGAATTGGCGCGATTCAATCCGTCGCGTGACCGCAACAGCAAGCACCGCTTGTGGTAAACAATGAGGTATGACTTCTGAGCATGCCGAACAGCCGACGTTTGACGGGTTCGCCGACCCCAAACGTCGCCGGCATGCGCGCAAGGCCAAGACCCCGGCCGCCGAGAACCCGATCGCTCAGGTCGTGCTCGACGTGCAGGCCACGCATCTGGGCCGCACGTTCGACTATCTCGTCGAAGAGCAGCAGTCCGAGGCCGCACAGCCCGGCGTGATGGTGCGCGTGCGGTTCGGCGGGCAACGGCTCGACGGCATCATCTGGAACCGGGCGGCGTCCAGCGACACGCCGGAATCGTCATTGCGGTATCTGGAACGGGTGATCACGCCGAACCCGGTCGTATCCGCGTCGATGAGGCGGGACGTCACGCTGATCGCCGATGCATACGGTGGCACCAGGGCGAACATTCTGCGCTTCGCCGTGCCGCCGCGCGTCGCCTATGTCGAAGAGGAGCAGCAGATCGTCGCAGCCGGCGTGGCTGGTGCCGGGGCCGGCGTGAGGCAGCGGTTCGGCGCGGCGCAGGAACAGGCTCGAGACACGGGATTCGACGCGGTTCGACGGTCCTACGACGGTGCGGAACGGTTGCGTTCCGCGCTGGAAGGCACTGGATTCGCATCGTTCGTGGTGGATGCGTTGCCCGGAGCGTTGCAGTGGGCGCGTGACCTGGCGTGGATGATGATGACCGCGATGCTTGCGGGGAAGGCGGCGGTGATCGTACTGCCGACCTCGCGTGAGGTGAACGATCTTGCGCAGGTCCTGACTGCCGTCTACGGATTGCGAAGGTTTGCGCCCGACCAGGCCACGCATGGCGGTTACCGCGGCGATTTCGTGGTGCTCGACGGCGGATCGGTGCCGCCGGCGGAACGTTACCGCGCGTATCTGGCCGCGTCGAGCGGGCAGGTGCGTTGCGTGATCGGCGCCCGTTCGGCCATGTACGCGCCGGTCGAGGGACCGGCGCTGTTCGCGATCGTCGACGATCTCGCCTATCAGAACATGGACGGGTTCATGCCGTACCCGAACGCGCGCGGCGTGCTGCGGCTGCGGGCCAAGGCGCATGGCGGCGTGTTCGTCAGTCTTGCGAACGTGCGCAGCCCGATCAGCCAATGGGAGACGAACGGCGACGGCGATCCGGCCAGCGTGCGGGAAACGCCGACCAGCGGATTCTCGACCGCGATCCGACCGTTGCCGGCCGTCATCAAGGAACGCAGTCCGTGGATACGCTGGCTGAACCGCGACGAACTCGCGCGACTTGCTGACCCGAGCATCGGCGCACGCGTGCCGCACACCGCCGTACGAGTCCTGACCGAAGCGTTGGCGAGCGGGCCGGTACTGTTGTCGATACCAGCCGACGGCATCACCGAATCGTTGAGTTGCGCACGTTGTCACCGACAGGCGCGATGCGCACGTTGCACCGGACCGCTGGAACGTGTCGCGGGACTCGCGGGACCGTCTGCGCCGGGGCCATCGGTTGCCGGCGCACGACAGCAACAGCCGAATACCGGCGTGCGTTGCCGATGGTGCGGCTCGGCGGCCGTCAACTGGACATGCCCGGGCTGCGGCGGCGACCGGCTGCGCGTCGTGCGCGTCGGTGCGGCCGGAACCGCGCAGGAACTGGCCGGACTGTTCCGCGGCGTGCCGATCGTCATGTCGTCGCACAGCCAGCCGCGCGGCGTGATCGACACGGTCGCCGCGACCCCGCAGATCGTCATCGCCACCCCCGGCTGCGAGCCGCGCGTGGAAGCCGTGGACGGCGGCCGCGGCGAATACCGGGCGGTCGCGATCCTCGACGCGTGGACCAGCCTGTACGCGCCCGGCGTGGACGCGCGATGCGATGCGCTCGCATCATGGATGCGATCGATGGCATTATGCGCGCCGCGCTCACGGGACGGGCAAGGACTGCTGATCGGCGAAACCGATCCGGTGATCGCGCGCTCGCTCATGCTATGGGACTCGTCGCTGCTGGCGGCCAAGGAGATCGAGGAGCGCTCGCAGATCGGCTTGCCGCCGGTGTACGCGGCGGCCTGCGTATGGGGGCGGCGCGACGCGGTGAGAACCGCGCTGACGCGCATCGGCGTGCTGGGCGGCGACTGGTCCACGGTCGGCGACCTGCCGGCGGTGCTCGGGCCGGTGCCGATCCCGCAGCCCGCGACCATCAACGCGCGCGAGCTGGAAAGCACTGCCGACCGGGTCAAAGCGGTCGTGCGCGTCGCGCAATCGCATCGCGGCGAACTGGCGATTCGGCTGCGCAACGCCGTCGCGCAGCATGTCGCGTCGCGCGAGCCGGGCGAACTGCGGTTCCGGCTCGATCCGAAAGACCTGATCTGACGATTCCGCGCAGCATGCAACGGTGGCTGGCATACGTTGTCAATGATTGGTCCGCGCGTACCACCGGCGTATGTCGTCGCCGCGGCATGGGACGATAGCGTAGACAACCGTGGCGTATCGTACGGAACGGAGGAGCATATGAAGGGCTGGCCGGGAGAACCGGATATGGAACATGACGTGCTGATGGCGGACGGCAACGCCGCATTGGCCGCGGGCAAGCCGATCACCGACGTGATCTTCGACTTCGGCAACGTGCTGATCTACTGGGACCCGTCCGCGGCGCTGATCGCGCGCTACGATCAGGCGACGATCGACCGGTTCCTCGACAACGACGTCTCCGGATTCTACGACGCGAACGACATGATGGACGGCGGCGAGGAGCCGGACGTCGCGATCGCGTGGATGCGCGATACGCATGGTGCGCAGTGGGCCGACATCCTGCGCTACTACATCGACAACTTCGAGGATTCGCTGACCGGCATCGTGCCGGGCATACGCGTGTTGGTGGACGATCTGAAGGCCGCCGGCATCGGCGTGTGGGGATTGTCGAACTGGGAGAAGAACCTGTTCCACTGCGCCGAGGAGAACTGCAAGATCCTGCAGCGGCTCGACGGCAAGCTCGTGTCCGGCTTCGTCAAGCTGCGCAAGCCGCATCGCGACATCTACGACGAGGCGCTTCGCCGGTTCGGCATCGAGGCGTCCGGCAGCGTGTTTGTGGACGACAAGGCCATGAACATCGTCGGCGCGAACGAGGCCGGCATCCGTGGCATCCGGTTCTCCGACTCGCGCAAGCTGCGTGAGATCCTCATCGCGCAGGGCGTGAACATCCCAGGCGTGCAAACCGTGCAGTGAGCGTAGCATCCGGCTGGAAATCGCATAATCACCTGCCTCGGCTCTCTGCCGGAGAGTCGCTGAATCGTCAATGAGATCGTATGGATCGTATGCCGGCGCGTTTGTGCGCGTGCCGTTGGCTGGCTGTTGCCGGCCGTTGTCTGATCGAGAATCAAGGAGAACATCCGTATGCTGAAGATTCTGTTTGCCGGCACGCCGGACGTGGCCGTGCCGTCGTTGTGTGCGCTGGCCGCCGACACCGAACATGTCGAGATCGTGGCCGTACTGACGCGTCCGGACGCGCCGACCGGTCGCGGACGTAAGCTCACGCCCAGCCCGGTCAAGCAGGCCGCGCTCGAACTCGACCTGCCGGTGATCGAATCCGACCCGTCCGAGGACTGTTTCATCAGCGAACTGATCGCCACCGGCGCGCAGGCCGCCGCGGTCGTCGCCTACGGCAAGATTCTCAAGGAATCCGTGCTCGACGCGCTGCCGCTCGGCTGGTACAACCTGCACTTCTCCATGCTGCCCAAGTGGCGTGGCGCGGCCCCCGCGCAGCGCGCCATCTGGGCCGGCGACCAGTCCACCGGCGTGACCGTGTTCCGCATCACGCGCGGCATGGACGCCGGTCCGATCGTCTCCCAGCTGGAAACCGAGATCGGCAAGCACGAGACGGCCGGCGAACTGCTCGACCGGTTGGCGCAGGTCGGCTCGAACGTGCTGGTGCGTGCGATGGAGGCCGTGGAGGCCGGGCGTGCGGCCGCGGTGCCGCAGCAGGAGGGCGAGTACGCGAAGGCCGAGAAGATCACGGTCGAGAGCGCGCATATCGTGTTCGAGGCGCCGGTGCATGACGTGGACTGCCAGATCCGCGCGTGCACGCCCAACCCGGGCGCATGGTGCGAGCTGCACGCCGACGATGCGGACGGCGCCGAGCCGACGACCCTGCACGTGCTGCGCGCGCAGCCGGCCGACATGGATCATCCGCACGTGCCGGCGGGGTTGGCCCCCGGCGTGATCGCGGCCGGCAAGAAGAACGTGTGGGTCGGCACGCTGTCCGACCCGTTGGAACTGCTTGAGGTCAAAGCGCAGGGCAAGAAGGCCATGCGCGCCGCCGACTGGGCGCGAGGCGCCCGCCTTGCGGGTGATGCCCACTGCGCGTAGCGGGGCGTCCGGGCGGCAGCGCATGATCGCGCGGTGCTGGTGCCGTGTATCGGAATCGCGCTTTGCGCGATGCTGTCTATCAGCGGACTTCGTCCGCAGTACCCCAGCCCGTCAGCTTCGCTGACACCCTCCCCTGAGAGGGAAGGGAATTTATGGAATCGCGCTTTGCGCGATGCTGTATTATCGGCGGACTTTGTCCGCGGTACCCCACCCGACCGGCCTATGCCGGCCACCCTCCCCTGAAAGGGGAGGGAATTTGGGGAATCGTGTTGTGCGCGATGCTGTGTTGTTGACGGACTTTGTCCGCGGTACCCAGCCCGTCGGTTTCGCAGATAAAGGGGCACAACCTTTCCCTCCCCTTTCAGGGGAGGGTGGCCGGCGGAGGCCGGTCGGGTGGGGTACGCGGCGTCAGCCGCCAACAACACAGCATCGTGTGACAGCGTGATTCCAGCTCGAAGCCGTCACTACCCCCTAACATGCAAGCCGTTGCAGCAGAGCCTGATCGATCCTTTCACAGACCAGATCGAAATGGCGATCGACTTCAATATTGGTGAACCGCATCGTCAAGATGTCATGCCGGGCAAACGTACTCGTTCTCTTGTCGTCATGTTGCCGTTGCTCTTCAGTGAAATGTCCGCCGCCGTCGACTTCGACGACGAGTCGTGCTTTTGCGCAGTAGAAATCCGCGATGTATCCCAATAACGGTGCCTGTCTGCGGAATCGGGTCGAGTGAGTGCGCAGATGACCGTTCCATAACGCGAGTTCCCAGGGCGTCATCGTCTTGCGTAAGCCGCGTGCTTTGTCGGTTTGGGCGACGTTGTAGTGCTTCATTTGCCAAGCGTATCAGGTGACGGAAGGCAGGTGCGTTGTTGAATGGCATCGCTCACGCTACGCGTGAACGATGCTGTGTTGTCGGCGGCACTTGCGTGCCGCGGTACCCCACCCGTCAGCTTCGCTGACACCCTCCCCTGAAAGGGGAGGGAAACAGGGACGGCAAACAGCGGAACGACATGGTCGACCGCCTTCCCTGAAAAGGGGAAGGAAACTCGGCATCGTGTTGTCCCGCGATGTGATGTTGCCGGCGGCGCTAATGTGCCACGGCATCCCAGACCATTCGCTCCCGGACTTCTTCCCCTGAGCGGGAAACGAGGACTCTTTCTTGGATAAAAGGGCACAGCCTTTCCTCCCCTTTCAGGGGAGGGTGGCCGGCGTAGGCCGGTCGGGTGGGGTACGCGGCGTCAGCCGCCAACAACACAGCATCGTGTGACAGCGCGATTCCGTGTTTGCACGCACCCCACCCGTCAGCTTCGCTGACACCCTCCCCTTTCAGAGGAGGGAAACTTGGCGTCGCCTGCGCGAATGAGGTCAGGCGCGCAGGAGGGGGAGGACCTGGGTGAGATCGCGCTCGTTGATGGCGCAGTGGGCGGCGAGCTGGGTCTTGGGCTTCGCACAGAACGCGATGCCGAGGCCGGCGGCCTGGATCATCGGGATGTCGTTCGCGCCGTCGCCCACGGCCACGGTCTGGCCCATCGGCACGCCGTCGCGCTTCGCCCACGCCTGCAGCGCGTGCAGCTTCACCGTCTTGCACACGATGTCACCGACCACCTGCCCGGTCAGCAGTCCGTTCTCGACCTCCAGCCGGTTCGCCAACCAGTAATCGATCTTCGCATCGGCCGCCAGCCGATCCACTACCTCGTGGAATCCGCCCGACACCACGCCGACCTTCCAGCCGTGCGCATGCAGCTCGTCGATCAGTTCGAGCGCGCCATTCGTAAAATGCAGCGACTCGTACACCGTATCGAATACCGAAACCGGCAGTCCACGCAGCAACGCGACGCGTGCGCGCAGCGCTTCGCAGAACTCCAGTTCGCCGCGCATCGCACGTTCCGTCACTGCGGCGATCTCGTCACCGCAGCCGGCCGCCTCGCCCAACTGGTCGATGACCTCCTCGTCGATCAGCGTCGAATCGACGTCCATCACCAGCAAACCGGGCGCGGACAAGGTCGGCGTGTCAAGATCCTGCAATGTTTCGTCAAGCATACGTTCGATTGTCGAAAAACGTTGGGACAATGGCCCCTATGAATTTTTTCGAGACAATGCAGCCAACCGCCATCCTCGCCGCCAACGACATCGCCGTATGCACGACCGGCGAGACCGGACTGATCGGCGCGATCACCGACTGGCTCGTCGGCCTCATGGAAACGGTCGGCGGCATCGGCGTGGCGTTCGCCATCGCGCTCGAATCGATCTTCCCGCCCATCCCCAGCGAAGTGATCCTCCCGCTCGCCGGATTCACGGCCGCGCGCGGCACGCTGAACCTGGCCGAGGCGATCATCTGGGCGACCGTCGGCTCGCTGCTCGGCGCATGGGCGCTGTACGGCATCTCGCGCTGGGTCGGTCTGCACCGCATCCACCGCGCGGCCGACGTGATCCCCGGAGTCAGCCGCAAGGACGTGAACAAGGCCAACGACTGGTTCACCCGATACGGCACCTGGTCGGTGCTCATCGGCCGTGTGATCCCGGTCGTGCGCTCGCTGATCTCGATCCCGGCCGGCTTCAACCGCATGAACTTCGCGCAGTTCACCGGCTGGACGCTGCTCGGCTCGGCCGTATGGAACACGATTCTCGTATCGACCGGCTACCTGCTCGGCGACCAGTGGTGCTCGATTCTCGGCGTGCTCGGCGTGTTCGAGGACGTGGTGATCGTCGTCTTCATCGTGGTCATCGCGGTGCTCGCGGCGCGCAAGATCCGTAGCATGATGGCAGCGAAGAAGAACCGATAGGAACCGATAGACAAGCGAGGCATACGATGGGCGAGGAGCGCAGCGCCGAGGAACTGGCCGAGCTGAACGACCGGCTGATGGAGAAGAACCATGCGCTCGCGCAGGCGCTGACCCGCGCGGGCAAGGAGCTGACGAAAGCGAAATCGCAGCTTGCGCAGCTCGCTCAGCCGCCGCTCACGTTCGCCACGATGATCCGCGTCGATTCGGTGCGCACCGACGATGACGGCATCCAGCACGCATCAGCCGAAATCCTCTCCGGCACGCGCCGCATGGTCGTGCCCATCGCAGCCAACGTCAACGCATCCCGGCTTGCGGCCGGCAACACGGTCATGCTCAACGAGAACATGGTGCTGGTCGAGCAGCGCGGCCCGGATACGCTCGGCGCGGTCCGCACCGTCAAGGAACCGCTTGCCGACGGCCGGCTGCTCGTCGCGGACGCGTCCGGCAACCCGCGGCTGATCCGGCGAGCCAGTACGCTCGCCTCTGCCGCGATCAATCCGGCCGACCGCGTGGTTGTGGACAACTCGGATCGCATCGCGCTCGAAGTGCTGCCAGAAACCGACGACGCCGATCTCGTGCTCGAGGAGACGCCGGATGTCACGTTCGCGGACATCGGCGGCCTCGACGAACAGATCGAACGCATCCGCGACGCCGTGCAGCTGCCGTTCCTGCACCGCGCGCTGTTCGAACGCTACGACCTGACCCCGCCCAAGGGCGTGCTGCTGTATGGCCCTCCCGGCAACGGCAAGACGCTCATCGCCAAAGCCGTCGCGCACGCGCTCGCGGACGGTTCCGGTAATGGGTCCGGCGTGTTCCTGTCGGTCAAAGGGCCGGAGCTGCTCAACAAGTTCGTCGGCGAATCGGAGCGGCTCGTACGCATGATCTTCAAACGCGCCCGCGAACGCGCCGCCGACGGCCGGCCGGTCATTGTGTTCATCGACGAGATGGACTCGCTGCTGCGCACGCGCGGCTCCGGTGTTTCGTCGGACGTGGAGACGACGATCGTGCCGCAGTTTTTGGCCGAACTCGACGGCGTGGAGCGGCTCGACAACGTGATGGTGATCGGTGCCTCGAATCGTATCGACATGATCGATCCGGCCGTGTTACGACCGGGGCGGCTGGACGTGAAGATTCACGTGGAACGTCCAGGGGCCACGGGCGCGGTGTCGATTGTGCGGCATTACCTGACCGACGACCTGCCGCTCGAGCCGGGCACGGATGCGGAATCGCTGACGCGCGTGCTGGTACAGGATATCTACGACCGGTCGGAACGGCGGCATCTGTGCGATCTGTGCAACGACCGGGGCGCGTGGTCGGCGCTGTTCCTGGCCGACGTGGCGTCCGGCGCGATGCTCAAGAACATCGTGGACCGGGCGAAGACGAAGGCGGTCAAGGCATCGATCGTGTCCGGTTCGCCGGTCGCGCTGGACGCGGCGATGCTGGGGGCCGCGGTCGAGGACGAGTTCGCGGAGACGCGCGATTCGGTGCTGGACGCGGACCCCGAGCAGTGGAGCCGAATCAACGGGCTGGACGCGGGGCGCGTGGTGCGGATTCGTGCGGTCGCGGCGTGAGGACGGGGATGATCTCGCGATTGTCGGTCGACCGAACGTGGTCGTGTATTTGCTGGTTAGGTTGACTGTGTTTGCGTACCTGTTGTTTCGGCTGAGTCGTCCATTCATCCATCATTCGGTCCAGTCGTCCATCTAGCTGTCATTCGACCGGATAGTTCGTCGATCTGTCATTTCGGTTAATTCGTCCATCTGTCTGTCATTCCGGTCGAATAGTTCATCTATCTGTCATTTCGACCGAGCGTAGCGAGCGGAGAAATCTTAATCGCGGACAGTCTTTCGCAAGATTTCTCGACTCGGCTTCGCCTCGCTCGAAATGACAAGACAACAAGGAGCCAAGACATAAGGTGTCGGCTTGATTGAGTACTTTGGAACCTATGAGTTCCAAAGCACTTCGTATGTCTACCCTGTTCCTGCGCACCCTGCGCGAGGACCCCGCCGACGCGGACGTCGATTCCGCGAAACTGCTGCAGCGCGCCGGATACATCCGCAAGGCCGCGCCCGGCATCTGGACCTGGCTGCCGCTCGGTCTGCGCGTTCTGAACAAGATCGAGGAGATCATCCGCGAGGAGATGGACGGCATCGGCGCGCAGGAGGTGCACTTCCCGGCACTGCTGCCGCGTGAACCGTACGAGGCCACCCATCGTTGGGAGGAGTACGGCGACAACATCTTCCGCCTCAAGGATCGTCATCGGGCCGACTACCTGCTTGCGCCGACGCACGAGGAGATGTTCACGCTGCTCGTCAAGGACATGTACTCGTCGTACAAGGATCTGCCGGTCGTGCTGTACCAGATCCAGACCAAGTACCGTGACGAGTTCCGTCCGCGCGCCGGCCTGATCCGCGGCCGCGAGTTCGTGATGAAGGACGCCTACTCGTTCAACGTGGACGAGGAAGGCATGCGCAAGGCGTACATGGATGAGCGCGGCGCGTACGAGCGCGTGTTCCAGCGCATCGGCCTCAAGTATGTGCCGGTGTTCGCGATGTCCGGTCCGATGGGCGGCTCCGCGTCCGAGGAGTTCCTCGCGTCGATGCCGATCGGCGAGGACACGTTCGCGCTGGCGCCGAGCGGCAAGGCGTGGAACGTCGAGGCGCTGCACACGCCCGAACTGCCCGAGATCGACGCGTCCGCGACTCCGGCCGCCACCAAGGAATCGACCCCGGACGCGAAGACCATCGACAAGATGATCGAACGCGCCAACGCCGATCATCCGCGTACGGATGGCCGTTCGTGGGAGGCCTCCGACATTCTGAAGAATGTGGTGATCGCCGTCAAGCATCCCGAGGATGCGGAGCACGACGAGCCGTGGCGCGAGATCATCGTCGTCGGCGTGCCGGGCGACCGCACGGTCGACATGAAGCGTCTCGAGGCGCAGTTCGCGCCGGCCGAGCTGGAAGAGGCCACTGAAGAGGATCTCAAGGCGCATCCGGAGCTCGTGCCGGGCTACATCGGACCGATGGTGCTCGGCCCGCAGGCCAATCCCGCCGGCGTCAAGGAACCGCTGCGCTACCTCGTGGACGCGCATGTGGTCAAGGGTTCCGCGTGGTTCACCGGCGCCGACGAGCATGAGGTCGACTACTACAACCTCGTCTACGGCCGCGATTTCGAGGCCGACGGCGTGGTGGAGGCCGTCGAGGTGCGTCATGGCGACATGAGCCCGGACGGTTCCGGCCCGTTGAGCTTCGAGCGCGGCGTAGAGATCGGCCAGGTGTTCCAGCTCGGTCTCAAGTACTCCAAGGCGCTCGATTTGAAGGTGCTCGACCAGAACGGCAAGACCGTGCCGGTGTGGATGGGCTGCTACGGCATCGGCGTGTCCCGCGTGCTCGCGTGCGTGGCCGAGACGCATCACGACGAGAAGGGCCTTGCATGGCCGTCCGTGATCGCGCCGGCCCAGGTGCATGTCGTGGCCACTGGCAAGGATGCGGCTGCGTTCGAGGCCGCCGAGCAGCTCGTCTCCGATCTTGAAGAGCGTGGCGTCGAGGTCATCTACGACGACCGCAAGAAGGTCTCGCCGGGCGTCAAGTTCAAGGACGCCGAGCTGATCGGCGTGCCGCTGATCGCCGTCGCCGGCCGCGACACGGTCAACAACGGCACGATCGAGGTGCGCGACCGCAACGGCGAGAACTCGGTCGCCGTGCCGGTCGCCGACGCGGTCGCCTCGATCGTCGATCGTCTGTGACTGTGTGTGATTGATCTGCATCAGTCGTCCGGTCTACTGGCTGTCTGACCGTCCGATAGGTCAAGCCTCCTCCCGTGTGCGGGAGGAGGCTTTTTCTATATGCGGCCGGACGGTTGTAGGAGTTGCGCCGCGTAGGGTCTGTTTGCGTGATGTTCGTGATAGCAGAGATGCGTTACTGGCCGAAATGTCACGCTAAGGGACTGTCTTGCGTGATGTTTTGGATAGTAAAGGTGGATTGCTGCCCAGAAGATCACGCAAATGGTCGGTTCTGCGTGATGTTTTGGATAGTAGGAGTAAGTTACTGGCCAAAATGTCACGCTAATAGGGGTATTTGTGTGATGTTCGTGATAGTGGAGGCGGGTTGCTAGCTGAAATATCACGCTGGGAAACTGTTTTGCGTGATGTTTTGGATAGTAGGGGTAGGTTGCTGGCTGAAATGCCACGCTAATGGATGATGGTCGGTTAATGGTCGGGGCTGTCTCGCTGAGGAATGTGCATGATGAATGAGGCTGAGTTTTTTGTACATGATGATCGTATGGTGGTCATATGTTCGCTGTTTGGATTGTGCTGTTATCCACAATGATGACGGTGCCGGCGATATGGCATATGTAACAGGTGCGTCAATCGTTTGATATCGATGATTGAGGCAGACGTCGTATGCCGAGTTATCCACAACACGCCCGAAACTTGAGGTTGCGTCCACAGGACCCGAAAAACAGTCGGTCGACGGGTCGAATGCGGCATAGTGGTGTTCACCGCGTGGATCACAGTGCGGGCGGACGATAGGGACGCCGTCTCTCTCACCTCCACTCTCCGCTATCCGACGTTCCGGGCAAGTCCCCGCACTGTGATTCGCGCAGTCCACTTCAGTTCCGCTTCAGCGACGAAAGGACCGATCATGGCACTGCAACAAGGACTGATCACCATCACCGGCCGCGTAGGCAGCAATCCGCAAGGGCATGGCAACGGCAGCCCGCCCACTATCTGCACGTTCCGACTCGGCAGCACACGCGGCTACTACGACGCCAACCGGAAGTGGCGCTCGCTGCCGACCACGTGGATCACCGTGAAGACATACCGCACGCTGGCGGCCAATGTGCATGCTTCGGTGCGTACCGGCGATCCGATCATCGTCGTCGGCGTGCTCGCCACGGAGGAATGGTCGTCTGAGAACGGGGAGAAACGTTCGCGCATCGTCGTCGAGGCGAGCAATGTGGGCCATGACCTGAACTACGGCATGACGAGGCCGAGCGCGGGCAAACGTGAGGGCGGCGGTGAGGTCGGAGCGGGAGTTGGCGGCGGCAATGGAGGTCAGGTGGCGGCGGAAAACGCTGCCGGTGCGAACGGTGCGGTCGCCGGTTCCGTGCCTGAACCGGTAAGTCTATTGGCCAACGACCCCTATCAGGGCTCCAATGCGCAGGTGAATATGCCGGCAAACGGTGGTGCCTCGGCGGCTGCTGGCGCGTCGGATTGTGGGGCGACGGTCGTGGGTGGCGTAGATGGAGATGCTGCACGGTCGGTGTCCGTCGGCTCGGCGGGCGATGCTGGAGGCGATGATGGCCAAGCGTCTGACGCCCGCCAGTACACCAACGGCTTTGCTCAGCCTGTGCAGGATGCGGATGGGGCTGGTGACGCGGTTCCTCCGCCCAGCGAACCGCCGGGCGATGAATTCGGCGCCGGCGAATTCTAACGGCGTGCCGTGGGGCAAGGGTCGTAGGCGATGGCGCAGATAACATATCCCGCCTATCATGGTGTATACGACGTATATACCATGAAGGAGGCGATGATGAATACGGTAAAGATCGTTCGCTGGGGCAATGGTCAAGGCATACGATTGGGCAAATCTGTAATAGACGATGCGGGGTTGCAGGTCGGGGACGAGTTGGATGTTCGTGTCGAACGCGGTTCGGTTGTCTTGACGCCGATCCGTTCACGAGTGATCACGGTTCCTGATTTCGAGCAGATGTTCGCGGGATATACGGGTGAACCGGCACGGGAAGACGGATTTGCTTCGGCGGTTGGCGAGGAGCTGCTATGAGTCGATTTCATTACGGGGATATCGTATGGGTGGATCTTGATCCTGCAAGCGGTCATGAACAGCGAAAGCGCAGACCGGTGATCGTGGTGAGCAATGATGCATACAACCGTTTCAATAACCTCATCATGGTCGTTCCGGTCACCAGCGATCGCACGTATCCGCTGCATATCGATATCGGCAGTATTGCATCCGAATGTTCATCGGATGACGATATCTACGGTTTCGCTGAAATCGAGCAGCTGAAATCTCTTGATCTCGAGTCCAGAAACGCCGCGGTGGTGTCATCGCTTGATGAACCGACGCTTGGCCGGGTGACGGACCTGGTGTTGGGGTGCTTGATGCAACCCACTATGCGCGTCGAACGATTCGCATGAGCCGATGCGGCATGGCGGGTTGCTGGCCATGTGATTGTGGCTTCGGTGCCGGCGGGGTATCGAAGCCACAATCGCTCTGTGAGAATCAGTATCTAAGGCATCACCAGATGGAGACGCGCTGCTCGGGTGCGAGCCACATGCCGTCGCCCTCGTGCACATCGAACGCCGTGTAGAACAGGTTCACGTTGCGCACGATGCCGTTGGTGCGGCATTCGGCGGGGGAGTGCGGGTCGATCTGCAGGTACTGCTCGGCCAGTTCGTCGCGGTTCTTGGTGCGCCAGATCGAGGCGTAGCTCAGGAAGAAGCGCTGCAGGCCGGTGAAGCCGTCCATGACCGGGGCGGTGTCCAGTGCGGCCTTGATGCCTTCCGGTGAGCCGTCCTTCTCGCGACCGGCGGCCGCGTCGAGCGCGAACGCATACGCCTTGAGCGCGATGTTCACGCCGCCCAGATCGCCGATGTTCTCGCCGATCGTCAGCGCGCCGTTGACGTGCGGAGCCTTGCTCGGGTCATCGGCGTACTTCTCGGCCAGCTGCGTCGGCACGAACGCGTTGTACTGTTCGATGAGCGCCTTGGTGCGCTTCTCAAAGTTCGCGCGGTCTTCGGCCGTCCACCAGTTGTGCAGAGCGCCGTCGCCGTCGAACTGCGAGCCCTGGTCGTCGAATCCGTGGCCGATCTCGTGGCCGATCACCGCGCCGATGCCGCCGTAGTTGGCCGCATCGTCGGCATCCGGGTTGAAGAACGGCGGCTGCAGAATTGCGGCCGGGAACACGATGACGTTCGTGCTCGGATCGTAGTAGGCGTTGACGGTCTGCGGGTTCATGCCCCACTCGCCCTTGTCGACTGGCTTGCCGGCCTTGGCGAGCTGGTAGCCGTTCTCGTACAGGCTGGCCGCGGCCATGTTCTCGATGAGTGTGGCATCCTCGCGCACGTCGAGCGCGCTGTAGTCGCGCCAGCGTTCGGTGTAGCCGATCATCGGCGTGAACTTGGACAGCTTCTCGAGGGCCTTGGCCTTGGTGTCCTCGCCCAGCCAGTCGCTACCGCTGATCGACACACGGTACGCGTCGATCAGGTTCGCGACCAGCTGCTGCATGCGCTGCTTGGAGCTTTCCGGGAAATGACGGCGCACGTACTCGCGGCCGACATCCTCGCCGCACACGCCGTTGACCAGCGACACGGCGCGCTTCCAGCGGTCGCGCTGCGCCTTCGCGCCCGAAAGCACCTTGCCGTAAAAGTCGAAATTCGTCTCGTCGAAGGTCTTGCTCAGGTAGGTGGCCGCGCCGATGATCGTGTGCACGCGGGCCCACAGCTTGAGATCGTCCAGATCGGCGGCATTCCAGAACTGGTCGAAGCCGGTCAGGAAGCTTGGCTCGTGCACGATCGTGTGCTGCGTCGCAGCGTGCATGTCCACGGGCTGGAACTTCGCCGCCTCGGTCTGGTCGTACGCCTGCTGCCACGCATCGACCCACGCGGCGATGCCGAAGTGCGCGAGCTCTCCGCTCAGCGTGGCGAAATCAGTGGGATTGTTGGTCTTCTGCGGGTCGCGCGTGGTCACGTTGTCCCAATGGTGCGCGGCGATGCGCGTCTCGACGTCGAGGAACCGTTCGGCCAGCGCCTGGGCGCTGTCGCGGTCGCCGTAGCCGGCGTTGGCGAGCTGCTTGGCGACCATGTCGACGTACGCCTCGCGCACCGGCTGGTAGCGGTCCTCGCGGTAGTACGCCTCGTCCGGCAGTCCCAGGCCGGACTGTTCGATGTGCACGGCGTTGGTCGTCGGATCGTCTGGATCGCCGTAGATGCCGAAGGCGAACGGGCTGGTCGTCGCGCCGGACGGATCGTACTGGCCGAGCACGCGGGTCAGCGCGGCCTTGTCGGCGGCGTTGTCGATCGCGGCGAGCACCGGCTTGAGCGGCGTGATGCCGGCCTGTTCGATCGCGTCGGTGTCGAGGAAGGATCGGTACAGTGCACGGGACTTGACGGCTGGGCAGCCGTCGTCTTCGAGGATCTCGCGGATCTGGTTCTCGGCATCCTCGGCGAGCTTGTCGAACGAGCCGTAGCGGGCCTTGTCGTCGGGCAGGCGGTAGGTGTCGATCCACGGGCCGTTCACGTAGCGGAACAGGTCGTCGGACGGTTTGATGACGGAGGAAAACGCGGCCGGATCAAGGCCGGAGGTCAGAGTTGTAGTCATATGGTCCAGCCTATTCGTGTTAAGTGACAAGCGGAGTCGGGAACTGGCGATCGTCGAGTCTGTATGTGTCGGGTGTTTCACCCCCCCTCAGTCAGCTTTGCTGACAGCTCCCCTTCAGGGGGAGCAGGGAATTTGGTGAAAGGTTATCCATGGATTAAATAGACAGTTTGTCGTATTATGTCGATGGAGAGAATTAGACATGATGTCTAAGATGAAGATGATGAGTCAAGCACGGCGAATTATGAAACGTTGATTCGCCGTGGTGACAGCAATGCATGAAGGAGTCACGATGAGCGATCCGAACATGAACGGGCAGAACGGCAACGATCAGCACGGCAACGCGAACGGCCAGCCGGAATACGGCGCGTACGCACCGCAAGGCCAGCCGAACGGACAGTATTATCCGTACGGCGGCGCGCCGAACGCAAACGGACAGACCGGTACCGGTCAATCCAATCCGCAGAATCAGTACGGCCAGTACCAGCCCAACAACCAAAACGGCAATACGTACGCCAACGGACAGCCCTACGGCCAGCCGTTCGCCTACCAGCCATACGGCGGGCAGCCGGGCGCGCAAGGCCAGCCCGGCGGATGGCAGCCGGTCAGCGCGTTCAAACTGATCGAGGAGATGCTGCCGCAGCAGGCGAAAAACGCGGTGCGCGGCCTGTACGGCGTCGTCGGCGCGGCCGCCGTGATCCTCGGCCTCGCGCTGCTGTTCTGGCCCGGCAAGACCCTGACCGTGTTCGCCGTGGCGTTCGGCATATACTTCGTCGTCTCCGGCGTGATCCGTATCGTCAGCGCCCTCGTGACCATCGGCCTGCCGGGCGGCTGGCGCGTGCTCGACGTGCTCGTCGGCATCCTGCTTGCGTTCGGCGGCGTGGTCATGCTCAAGAACGCGGCGTTGTCCGGCACGTCGCTCGCGATCTTCGTCACGCTGATCGTCGGCTTCGGCTGGATCATGGAAGGCATCATGGCGCTCACCGAATCGTGGCGACTGCCGAAATCCGGCTGGGCGATCTGTTATGCGATCATCTCGATCATCGCCGGCATCGTCGTGATCGTCTCCCCGGTCAGTTCGATGGCGTTCCTCATCATCTTCGGCGGCTGCGCGCTCGTCGTGATGGGCATCTCCGCCATCGTGCGCGCGTTCACGTTCGGCAAGCCGCGCAAGTAGCGCGGTCTGAGTAGGCTGGGCGGCATGATCGAACTGAAAACACCCAAGGAAATCGAAGAGATGAAGCCCGCCGGCCGTTTCGTCGGCGGCATCCTCAAGGAACTCAAGGAATTCACCAAGGTCGGCACCAACCTGCTCGAGATCGACGAGTTCGTCCACAAGAAGATCGTCGACCGCAAGGGCGCCGAATCCTGCTACGTCGACTACGCGCCCGACTTCGGCACCGGCCCGTTCGCGCACTACATCTGCACGTCCGTCAACGATGCGGTGCTGCACGGCGTGCCGTACGACTACAGCCTCAAGGACGGCGACCTGCTCAGCCTCGACCTCGCGATCAGCGTGGACGGCTGGGTGGCCGACTCCGCGATCAGCTTTGTGGTCGGCAAGGACAAGGACCCCGAGGACCTGCGACTCATCAAGTGCACCGAGGAGGCGCTCGCCGCGGCCATCGACGTGGCCCGACCGGGCAACCGACTCGGTGACATCTCCAACACGATCGGCGATGTCGCGCGCACGTACGGCTATCCGATCAACCTCGAATTCGGCGGCCATGGCGTCGGTCACATCATGCACGGCGATCCGCACGTGCCGAACGACGGCAAGGCGCACCACGGCTACCGTCTGCGCTCCGGATTGGTGATCGCGATCGAACCGTGGTTCCTGAAGACCACCGACGAGATCTATCAGGATCCGAAGGACGGATGGACGCTGCGTTCCGAGGATGGCTCGCGTGGCGCGCACAGCGAGCATACGATCGCCATCACCGACGACGGCCCGATCATCTTCACTGATCGCACGAACCTGTGATGGTGTGATTGCAGAGGTCATTGGTCTCGAGTATATAGTTATGGCCCGGCTCTCGTGATATGAGAGCCGGGCCACACTGCATTTTTGGTTATTTCGACCGAACGGAACCGCTATCTTTTTGTCATTTCGACCGAGCAAAGCGAGTGGAGAAATCTTACAGTCCATTGATATCGTAAGATTTCTCCACTCGCTTCGCTCGGTCGAAATGACAACATCGGCAGGTCAGCCTCAGGCCGTGCGATTATGGACTCGCCTTGCGGCGAGCGATGTTGTTACCTCGCCGCTGTCGTGGCTCGGCTGAGCCTAAAAACAGTCCACTGGACTGTTTTTAGGCTCAGCGCGTCAGCTTGCGGTGCAGGCGGTGCGGGCGGGCGGCGTCCTCACCGAGGCGGGCGACGCGGTTCTCCTGATACGCCTGGAAGTTACCCTCGAACCAGTACCACTTGGCCGGGTTCTCGTCGTCGCCCTCCCACGCGAGGATGTGCGTGGCGACGCGGTCGAGGAACCAACGGTCGTGGGAGATGACCACGGCGCAGCCCGGGAAGCCGAGCAGCGCGTTCTCGAGCGATTCCAGCGTCTCGACATCCAAGTCGTTCGTGGGCTCGTCGAGCAGCAGCAGGTTGCCGCCTTGCTTCAAGGTCAGGGCGAGGTTCAGACGGTTGCGCTCGCCACCGGAGAGCACGCCCGTGAGCTTCTGCTGGTCGGAACCCTTGAAGCCGAAGCTGGCCACATAAGCGCGGGTCGGCACCTCGGTGCCCGCCACGTCGATGAAATCAAGACCGCCGGAAACGGCCTCCCACAGGTTCTTGTTCGGGTCGAGGCCCTCACGGTTCTGGTCGACGTAGCTGATCTTCACCGTGTCGCCGATCTTCAGCTCGCCGCTGGTGAGCGGCTCCAAACCGACGATCGTCTTGAACAGCGTGGACTTGCCCACGCCGTTCGGGCCGATCACGCCGACGATGCCGTTGCGCGGCAGCGTGAAGCTCAGATCGTCGATGAGCACGCGGTCGCCGAACGCCTTGTGAATGTGCTTCGCCTCGAGCACCACCGAGCCCAGACGCGGGCCGGCCGGAATCTGGATCTCGGAGAAGTCGAGCTTCTTGTTATTGCGCGCCTCCTGCTCCATCTGGTCGTAGCGCTCCAGACGGGCCTTGTTCTTGGCCTGACGGGCCTTCGGCGAGGAACGCACCCAGTCAAGCTCGTCCTTGAGTCGCTTGGCGAGCTTCGCGTCCTTCGCGCCCTGAATCTCCATACGCTTGGCCTTCGTCTCCAGATACGTGGAGTAGTTGCCCTTGTATGGGTACAGGTGGCCGCGGTCGACCTCGCAGATCCACTCGGCCACGTTGTCCATGAAGTAACGATCGTGGGTGACGGCGATGACCGCGCCCTTGTACTGGTGCAGGAACTTCTCCAGCCACAGAATCGACTCGGCGTCGAGGTGGTTGGTAGGCTCGTCGAGCAGCAGCAGATCCGGGGCCTCAAGCAGCAGCTTGCACAGTGCCACACGGCGGCGCTCGCCACCGGAGCACACCTTGACCGGCGTATCCGGGTCGGGGCACTGCAGCGCATCCATTGCCTGATCGAGCTGTGAATCGAGATCCCAGCCGTTCGCCGCATCGATCTCGGTCTGCAGCTTGCCCATCTCGTCCATCAACGCGTCGAAGTCAGCGTCCGGATTCGCCATCTCCTCGCCGATCTGGTTGAAGCGTGCCACCTTCTCGGCGATCGGGCCGAACGCCATCTTGATGTTCTCGCCCACGGTCTTCGTGTCGTCCAGCGGTGGCTCCTGCTGCAGGATGCCGACCGTGAAGCCCGGTGTCAGGTACGCTTCGCCGTTGCTCACCGTTTCGAGCCCGGCCATGATCTTGAGCAGCGTGGACTTACCCATGCCGTTCGGGCCGACCACGCCGATCTTCGCGCCGGGCAGGAAGCTCAGCGTCACGTCGTCAAGGATCACACGCTCGCCGAACGCCTTGCGCGCCTTGATCATCTGGTAAATGAATTCTGCCATCTGTGCAGTTTCTCCTTACAGGGGTTGGAATTGCTGCGGTTACTGGTCTGTCTGTGCGTTTGCGCGGACGGCGGCGGCTTCGTCGTGACCGACGTGCTGTGCATTTCGACTGCACCATGACGAGTCTGACCGTTACTCGGTCCGTTGTCCGCATGATGGTCGAATCCGCGTCAAACTACCGTCCTTCATGGTACATGAAGCCCCGGAATGCCGGGCGTGAAGAGATTTTGGCGTGGCGGATGGATGGAAGACGGTGCCTGAAATATATCCGAATCCATTTTTTGGATAACCTGTGAAGTTTGAGGCAGATTAGCGGGCGCGACGAGGTCTTTTCGCAAACCATGAGGCAGGATGCTGATCGAAACCCGTAGCAATCACCGAGTTCGGGGGTGCGTTCCAGCATGTTTCCTGGCATGCGCGGCCTCACGGTCTGCGAAAAGACCTCTGCAGTGGCGAGAATCAGCCTCACGGTTTGCGAAATGCCGCTGAACCGTTGCACATGCCGCGGCGGTCAGCAGCGATCGAAGGAGAAGCGGGCTATGGCGTCGAGGGCCTGCTGGCTTTCGTCGAGCCAGGTCATGCCGATGGGGTAGACGTGGCCGAGCGTCTCGTGCCGGCTGACCTTGCGGTCGGACAGCTCGAAGTCCGCACCCTTGCGAGCCATTGCGGTCGCCAGTGCCAGTGCGTCCGCCTCAAGGAAGTCGTCGCTGGACGTGAGGATGAACAGCGGTGGCAGATCGACGTTGTTCACAATGCCTTCGGCCGTCAGATACGTCGGATCGGCGGCGTCGAGACCGGCGAAGAACTCCGCGCCGAGCATCTGTTCGAGCATAAGCCGCTTGGTCGGATCATAGGCGAGTTGCGACGTGCCCGCCTGTGCGGCCGCTGCCGGAGAGGCCAGTGAATACACGCCGCATACCAGAGCGCCGCCGGCGAACCGCAGTCCCGACGACTGTTCGACGCCGAATGCGTGCGCCACGTCGGCGCTGTTCTCGATGGCGAGCGTCAACAGGGCGAGCGCGCCGCCGGCCGAATCACCGGTGATGAACACGGCGTTCGGATCGACCGGATACTCAGCTAGGTGCGTGCGCAGCCAGCGCAGTGCTGCCTGTACGTCGGCCAGCTGACCCTTGAGATCGGTCTGCGGCGCGGGACGATAGTTGAGCGAGACCACCGCGAATCCGCGGGATGCCAGATGTGTGTTGAAGTTGCGGTTGAGTTCCTTGTACCCGTACGTGAACCCGCCGCCGTGAATGTCGATGTACACCGGCGTGGTGTGGCCGCCGCGCACCGTGGACTCGTGCGGCAGGTAGATGTCGAGCAAATGGCCACGGCATTGCCCGGCCGCGTGATCGGTGCAGCCGTCCGGCAGATAGGCGATGTCGGTGATCGCGTCCACGTTGTCGGGATCGTGCCAGTATTCGGAGCGGGGCAGGTCGAACAATGCGGTCTGATACCGGTTCATGCGGAAGCGTTGTGCCTGTTCGGATGGAAGATCGTCGAGATCGCCGTCGATTTCGGTCCAGTAGGTGAATCGTTCGGCGAGCTGCGGATCGAACGTCGGTGCATGCGGCTCGACGGGAGCGGATTCGGCTTCGCCGCCGGATTGATTGGTGATGACTGCCATTGTCGTCTCCTGTGCGACTGAGGATGGATTGATTTCCATGATAGCGGGGTGAAATGGTATCGCGCGGTAGCGCGATGCTGTGTTGCTGGCGTCACTGTCGTTCCGCCAAGTACCCCAACCCGCCCGCTACGCGGGCACCCTCCCCTGAGAGGGGAGGGAAACATCTATTGGTATTTCTGCTTTATCTCGCCTCGCCTAGAGACTTTGTCTACCCGCAACGACGTTGGCAAATAAAATACAGGCACAGGCAATAAGCTCCTAGCAGCCACGCCACCCCTATTCCCATAAGTTTTTCCTCCCCTTTCAGGGGAGGGTGCCCGGCAAGGCCGGGCGGGTGGGGTACCTGCGGGCGAAGCCCCGCCGGCAATACAGCACGCACGATAGTGCATTCAGTATTTATCACCGCGGAAATACAAAAAGGCCTCGGGACGAATCCCGAGGCCTTGGAAAATTCAAATCAGCCTAAGCTGAATGAATTCAGCGAGCGTTGGACTTGCGCACAGCGAAGACAGCCACGCCAGCGGCAGCGAGCAGAGCAACGGCAACCGCGTACGGAGCGATAGCAGCACCGGTGTCAGAGAGGCCACCCTTAGCCTCGTCCTTGCCGGACGGAGCAGCGCAAGCCGCGGTCTTGATGGACTGAGACTTAGCACCAGTCTTCTCACCGGTAGCGGTGATGGTGACAGTGGCGTTGCACGGAACGTCGTTAACCTTAACGGAAACGGTGCCCTTCGCATCAGCATTGGTCTTCAGTTCCTTGGCGGCGGCCGGAACAACTTCGGAGCCCTTGTCGGCGGTAACGGTAACTGCTTCGCCGGCCTCGAAACCTTCAAAGGTGGCGGACACAGTGGTGCCCTCAACCTTGATGGAACCGTACTCATCAGCCAGAGCAGCGTTGGAAGCGAAACCGAAACCAAACACAGCAGCAACAGCGGCGAGGAGCGCCACGAGCTTCTTCTTCATAATAAACCTCCACAAATCAGTTTTTGCAGTCCAGACATCAAGTCCGGACTTATGTCTTTTCCTGATGTCTGAGAAGCACTATACTCCCCCGTTCGATCTTCGCAAGACCCCACTTCGGGGGCAAGTGACATCCAGATCACATGATGTGCGAACCCCGTCACACGATGTGATTTCTGTGTCACATGCCCCAAAATCGTCAATACACCCCCGATCGGCTTGATTCCGCCATTTCTTGATGAACGCAGCGTTAAATCCCAATTTTTTCGCCGCGACACGCCCGAACCGCACAATATGTGACATTATTGCCGCACCATGTGCGATTCATCGCACATCCCTGTGCGATCGCTCATCTTGAATTGCGTAATGCTGTCCGCCAAACATCGCGCCAGCACCTTCTTCCGTGACATTTTGGCGAGTAGCCGCCCACTACTATCCAAAACATCACGCCAGAAGCTATATTCCCGTGATGTTCTGGCTAGCAGTCGTCCAGTTCTATCCAAAACATCACGCTAAGCCCCCTTGCGTGATGTTCTGGCGATATCAGAGGGGCCCTATCCAAAACATCACGCGAGAATGAGTATCGCCGCGATGCTTTCGGGCAGGTGCGGTCCTTCGCTCCTATCCCGATATCACGCCAGCACACCTTTTGCGTGACATTCGGGATAGGAGTGGCCATCCACTATCCAAAACATCACGCCAAAGATCGTATTCCCGTGATGTTCTGGATAGTAGGCATCCAGTTCTATCTCAAACATCACGCCAGAAAGCCTGCTTGCGTGATGTTAAGGATGGCAACGGCCGTCTGCCCTTTAAAACACCACGCTAAGCCCCCTGCGTGATGTTTTGGATATCAACCGCCCGGCCCTATCCCGAATATCACGCAAACTCCCTTGTTCCGCGTGACGATCGGGATAGGATCGGGCGATCCGTACCGGCTACTGCTCGTCGTCGAAGCTGAACAGGTCCTCGACGGTCGTGTCGAAGATCTTCGCGATGTCCATCGCCAGCCGCAGCGACGGACAATACTGGCCCTGCTCGAGCCGTCCGATCGTCTCGCGGCGCACGTTGACCATGTCGGCCAGCTCCGATTGCTTCATGCCGCGTTCCATGCGGCGCAATTTGAGGTTAGTCTTCATCGTCACCGCCCACCGCGCCGTCATGCTCGAGCCACAGGTAACGTGCGTCGGCCACGGCCAGCGCCAGCATCGCCAGGCTCGGCAGCACCATCGGGCCGACCTCGATCGGCACACGCGTGATCAGCGTGTACATCATGCCCGCGAAGCCGATGACGGTCAGCGCGATCACCAGCGTGAGCAGCGCGAAACGGTACGCCGAGTACTGATGCATGTCGCTGAGCTCGTCCGTGCGCGGATTGTCGCGGTTGAAGATCATCACGGTCCACAGCTCGCCGATGATCCACACCAGTGCGATCACGCCGGTGATGATGATCCCGTTGAGGTTGTTGTTGTAATACACCTGCGTGACGCACGCGGCCGCACCGATCAGCTCGGTGACCATTCTGAAGGCGATGTATCGGTTGAACGTCATCGCGACCTCCTTCGTAGCAAACCTGGCCATGCCCTAAAAATAAACAAGGCTCCCTCGCGGCGCAAGATGCGGCGTGGGGGAGCCGAAACGGATGGATCAGTAGGAACCGTTGGCCATCCAGTACGCGTACGCGCCTTGGACCGAGCCGTACCGGGCCTCGCAGTAGCTCCAGAACCACTTGAGCTGCGTCTGGTAGTTCGTGGCCCAGTCCGCGCCGGCGGACACCATCTTGCTGCCCGGCAGGGCCTGCGGCAGTCCGTACGCGCCGGACGAGGCGTTCGTGGCGTTCACGCGCCAGCCGGACTCGTGGTTGATGATGTATGCGGTGGCCGTGAAGTCGGCTTCGGTGTAGCCGTTCGACAGCAGATAGTCGTGCGCCCACTGCTGCATCTCGCCGACCGGCGTGGTGGTGCCGATGTCGGTGGACGATGCGGAGGACGCGGACGACGAAGAAGAGGACGATGACGACGACGAGCTCGTCTGTTCCGCGGTACCGACCAGGATCACCTTGTCGACCGGTGCCTTCTTGACATACGACGTGAACACGTTCGACGCGACCACCTGGCCGCCGGATCGCGTGACCAGACTCGTCGTTTCCATCACGCCCTTCTGTCCCTCAGTCTCGACCTTCTCGGTGCCCTTCGGCAGATCGGCCGTCTCCTTGCGGACCTCGTTGAACTCGATCGGCTCGTCCTTGGTCTCGACCTGCGTGCCGGCCCGTTCGATCGTGATCACCGTGGATTCGCTGACCGCGTCGGTGAGCGCGGGGGAGACCTTGTCGTTCGGTTCGAGCGTGATGTCGCCCGCGTCGAGCACGGACTTGACATCGGTGAAGTCGGAGCCGAGCACGGTGCGCGACTGACCGTTGATCTTGACTGTTACATAGGTGGTGTCCTTGTCGGCTCCGCGCAGATCGCTGCGCGCCGCGCCACGGGACACCTCCAGAGCGTCCGGGTCGGTCGCGGAATAGGCGGTGACCTGCTGCGATGCAGCCGCCTGATGATGTTCCGCCACGTAGAAGTTGCGTGATATCACGCCCGCCCCGGCCAACATGCCCACAGCCGCCACGACGGCCCCGAACTTCGCCCACTGGCGCTTGCTCAGGGACTTCAGCGTAGGCGTATGTTTGCTGTGATTGGCCATATTGCTCCTTGAAATCGGGTACATTGCCACCGTTCGCCTTTCGGCGTTGAACGGCACTAGTGCCACAGTGTAGCCCGTGAATGTGACGTCGCAAGCGGGTCGGGGGAATGTTAACCGAGTAAATCAATGCGCCGCGCGGGGTTCGACGGTATTTCGACAATGCGCTGCGAGCATAAAAAATCGTTGGAAAACCGCGGCGACACGCATAAAGTTCATTGATTTGACAAAGATAGTTCGATGATTTAAATTAATACTCGTCAAGCGGTTGCGCGGCCGGTACGGTCCGGCTGACGGAACCGAACAATGAAGTTAATAAGGAGATCGTCATGGGTCTGTGGGATATCGACAAGATCGAGTACGTCGGCCGCGAGAAGGGACCGCAGGAGGGCCTCGCGTTCCACTACTACGACGCCGACAAGGTCGTCGCCGGCAAGAAGATGAAGGACTGGCTGCGCTTCGGCGTCGCCTGGTGGCACACCTTCAACCAGGAGCTCGTCGATCCGTTCGGCACCGGCACCGCCCACCGTCCGTACTACAAGTACACCGATCCGATGGATCAGGCGCTCGCCAAGGTCGACTACGCCTTCGAGCTGTTCACCAAGCTCGGCGTCGAGTACTTCTGCTTCCACGACCGCGACATCGCCCCGGAAGGCGACACCCTGCGCGAGACCAACGCCAACCTCGACAAGGTCGTCGACAAGATCGAGGAGAACATGAAGGCCACCGGCGTCAAGCTGCTGTGGAACACCTCCTCCCTGTTCACCAACCCGCGCTTCGTGTCCGGCGCCGCCACCTCCCCGTTCGCCGACATCTACGCCTACGCCGGCGGCCAGCTCAAGAAGAGCCTCGAGATCGGCAAGCGCCTCGGCGCCGAGAACTACGTGTTCTGGGGCGGCCGTGAAGGCTACGAGAACCTGTGGAACACCGAGATGAAGCGCGAGACCGACCACATCGCCAAGTTCTTCCACATGTGCGCCGACTACGCCAAGGAGATCGGCTTCGACGCCCAGTTCCTCATCGAGCCGAAGCCGAAGGAGCCGACGCTGCACCAGTACGACTTCGATGCGGCCACCGCCATCGAGTTCCTGCGCAGCCACGACCTGACCGATGTCTTCAAGCTCAACCTCGAAGGCAACCACGCCAACCTGGCCGGCCACACCTACCAGCACGAGATCCGCGTCGCCCGCGAGAACGGCTTCCTCGGCTCGCTCGACGCCAACCAGGGCGACAAGCTCATCGGCTGGGATATGGACGAGTTCCCGACCGACCTGTACGAGACCGTCGCCGTCATGTGGGAAGTCCTGCAGGCCGGCTCCATCGGACCTCACGGTGGCCTGAACTTCGACGCCAAGCCGCGCCGTACCTCCTTCTACGAGGAGGACCTGTTCCGCTCCCACATCGCCGGCATGGATACCTACGCGGCCGGCCTGCTGGTCGCCGACAAGATGAACCGCGACGGCTTCATCCAGGATCTCATGGCCGAGCGCTACAGCTCCTACGACTCCGGCATCGGCGCGACCATCGAGAACGGCACCGCCACCCTGGCCTCCCTTGAGGAGTACGCGATCGACAAGCCGCAGTCCGAGCTCATCGCCGCGACCAAGTCCGATCACCTCGAGTCCGTCAAGGCGACCATCAACAACTACATCGTCGACGCTCTGTCCGAGGCCTGATCCTCGCGGCATCCGTTGATGCATGACTGATCGGGACGCCGCCGGTTCCGTCTGGTTCCGGCGACGTCCCGATTTTTCCGCGGTCGGGCCGTTTCTTCCTCGACTTGGCCGCTCCTATACATCCCGTCTACCTGACCGTTTCCGGACAGCGTCGTCCGGAACCACCGACTTCCGCCGTCCGGCTTGGCGCAATCGTGCGCCGGCATCGCTCCTCACGGACGGCTCCGTAACACCATCGTGAGATTGCGTGCGATGTTCCGCAATATCCGCGGGCTATCGTGTATCGTAATCGTCCGGATTCCAAGAGAAAGGACAAGACCATGATCATCGCCGCGATTACCGCCTTCGGCCTCTCCCTGATCGGCATCGCGATGCGCGCCCGTCTGCGCCGCGACGGCCAGCTGTGAACCGCGGGTTGCCTTATACCTGTTGCTGAACGCGTTGGGGGCGGTCTTCCGATGATGGAAGACCGCCCCCAACGCGTTGTTCGTATGTTCTCGGGCGGGGACTGCGGATGCTGGCAAAGATGTCACGCTGATGGCTTGATTTGCGTGATGTTGTGGCTAGATTCTAACTGCGACTAGCAAAAAGATCACGCAAATGACCGGATTTGCGTGATCTTTGGGATAGGAACCGGGCGGTCCTAGCGGGAATATCACGCAAGAGGGAGCGTGCGTGATATTCCCGCTAAGGTTCCAGCTAGGAAAGGAAGCCGCCTGGAACTCAGCCGCGGTACTTGGCGTACTGGGCATAGACCTCAGGGGTCGGCTCGCCGGTGAGCGTGTCCTCGATGGTCAGCTCCCATGCCGGCGGTTCGGCTTCGCCGCCCAGCACCCACGCGGCCTGACGCGCCGCGCCGATCGCCACATACTCATCGGTCTTCGGCAGTAGCACATCCATGCCGAGAATCGACGGCGCATACGCGCGAACCGCGGCCGACTTCGCGCCGCCGCCGATGAGCAGGATGCGCTTGACGTCCACGCCAAGGCCTTTCACCAGCTCGAGGCAGTCGCGCTGCGAGCACAGCAGCGCCTCCACGAACGCGCGAGCGATATTCGCCTTCGTCGTGTTTTTGAGCGTCATGCCGTGCAGCGTCGCCGTCGCATCCGGACGGTTCGGCGTGCGCTCGCCGTCGAAATACGGGATCAGTGTGATGCCCTCCGCGCCCGGCACCGACTGAGCCGCAAGATCGGCCAGTTCGTCGTAGCTCACGCCCAGCGCCGCGCGGCCCGCGTCGGAGATGCGCGAACCGTTGATCGTGCAGGCGAGCGGCAGCCAGTGGCCGGTGCAATCCGCGAAGCCGGTCACCGAAGCGGTCATGTCATAGGCCGGAACGGGGGAGATGGCCGCAGCAACGCCCGACGTACCGAGGCTGATCGACACGTCGCCTACGCCCATGTTGAGGCCCAGCGACGCCATCGCGTTGTCGCCGCCGCCCGGGGCGATGATGCAGCCGCCGGGCACGTTCTTGCCGGCGATCGCGGGATCGGCCACCGCGCCCGTCTCGGTCGGTCCGAGCACACGCGGCAACGTCACATCGTCGCGACCGAACGCCATCTTGACCAGATCCATGCGGTATTCGTTCGCCGCCGAGTCGAAGTAGCCGGTGCCCGACGCGTCCGAACGGTCGGTGAACAGCGCGCCCAGATCGGCGGTTTCGCCGTCCGCGACCGGACCGTGGCCGGCGATGCGCCAGCTCAGCCAGTCATGCGGCAGGCAGACCGCGGCCACGCGGGCCGCATTCTCCGGCTCGTGCTGCGCGACCCATGCGATCTTCGTGATCGTCAGCGACGCGACCAGCGACGAGCCGACCGCCTTGACCCAGCGCTGGCGGCCGCGCATGATCGGATCGTCGGACAGATCGGCCTCCGAACCGTCCGCGGCCTTGGCCGCCTCGCCCAGCTCGGCGATCAGTTGCTCGGCATTCGGCGCGGAACGGGTGTCGTTCCACAACAGCGCGTCGCGCACCACGTGGCCCTGCGCGTCGAGCAGCACCATGCCGTGCTGCTGGCCGCCGACCGCCAGTGCGGCGACATCGTCAAGGCCGCCGGCCTGCGCCGACGCCTCAAGGAACGCATCCCACCACGCGTTCGGGTCGCAGCTCGTGCCATCGGGGTGCTTCGCCTGGCCGAACCGCACCAGTTCGCCGGTCGCCGCGTCGGTAACGCGCACCTTGGTCGACTGCGTGGACGTATCGACGCCCGCCACCAGAATCTGAGTCATTGTGCCTCCTCGCATTGCGTGAACCGTACTTGCCGGGCTGTCACGGGCGGCGTTCGGTGCCGCGTGCAGCCAGTAAGTTAGATCATTAAACTATCACGGTCAGTGTATCACGATGGCGCGCCGAACGGTGTGGTGCGGTGTCATGCGGAGTGAGTGGCGATTCGTAGGCGTCACGGGAACACGGAAGGGGTGCGAGAGTGATGGCAGTGTCGCGCGGTCGGCCGTTCTGCTACACTGGTCAGGTTGGCTTGCGCGAGTCGCCGGCCATCGTGGGGCCGTAGCTCAGTCGGTTAGAGCATGCGACTCATAATCGCCCGGTCCTCGGTTCAAGCCCGAGCGGCCCCACCGGCAAAGCCCTTGGAAACGCAATGTTCCAAGGGCTGGTTATAGGAGCTGAACGTGGCGTTTTTAGACTCCGATTTCTAGTATTTTGTCGGGTCTAAGCTGACGCGTTTTTATTCTCGGCCCCTCGGCTGAGGGGGGCTGTCGGCGAAGCCGACTGGGGGCGGGTTCTAGTGATCGTTGCAACACCTGATGATCCGGGAGGGGATTTCAGGTGGGCAAGTGGGTGTTCGATGGCGTCGAGTACGAGACCCGGAGTCTGATGTGCGAGGCGCGTCGTGAACGGTACGTGGAGCTTATCCGCGATGGCATGAACTACACGCAGGCCGCGAAGGCGGTGGGCGTGTCCAAGCGCACGGGCAAGGTGTGGCGCAACGGGCGCACGCGCGCGACCGGCCGCAATGAGAAGCCGTCCGTGACGGTCTGGTATCGTCCCGTCATGGACGAATCGAAGACGATCAGCACACGGTTCCTTGATCTGGAGAGCCGGCTCCACATCGCCGACTGGATTCGGGCCGGATGGAGCATTCGCAGGATAGCCGACAAATTGGGACGGGCCGCGTCCTCCGTCTCGCGCGAGATCGCGCGCAACACGAACCCGGACACGGGGCACTACGAGCCGAACCGCGCCCAACGGGTAGCCACGGAACGACTCGCCCGGCCGAAGGCCGCGAAGGTGCGCTCCGTCCCCGGACTGCTCGACTACGTCCGCGGCGGGTTGAAGCGGCATTGGAGCCCGGAGCAGATCGCGGGACGTCTGCGGGAAGACTTCCCGGATAATAAGGGCATGCACATCTGCACCGAAACGATCTACCAGGCCATCTACGTCCAGGCAAAAGGTGAACTGCGCAAGGAGGTCTGAGGGTGTCTAATTGTTTGTGTATGGGCTGCCATTCTGGAAGGATTGAATGATGGTGACCTTGAAGAACGACGATGTGGTCGAGGGGCGTGGCGATGGCGGCGCTGCCGCCGGTTCGG